>PMIJ01000128.1:14462-51587 GCA_003157015.1 Bacteroidales bacterium
ACCAACAATAAAACTGAAAGAGCCACCTATTTCAATATCAATGAGTTTGGCGAAAATGGAGGGCGAATCGAAATCCGGCAGACAACACCAATCGATACTTCCTTTTTCAGACACAAGGGCTGCACTCCGGCAATTACCAATTACACCATAATTTAGATTATTCATAATTAAACTTCATCATTAATTGCCGGCCATCTATTTTTCTTTAATAAAACAATTTCGCATGTGACATACAAAGATAATACCGAATTTATTAACTGATCAGAAACATGCCGATAAGAAGTATACATATAATATTATTTTAAAACAATTAATTATCACATTTGTTTAACTTTATAATATCCTATACAACGTAAAAGCAAATTAGTCAGATTAGCCCAATTAATAACTATTATGGATAATAATACAGAAGCAGAAATAAAAGAAAAATTCAGAAGTGCAAAGAACAGACTGGTACTTCTTGACTATGATGGAACTCTTGTTAACCATACACCGCTGCCTGAAACAGCAATTCTCCCGGAACATATGTCTGACATTATACTAAAACTGGTTGATAATCCACAAACAAAAATATTTATTATAACCGGGAGAGGCCGCGGAGATATTGATAAATTTTTAGATCATATCCCAATAAATATAATTGCAGAACATGGAGCAATGATGAAGATAGAAGGAGTTTGGAAGAATCAGATAATCAATAATTTTTTGTGGAAAAAAGCAATTATGCCTGTTTTAAAACAAATTACTGATGTATGTCCGAAATCCTATGTTGAGGAAAAAATTTTTTCTTTAACATGGCACTACAGGAATGTTGACCCCGATCTTGGATATTTATCTTCAAGAGAATTGATGCATCTTTTGCAGGAAATAATTCATTCTTATAACTTAAAAATTCTGGATGGAAATAAAGTAGTGGAAATATTAACAAATGATACCGGTAAAGGAAGTGCAGTAAAAAAATTATTTGAGCAACACCCCTATGATTTTGTATTATCAATCGGAGATGATGCAACTGATGAAGAGATGTTTGAGTTTTTTTTGAATCATTCAAACGCTTTTACTGTTAAGGTAGGAGAAGGCCCTACCCATGCCAGGTACAGACTGAAAAGTATCAATGAAGTTGCTTCACTTTTAAAAAAATTATCAGGATGAGATTAAACATTTCAGTTATACTATCACTACTTTTTACTGTTGGCCTGGTAGCCTTTGGATTTACTTTTTACCAGAGTTCAACTGAAAAAGCTAAATTGAATAATGAACTCGAATCACGTACTATACAGGTTGCAAATGAGATATTCATACACGATGCCTTATTTTTTGAAAAATTGGGTCAGAACAATATTAACTTTTTTTCAGACAGTATAAACAGACAATTCAATCTTCTTGGTTTTGCAATCTATTACAATTACGACAGCATTTTGTGCAGCAACTCTGCACGCAGTTTTATAAAGTATTCTAGAGACTACATTTCCCAATCAATAAATGCAGATACTTCTGTTGGGAATTTTTTTAAATCAGAAAGAGGGAAAGTATATCAATATATCAGGCCGATAAAAAAATCAGGCAGATCCAATAACGCCGTAGTATTTTACGCTGATGCAGGATATATAAACAAAGTCCTCCGGAACATCTGGTCACGGAATTTCATGGGTTGGTTTCTTCAGGCATTTTTAGTCTCAGTGGTTACTTTACTTCTGATACGTTGGGGAGTGTTAAGACAGGTAAATAAAATTGTTGAATGGGTAAAAGCAATACGAACCGGAAATATACGACAAATCAAACCTGAACCTCATCTCGACTTTCTTGACCCGCTGCATAAAGAGATCGAATCTATTGCACAGGCTATGAATGAAGCCAAAGCCACCGCTGAGGAAGAAGCACGGTTAAGAACAAGCGCAGAGGCTATCTGGACTCCTGAAAGACTCAGAGTGGAGATGGAAAACCTTTTGCATGGGAAGAAGCTGATTGTAGTATCCAATCGGGAGCCATATATGCATATTCACGAGGGCAAAGACATAAAATGCATAGTTCCTGCCAGTGGTTTGATTACCGCTATGGAACCTATATTGAAGGCTTGCAGCGGCCTTTGGATTGCATCAGGAACAGGAGATGCCGATAAAGAGACTGTAGACAAACATAATAAAGTTGAAGTTCCTCCTGAGGCGCCAAAATATACTTTAAGAAGACTATGGCTTACAAAAGAAGAAGAAAATCATTTTTATTATGGCTTTTCAAACGAAGGATTGTGGCCGCTTTGTCATATCGCACATACAAGGCCGACCTTCAGAAATGATGACTGGCACTATTATAAAAAAGTGAATGAAGANNGAATGAAGAATTTGCCAAAGCTGTCCTGGATGAAACAAAAAATGAAGAACAACCTTTCATTTTGATTCAGGATTTTCATTTTGCATTATTGCCGGAACTTATAAAAAAAGAAAAACCCAAAGCTAAAGTCGCGATATTCTGGCATATACCATGGCCAAATCCGGAATCTTTTGGAATTTGTCCATGGCAACGGGAAATACTGACTGGTATGCTTGGAGCTGATTTGATAGGGTTTCATACACAATATCATTGCAACCATTTTCTTGAAACTGTCAATAATGCACTTGAATCAAGAGTTCTCTGGGAGAATTTTTCAGTAAAAATGGGTGGACGGACTACTTTTATAAAACCATTTCCGATCAGCATCGCGTTCACACTGAAAGATTTTGATATTGATTTGCCTAAAATTAAGCCATCCCAACTGTTAGCTGAGTATGGTCTTAAAGCGCAATTTGTCGGCATAGGGGTTGACAGGATTGATTATACAAAAGGTATTGTTGAAAAATTTCTTTCTGTTGAACGTTTCCTGGAGAAAAATCCATCATATGTGGGTAAGTTCACATTTATACAGATAGGGGCACCCAGTCGGACACAGCTGAAAAGTTATTCCGATACTGTAAGCGCTGTTGAAAATGAAACAAACAGGATTAATATGCGCTTTAAATCAAAAAACTGGAAAGCAATTATCCTCCTGAAAAGGCATCATAGCCACGAAGAGATAGCTCCATTCTATTCTTCAGCAGATTTTTGCATGATAACATCGCTCCATGATGGTATGAACCTTGTTGCAAAAGAATTTGTTGCTTCACGGAATCAGAATGACGGGTCACTTATTCTCAGCCGCTTCGCTGGGGCCTCACAGGAACTACAGGGAGCAATTATTATAAATCCCTATGACATAGAAAAGTCTGCAGATGCAATAAAACTTGCGCTGGATATGACGAAAGAGGAACAAAATCAACGCATGACTCAAATGCGATTGGTAATTGTCCGACATAATATTTATTCATGGGCAGCTACACTGCTTAGAACAATAGCAGCTATTAATTGATGAAACCATCTGCCCCCTAATCCACATGAAGGGGGGCTTATTTCTTCAGTGCATTATAAAGCACAACAGCCGGATGGAGAGCCTTCCTTCCTGTTCCATCTTTTATGTGATGCCTGCAGCTTGTCCCGGGAGCCGATATAATTGTACTATTGTCGGCTTTCCTTACCTCGGGAAATAATACAAGTTCTCCAACCTGGTTTGATAATTCAAAATGTTCCTTTTCATACCCGAATGATCCTGCCATACCGCAGCATCCCGATGGGATCTCCTTTACAGAATAATTCGCGGGTATTGAAAGCATTTCTATAGTACATGCTGATGATGCTACGGCCTTCTGCTGACAATGCGCATGCAACAGAATATTCACCCGGTCATTGACAAATAAACCTCTGTTAATTCTTCCTGATTTGAATTCTTTTACAATGAACTCATCTACCATAAAACTGTTGGCAGCAATTTTTTCTGCTGTAGCCTTCAGGTCTTCTCCTGCAAGCTCAGGGTATTCGTCTCGGAAACCAAGAATTGCAGAAGGTTCAATGCCAATGAGAGGAAGTTCGTCGTGTATAATTCCGGATAATGCCTGAATGTTTTTACGTATCGTCTTCTTTGCAGTGCGCACCAGACCCTTTGACAGGAATGTCCTGGCGCTTACTCCGTGACCCGCTGTGACCACTTTGTAGCCAAGTGATATAAGTAACCGGATAGTGATTATCCCTGTCTCAGTATCGTTAAAATCGCTGAATTCGTCAATAAATAGGCAGACGGTACCTATCGGGGATCCGGGGTTGATCTTTGAGAGATTTTTATTTGCCCACCTTCTGAGCGTAGTTTTGTAAATTACAGGTATTGATCTTTTTGATGCAAAGCCCGTTAATTTTTTTACAATTCCGGATGAGAGCCTGTTCTTTAGAAAAAAGTTAAACACCGGAGGGGCAATGGAACCAATTCTGTTTATTACAGATATATAGGCAATCATCCTTGTTCTCAATGGTATTCCATGCCTGTCGTACCAGTGCTGCAGAAATTCCGACTTGATCTTTGCAATATCGACACTGGATGGGCATTCCGCTTTGCATCCTTTGCATCCGAGACAAAGATCAAGTATTTCATAAATCTCTTTATGGTTCCATGGGTCTCCTTCTTTGCTGAAGAATTCGCGCACGACATTAGCTCTTGCCCGGGTGCTTTTATATTCATCACCGGTTGCCATGAAACTAGGACACATAGTTCCTCCAATGATTGCAGATTTTCGGCAATCGGCAGTTCCGTTGCATCTTTCTGCTGCTCTTATTATTCCATCACTGGAAGAAAAATCATAAATCGTCTTTATTTCACGGGTTGGCACTCCCGGAATGTATCTCAGACTTGTATCCATAGGGGGAGTACCTGTGATTTTCCCGGGGTTTAAAATATAATTCGGATCCCAGCATTCTTTTATCTGCTTCAAAAGCTCGTAGTTGTGTTCTCCCAGTATAATATGGATAAATTCACCGCGAAGCCTTCCGTCGCCATGTTCCCCACTGAGAGAACCCCTGTATTTCTTAACAAGATGAGCTGTTTCAAGACCGATCGTTCTGAAAAGTTTTACATCTGCGGGATCTTTAAGGTTGAGAACAGGTCTGATGTGAAGTTCTCCTGATCCTATATGAGCATGGAACACAGCATCCTTGCCATACTTAGCAAGTAACGTTTCAATTTCATCAATATATTCCGGTAAAACCTCAACGCTGATGGCGGTATCCTCTATAAGCGTAACCGGTTTAGGATCACCTTTCATATTTGCCAGAACGCCAAGCCCCGCTTTTCTGAGCTCCCAAACCTTTGCTATGTCCTTTCCTTTTACAATAGGATAGGAGTA
This sequence comes from Bacteroidales bacterium, assembly GCA_003157015.1. Taxonomy (GTDB): domain Bacteria; phylum Bacteroidota; class Bacteroidia; order Bacteroidales; family VadinHA17; genus LD21. Next base: position 19,700 of record PMIJ01000128.1, read on the forward strand.
TCCGTATCCGGCTGATTTTAATTCATGAATCAATTTTGAGGCCGCATCATCTATTTCTTCTGGTTTTTCTCTTACGAATTCGACAATCAGGATTGCTCCCGGTTTTCCATCCAGAAAAAACCGGTTGTTTCTCTGGCTGGCATTATCTTCTGTCAGTTCAAGGATCCGGTAATCCATCATTTCGACTGCCGATGGCTTATGTTTCAAGGCAATCAGATTAGCTCTGAAAGCTTCATTCCTTTTCTTTAGATGCACACATACAAGTGCTTTATTAGCAGGAGGTAATGGAACAACATCAAGCTTGATCTCAGTGGTTATAGCTAGCGTCCCTTCCGAGCCTGCAAGCAAATTGCAGAAATTGAATTTTCTTTCTGATTTTTCCTCAAAAATCTCCGAATCCAGCAATTGATCAATAGCATATCCCGTATTTCTCCTGTGCACTTCAGGATCGGGAAAACCTTCCCGTATTTTATCCTGGTTTACTTTATCTTCGAGAATACTTTTTATATTCCTGTAAATGTCTCCTTCAAGACCATCATGTTTGCATTTTGCCAGGAAATCATCCCTGTTAATTGGCCTAAAGATTGCTTCACTTCCGTCGCTCAATAATGTTTTTAGCTCTATTGTATGATCTCTCGTTGATCCGTAGACAACAGAATGTGATCCGCATGCATTATTGCCAACCATGCCGCCCAGGTTACAGCGGTTTGAAGTTGAGGTTTCGGGTCCAAAAAACAATCCGTATTCTTTCAGTTTAAGATTAAGCTCATCAAGAACAACACCCGGTTCTACCCGGACCCACATTTCGTTTTTATTTATCTCTATAATTTTATTCATGTATCTCGAGATATCCACAATAATGCCTGAACTAACTACCTGACCTGCAAGAGAAGTTCCTCCTGCTCTCAGGGTCACCCCCAACTTCTCCTCAGCAGCTAATTCTAGTATTTTCCTTATATCTGAACTGTTTTTCGGCCAAGCTACGGCAACAGGTTCCTCTTTATATACTGAAGCATCAGTGGAATAAATAGTGGTTGTGATCTTGTCATGTTTCAATTCGCCTTCAAGGCTATCTCCAAGTGCATCAAGTCGGGAAAAATAATTTTCCATTTAAATAATTTTGTTTTGAGCCGCTAATTTAGGAAAATGATTGAATTATAGTTTTTATCAATGCGTTTAATTCGGAATTATTTTTAGAGATGCTTTAATGCTGATATTAATCATGCACTTCAAAATTGTTTAATAGAACTTTTTTTTCGTACATTTATAAAAAAATTTCGAACTTATTAATATATTGATACACAATGGAATTATTAGATCGCATCAAACAAAATGCCAGAAAACACAATATGCGGATTGTGCTTCCTGAAGGATATGAAGAAAGAACAATTAAAGCTGCAGATATTGCTATCGGGGAAGAATTAGCCAGGATTATCCTGATAGGGGATCCTTCGGAGATTAACTCACATGCTGGTAAGCTTGGATTGAAGAATATTTCTAAGGCTACTATCATCAATCCGAAATCGCATGAAAAGAAAGGTCACTATATAAAAATGATGGTTGAAATCAGGAAAAGCAAAGGAATGACAACCGATGAAGCTTCAAGACTTATTGAAGACCCGCTTTATCTTGGTGTTCTGATGATTAAAAACGGTGATGCGGATGGTGAAGTATCAGGAGCGGACCATGCAACCGGTGACGTTCTCAGGCCCGCATTTCACTATGTTAAGACGGCTCCTGGAATTTCAGTAGTTTCCGGTGCCTTTATTATGATCCTTCCTGACAAAACCTTTGGAGAGAATGGTGTCATTATTTTTGCTGACGGAGCTGTTCATCCGAATCCTAATGAAAGAGAACTTGCAGAAATTGCAATAGCTTCGGCCCATACCGCAAGAGCAATTGCAGGATTTGAGCCAAGAATAGCGATGCTGAGCTTCTCAACCAAGGGCAGTGCCAAGAATGAAATGGTAGATAAGGTGGTTAATGCAACCAGGATAGCCAAAGAGATGGCTCCTGACCTTCAGATTGACGGGGAACTTCAGGCCGATGCCGCACTGATAGAAGCCATTGGGAAAAGCAAAGCACCGGGAAGTCCTATAGCAGGAAAAGCAAATGTACTGATATTCCCTGACCTGAACTCAGGGAACATCGCATATAAGCTTGTTCAACGACTTGCACATGCTGAAGCGATAGGGCCGATATTGCAGGGAATGGCAGCTCCCATAAACGACCTTTCACGTGGTTGTTCGGTAAATGATATTGTAAGTATGATAGCAATTGCATCAAATCAGGCAGCCGGTCTAAAAAAATAAGTTTCGGATTTGGAATGATTGTGTTAACAAATAAAATTGAATCATTTTTAATTGTATAAGTATGGCAGAAAGTATTGAAAGGTTGGAGGACTACGGACTCTCGAAAGACAATAAGCCAAAAACCTTATTTTCGCGGGTAGGTATTGTGGGTGCAGGTTCTGTAGGACAGAATATAGCCAGAATGGTAAGCTCGAGGGGATTGGATGTAATCTTTCTTGACCTGAGCCAGGAGAAAATAGACATAGCATTTGTCGATCTGGCAAAAGAACTCGACAGGATGATAGAAAGATGGGGTATGACTAATTCTGAAAAACTTGGGATATTGTCACGTATAAAAGGTACCACAGATTATGCAGATTTCAAAGGATGCGATATAGTGATTGAGGCCATCAAATCATCTACTCGTGAGCATAGCCACAATGTGCGTGCCGACATATTGAAAATAATAGAACAGAATGTCGACAGAGACACTATAATCGCTACAAACTCATCAACGCAGGTTATAACTGAACTTACAGCCGACCTCCTCTATAAGGACCGGTGTGTAAGTTTCCATTTTCTGACACCTGAAGCAGATGCAAGAATTGTGGAAATAGTCAAAGGTCTCTACACTTCACAGAAAGCCTACGAGAATACAATTAAGTTTGCTAATCTGATAGGCAAAAAGGTTGTTCCTGTAAAAGAATCTCCCGGTATTATCAGCACACGGCTTATTGTTCCATTTATTAATGAAGCCTGTGAAATATTAATGGAAGGAGTTGGAACAATGGAAGATATCGATCTGACGATGAAAGTAGGATTTGGTCTTCCCCTTGGTCCGTTTGAAATGGCCGATAAGATCGGTCTCGATAAGATACTCAGATGGTGCGAGAACCTTTATGATGAATTTGGTGATTTGAAATACAAATCTTCACCTTTGCTTAAAAAGCTCGTAAGGGCCAACCAGTGGGGAAGACGTACGGGGAGGGGATTTTACGAATATAATAAGGACGGAGTGAAGATCACCAAAAACGCATTTATTGGCGAGTGAATTCATCATACATTAACACTATAATATCTTAAAAAACTCTTATAATGAAAATATTGGTTCTTAACTGCGGTAGTTCTTCAATAAAATATCAGCTTTTTGATATGTCCTCAAGTGTGGTTCTGGCAAAAGGTATTGTTGAAAAAATAGGATTGAAAGGATCGTTTCTGAAAAATGAAAGATTTGACGGCGATAAAGTGAAGCTTGATGGAGAAATACTTGATCATCAGACAGGCATAGAATATTTGCTAGGGATATTAATAAGCAAAAAAAGAGGAGTTATTAAAAATCTGAACGAAATTGATGCTATTGGTCACCGTCTAGTGCATGGAGGAGAAAGATTCCAGGGAAGTTGCTATCTCGATGATGATACTATAAAAGGAGTTGAAGATTGTTCAGATCTTGCACCGCTTCATAATCCGGCCAATCTTAAAGGGATATATGCGATGAAAACAGTCCTTCCTAACGTCCCTCAGGTCGGTGTATTTGATACCTCATTTCATCAGACTATGCCAGATTATTCATTTATGTATGCACTGCCTTATTCCCTTTATAAAAAATATGGAATAAGACGGTACGGATTTCATGGTACAAGTCACAGTTATGTATCAAAACGGGCATGCGAGATTCTTAACCTCGATTACAAAACTCCAAAAATTATTACCTGCCACCTTGGTAATGGTGCCTCAATAACAGCTATTAAAGATGGCAAATCGCTCGATACGTCAATGGGACTTACGCCGGTTGAAGGCCTTATTATGGGAACAAGATCGGGAGATGTTGATGCAGGAGCACTGACATTAATTATGGAAAAAGAAGAAATAGACTTTTCTTCCCTGAATACACTTCTGAATAAGCATAGCGGTATATTGGGCATCTCAGGTATCTCTTCAGATATGAGAGAGGTAGAATCAGCCGCTGAAGAAGGTGACGAGCGTGCTGTATTGGCTCTTAAAATGTACGAATACCGTGTCAAAAAATACATAGGAGCATATGCCGCAGCCATGGGAGGAGTGGATCTCCTCATTTTTACGGGAGGTATAGGTGAGAATGCATGCGAAGCCAGGGAGAATATATGCAAGGACCTTGAGTATATGGGACTTATATTTGATAAGCAGAAAAATAATGGAGTTCACAGCAAAGAGGTGGTAATCAGTAAGAAGGAGTCGAAAGTAACTGTAATGATAGTTCCGACAAACGAAGAATTTGTTATTGCTTCAGAGACCCGCGAAATAGTTGAACATCATATAGCTTAATACTAACCTTAAAATCGTATTCAATGGTGTTGAAAAATCTTAATGACCTGAAACGTCTTGTCGATGGAATTCCCATAAGGAAGCTCGTTCTGGCTGCGGCTAATGATCAACATTCTTTGGGTGCAGTTTACAGAGCCTGGAAAGAAAATATTATTGATCCAATCCTGGTAGGAGATGAAGAAGAAATTCAAAGTATTTGTTCATCATATAATTATGACATCACCGGTCTCAGGATAATTAATGAACCTGTACCTGAGAAGTCAGTAGAAACTGCTGTAAAAATGATAAGCTCAAAGCAGGCCGATATTCTGATGAAGGGAAAGATAGGTTCAGCTACATTACTTCGGTGCGTGCTTAATAAGGAATGGGGACTGAGAACAGGTAATCTGCTTTCTCATTTTGCCCTGTTTGAAGTTGAGACTTATCAAAAAGTAATAGCTGTGACAGATGTGGCTATGAATATTGCACCGACTCTTCATGAAAAAATTGCTATTGTCAATAATTCAGTTGCATGTCTAAACAGGCTGGGCTATAAAATGCCCAAGGTGGCAGTTCTCGGTGCTGTGGAAATGGTAAATGAGAACATGCAGGCGACTTTGGATGCAGCTCTTCTCTCAAAAATGAACCAACGCGACCAGATCAAAAATTGCATTATTGATGGGCCTCTTGCCTTCGATAATGCTGTCAGCCTTGAAAGTGCCCAGCTTAAAGGAATCAAAAGCGAAGTAGCCGGTGATACTGATCTGTTGCTGATGCCTGACATTGAGGTAGGTAATGTGCTATACAAGTCATTGGTTTTCTTTGCCAAAGCCAAAGTTGCTTCAATAATTCTCGGCGCCATGGTTCCAATTGTACTTACATCGAGATCCGATTCGGAACAAGCAAAATTCGACAGTATACTTTTAGCTGCAGCAGCCAGCACATATTGAGATTATGATTAGGACACTCGAACAGATGGAGCAAAAGGTGCTCGCACTTAAAAATAAGCACCGTGTTGTCGTGGCCTGGGCCCAGGATAGTAATACCATCGGTGCTATCAATTACGCTGTAAAAAAGGGCCTTATTGAAGCAATTCTTGTAGGAAAGAAATCCGAAATCAAAAAAACATGCAAGACAGAAGGAATTGATGAAAGTAAATTTATTCTGGTTGAAGCTGACAATGAGAAGAATGCTTCTTCTGAAGCAGTTCGACTGGTAAAAAACGGTGATGCTGATATTGTTATGAAAGGACTTGTCGGAACGGAGCAGTTTCTTAAAGCCGTAATGGATAAAGAAAAAGGATTAATGCTTCCCGGTGCTGTGCTAAGCTATGTTTGTGCACTGGAAATACCAGCATATCATAAACTTCTGTTCATCACCGATCCTGCTGTGATACCATTTCCTGACCTTGATCAGAAAATTGCAATGGCCGATTATGCTATTGAAATGGCTAACAGGTTTGGTGTTGACAAACCAAAGATTGCCTTAATAAGCGCAACGGAGAAGATGGGACATCATTTTGAAAGTTCGGTTGATTATTCGATAATGTGCAAGATGGCCGATCGTAATCAGATTGCAAATTGCATTATGGATGGTCCGCTCGATATTTTCCTAGCATGCGATAAAAAAAGCACAGAAATTAAAGGAGTTGATACTCCGGTAAATGGGGATGCAGATATCCTTCTCTTTCCATCACTCGAATCGAGTAATCCATTCTATAAAGGACTTATGCTATTTGCTGATGGAGAATTGGCAGGACTTATAAGAGGAACCGAAAAACCTGTAATTGTTATGTCGAGAAGTGAAAGCGAAAAATCGAAGTATTACTGTATCGCTTTGTCATGCCTGATGGCCTAAGCCAATAAGCACAACCTGAAATTTATTTTATTTATGACAGCCCGACTAATTCTGGCAATCAACCCCGGTTCAACATCGACTAAATTTTCTCTCTTCGAGGAAGATAGATTAATTTTTGAAAAAACACTCAGACATACCTCGGAGGAATTAAAAAATTTTGAAAAAATTACTGACCAGTTTCATTTCAGGAAAAATCTGATAATGGATGAACTATCGGAAAGAGAGACTGATATTTCAAGAATCGCAGCCGTAGTAGGTCGTGGTGGTCTTGTAAAACCTATTGAATCAGGTATTTATAAAGTCAATCAAAGAATGAAGGATGACCTGACTGCAGGATTTTCAGGTCAGCATGCCAGTAATCTTGGGGGACTTATTGCGGATGAAATCGCATCTTCTCTTTGTTGTGCAACCGCATATATAGTGGATCCTGTTGTAGTGGATGAACTTCAGGCAATTGCCAGGATATCGGGTCATCCTGAAATAGGAAGAAAATCCATATTCCACGCCCTGAATCAGAAAGCAGTGGCACGTATTTATGCCGCATCATCAGGTAGAAAATATGAAGATTTAAGTCTGATAATAGCACATATGGGTGGAGGTGTTAGTGTCGGTGCTCATAAAAACGGAAAAGTAATTGATGTGAATAATGCTCTTAACGGCGATGGCCCTTTTTCTCCTGAACGCTCGGGAGGTTTGCCATCAGGTCAACTGGCTGACCTTTGTTTCAGTGGAAAATATTCACAGGATGACATTAAGTCAATGATTACCGGAAAAGGAGGAATGATGGCCTATCTAGGGACTAACAATTTTATTGAAGTCTGTAACAGAGCCGACGCCGGTGAAGAAAAGGCACTGCTTGTCAGAAGAGCTGCTGCTTACCAGGTTGGAAAAGAAATAGGAGCAATGGCTGCTGTTTTAAAGGGGAAAGTTGATGCTATCATCCTCACGGGAGGCATGGCATACCAGGATAATTATATTTCCGAAATCAGATCCATGATCAGTTTTATTGGTGAAGTAAAGGTTTACCCAGGCGAGGATGAACTGAAGGCACTTGCATTTAATGGTCTGCTCGCATTGGATGGAAAGATTGAGATAAAGACATATATATAGATAAATTTTAAAGTCAAGGATTGCCAACCGCCACTGGCAATATTTTCCCGTTGAAAAACTTATGTCCGGTCATTGCAAAACCGGATATGAAATCTGCCATTTGCTTTGCATTGACAGGAGCTTTGTATCCGGGAAATGCTTCATTAAGCATGTCTGTCTGAACGGCACCGAGAGCCAGACAGTTTACACTTATTCCATAAACGGTAAATTCATTTGCAAGACACTCTGTCAGACACGCCAGGGCAGCTTTGGATGCGCTGTAATACGAAAGACCCTTATATTTTTCACTCCCCTGAAAACCTCCCATACTGGAAACATTGACGATGTGAGATCCGGCTGGCATCATTGGTTTAATAACTCTGATAAGTGATGCCGGACCAAAGAAATTTGTCTCCATTATCAACCTGCCTTCACTATTTGTCATATCAATGAAGTCCTTAGCAATCATGAAACCTGCTAGATTTATAAGAATATCAACTTTTTTGAAAGATGACATAAGTGCGTCTTCGAACTTTTTAGTCTGAATATCAAAAAGTGACATATCAATTGAGTATGTTCTTACGTTCTTATAACTTCTCGAAATGTCTTTCAATAAACCCTTATTTCTTCCAGTAACAAAGATCTGATTATTAGTATCTTGCGACAGGTTATCTACAACCTCTCTTCCGATACCTCTTGTACCTCCGTTGACAATGATATTCATTAGCTTAAGTTTTTTCTTTCTTTTAATATACTTTCCGAGCTTAATAGATTTTAATGTTTGTCTAAAAATTCTATGTGACAATTAGCGTATACCTTTGTGTTCCTTGGTGGTAAAAAAGGATTCATTCAATCACCAAGTATCACAAAGTGAAACACAAAGTTACACAAAGGAAGAATTAAAAAACTTCTTTTTCCAAGGGATTAAAACTCTTTGTCTATAATGCTTGAAAAATGAATTTTTTTATTCTGAAGATATTTAACAATAACCAAATTTGATTTTCTATAAAATTTAAATTGCACCAAAATTCAGCCAATATAAAATATCAATCAATATGATAAGTTTTAATATCATATTCAAACTATTAATCTTACATTTGCATTTAATTGTGTAAATACTAGCTAAATATATTTTAATTTGAAATTAGTAATAAACACAGTTCGATATTCCGTTTTTAAATAAAAGCATAAAAAAGGAGATGGCAGACAAAAAAGTGGCAATTATAGGTTGCGGGAATATTGGTATATCAATATTATTGGGATTGCTTAAGAAAGCAGCTATTCCTGCAAAAAGCATTACTGCAACCAGGCGAAACATCGAAGAGCTTTCCGAACTTAAGGGGTCTGGAGTACGACTGATTTCCGATAATATCAGGGCTGTCAAGGAATCGAACCTAATTATAATCGCCGTAAAACCTTATAACATTGTAAACGTTCTCGAAGAATTGAAGGATCACCTCAATCCGGCCAGACATATTCTTATTTCCGTGACTGCAGGTATAACTATAGGAAAGATACAGGAAGTAATAAATTCCGGGGTGCCTGTGTTCAGAGCAATGCCAAATATATCAGCCAGTGTCGGAAAATCGGTTACCTGTATTTGTCAGAACGGAACTAATTCCGAAAATATTGAATCTGTGAAGTTTCTTTTTGATATGATAGGGACTACGATGATTATAGAAGAAGAATTAATGGAATCGGCAACGATCCTGGGAGCTTGCGGGGTGGCGTATGTTCTGAGGTTTATAAGGGCGATGATCCAGGGCGGAATTCAGATTGGTTTTGATGCCGCAACGGCGAGTGCTATTGTTAATCAAACTGTTAAGGGAGCTGCAGAACTATTAATTGAAAGACATCAACATCCTGAATTTGAAATCGATAAAGTGACTACACCTAAAGGATGCACAATAGTCGGGTTAAATGAGATGGAACACAACGGTTTCAGTTCCTCTCTGATAAAAGGATTGGTAACTTCATTTGAAAGAATAGAGAAGTAAAGTTCAGTCAGATACTTTAGGAGATTCCTCTGCTTCTAAGCAAGACCGATCTGTCATTTCTAATGAATCCCCGAAAGGCGGAGAAATGAGGAACCGAGTCCCGATTTATCGGGACGAGTTCACCGAAGGTAAGCTACTCGTGCAAGACTTTCATTTTATTCTTTAAAAAAGATTGAAGCGATAATATATTATTGGATACATTTTTTCGTTTATTTGTATCATTCACTCTTTATGTAACAAATTTGTAAAAATGACACTTCATAGCCGGATAATAGCAAAAAAAAGTCAACTGAGGATCATTGTATTGATTATTCTTTTTGTATTCATTTCATTTTCAATGATATCAGGGCAGAATGCCAAGGAAGATCAGTTTCCTTTTGACCAGAAGGATAATAATGGAATACCTTCTTTTAAAGATAGACTATTCTATGGCGGGAACCTTGGTTTACAATTCGGGACAATAACTGATATCCAGGTTTCGCCTGTAATTGGATACTGGCTTTTACCCAGGGTGGCAGTTGCGATTGGTCCCACTTACCGTTACTATAAAGATCCCTCTGCCGAAACAGCATTATGGGGAGCAAAAGCCTATGTTCAGCTTGCTGTAATTCAGGATCTTAGTTCAGTTATTCCGCTGGGAAGCCATACAGGAATTTTTCTTCATGCTGAAGATGAATTGCTAAGCCTTAACTCATACTTTTGGAAATGGCCCAATCCATTTACTTCCGAGAGATTCTATCTGAACACAGTACTTGTCGGCGGAGGCATAAGCCAGCATTTGGGACGGAGATCCGCGTTGAACTTTATGGTTTTGTGGCCATTAGATAATCCGTATAACCTCTACAGTAACCCTGAGATTAGGATCAGTTTTATTTACTAATCAACTCTTAAATCTATAGTTTTTGTCGGGATTTTTTAATAAGTACCCTGAAATTGCTTATTGTCTGGTCGCTGAGTTGCAAAATAAATTATCTTTGAACTTTTAAAAATTCAGCTAGGATGAAAATTGAAAATAATAAAGCGGTTTCCCTGATTTATGAACTGAGGGAAAATGATTCAAACGGTAGAATTATTGAAACTCTGGATGATACCAGACCTTTGAAATTTATTTATGGAACAGGAAAATTACTGCCTGTATTTGAATCAAATATCAGTCTTCTGAAAACCGGCGATGAATTCAGTTTTGCTCTTAAATCTGAAATGGCATACGGAGACAAAAGAGAAGAGATGATAATCAACATTCCAATAGGAGTATTTGAGACCGACGGAAAAATAAACGAAGACATTTGTATGGTTGGCAACGAAGTTCCTATGACAGATTCGGAAGGCAATCCCCTGACAGGAATTATTAATGAAATAACCGATTCATTTGTAAGAATGGATTTTAATCATCCTATGGCCGGAATTAATCTGTTTTTTTCAGGTAAAATTGTGGAAGTCCGTGATGCAACTGAATATGAACTGGCAGCTACAATGAACTCATGTTCAGGTTGCAGCAGTAAGGAACACGCAGATTGCTCAGGTAGTTGCATTTGATCGCTGTAAGCTCTCATTTCAGCAGCATAAAATTGATATTTAATGCAAAAGGTGTGGAAATTATTTCCTTATTTGCTTGTAAGTGCCATAAGCATTACTGTAGTTCTATTAGCTGTAAAAGTCAACAATATTCTTAAGATTCCTTCCTATTTATTACTGATATTCAGAATTATATCTATTATTCTTCTCGTCATTCATGCTGTCCGCAAGAGGTCACTAACAACATGGATACTTGTCTGCATGGTAGCTGGGGCTGAATTCGGTTATGATGTTCCTGAAATTGCAAAGAAACTCCAGGTGTTCAGCGACATTTTCCTGAGGATGATTAAAACCATTATAGCACCGCTTCTGTTTTCCACCCTTGTTGTTGGCATAGCAGGTCATGCAGATATTAAACAGGTTGGCAGAATGGGCTGGAAATCGCTACTGTATTTTGAGATAGTATCCACCCTTGCCTTATTTATAGGACTTCTTGCAATTAATATCGGTAAGGCCGGGGTAGGTGTTGTTTTGCCGCCGAACCCCGATGTGCCTCCAATTGCTTCCATTAAGGTCCAGACTGCAAGCGATTTTATACTTCATATTTTTCCTGAAAATATAGCAAAATCTATTTTTGAAGGCCAGATATTGCAGATTGTGATTTTCAGCATTATTTTCGGGATTGCAGTAGCAATGGTCAGAGAAAAGTACCGGGTGCCAATGATAAGGTTCAGCGAAAGCCTCGCAGAAATAATGTTTAAGTTCACAAACATTATCATGTATTATGCCCCAGTTGCTGTATTTGCAGCCATTGCCTATACCGTGGGGCATATGGGACTTGATATTCTATATGCGCTTTTTAAATTATTGGCAACGTTATATGTAGCCCTGGTTGTTTTCCTTGGTTTTGTTCTGCTTCCAGTAGCTTTGATTTTCAGGATACCTATCCGGCCATTTATCAGGGCTGTTTCAGAACCTGCTACAATTGCATTTGCAACCTCAAACTCCGAATCTGCACTTCCATCTGCAATGGAATCTATGGAGAAGTTTGGAATTCCCAGGAAAATTGTCGCATTCGTTATACCTACCGGTTATAGCTTTAATCTTGACGGAACAACATTATATCTGTCACTGGCATCAATATTTGTCGCACAGGCAGCAGGTATTGACCTTCCGATTGTTAAACAGATTGTTATTTGCTTTACTCTTATGCTTACCAGCAAAGGTGTGGCCGGAGTGTCAAGAGCTGCTCTTGTGATATTACTTGGAACTGTTGTTAGCTTCGGTCTGCCGGTGGAACCTGTGTTTATTATTCTTGGGATCGACGTATTAATGGATATGGCCCGTACTTCTGTCAATGTAATCGGTAATTGCCTCGCTACTGCAGTGATTGCACGTTCTGAGAATGAATTTGATGATGTGGCAGCGAAAAATTTTAAACCAGAATAGCTCAGCCTGACTTATTATTTCTTTAAATAAATCCTTTTAGGTCTTTCTTGACAGAAGATAATATTACTGTGTGCACCTTAGATTTTAAGTCTCGATTGCATTTCTACAAATATTATGCGGCTCTGCCGCTTTTCTTTTGTTGGAACAAGGTGCGTAGCACCAAAATATTTGTAGAAAACAGTTTTAGGTGAAACAGAAGGTGCAGAGCACATTAATATTTTAGAGAGCAATTGATAAAGCCAGGAATCGTACATATCCTATTTTCTGATTAAAATCTAAACCTCTTCAGAATTGAATATTTACTCTGGACATTGACAATGGATTGGAAATTTCGATTTTTTAAGAAAGATCATATTTGAATGAATTTTAAAAATTTCGGAAATTTTAGTTTTCACTTTAAAATAGAGTGTGTTGCCATAGAAACAGTGGACATTACATCTGTAATGTCAGATAATCAGCTCTATTATTTACATATGTAATTGGAATCCATTTATTTAAAGATTACATAATTAAATTATTTGATTTAAGCTAACTAGTTATTCATAATACACGAAATATCAATAATATATAAAAGTTAGTTATAGTATTTAATACTTATTTTCTTGTCTTTTATAAGGTTTGGCATGAATTATCTTTAGAAATGTGGGATAAAACACTATATACTATAACTATATATACCTAAACTATAGTATAGCTTTATATAAGTTGTTGTTATAATTACTATATAATCAGATAGATACATTTTTAGTGAAATATGGAATAATATTGCGTTTTAGTGAAATGACACATGTAATTCAATTACGTTACATATGGAAACTTTATATTATTTACATTTGTAATATTAATTTTTCTGATAATGAAAGAGCGTTTAATTGAGTTTTTAAGAAGTGAAAACAAATCCTCTGCTCAGTTAGCAGAAGAAATCGGAGTTCAGGCTTCAGGGATCTCCCATATACTTTCAGGAAGAAATAATCCAAGTCTGGATTTTATATTAAAAATGCTTGGTAAATATCCTCTTATATCGACGGACTGGTTGTTATTTGGCAAGGGATCGATGTACAAAGACGTTAAAATGCATAATCTGTTTGACTTTGAACCAGTAACAAGCCAGGAAAACATTAAAATAGAAGCCAATCATCAAGATAGTGAAGTATTAGATTATAAAAATGTTATGAAAGGGAAAACAGCTAAAGATTCTCATTTTGCTAATGAAAAATCATCTCCTGAAGTTGTTAAAATAGTATGGTTCTATAACAATAACAGTTTTGAAGAGTTTTTTCCGCGAGACTGATGAAGTGCTTTTGATTTTGTTGATCAAAAATTATCCTCTGATTAAATTTTTTGAAATCATACATTACAGCTATCTTTGCCATAAACGCACTTGTAATGGCAAAGCGTATTGAAGATTTAAAAGTAATTGAAAATAAGCGTCTTAATAATGATTTTTTTATTCTAGAATTATTAGGGAATACTAAAATTCCGGATTTTAAACCGGGCCAGTTTGCACAAGTAAGAGTAGATGACAGTGCAGGAACATTTCTTCGCAGACCCATTTCGATTCACGATGTGGATTATGAGAATAATACCTTTAAACTTCTCATACAGATTGCCGGAAAGGGAACAAAAACTCTCTCAAAACTTGTGACAGGCGATATTCTAAATCTTGTCTACCCGTTGGGTAATTCATTTTCCTTACCAGGTGAAAAAGAAAAGGTGCTGCTTGCAGGAGGCGGTTGCGGTATTGCCCCGTTATTATTTCTCGCAAAATATTTGAAATCGCACGGTAATACCCCTGATATACTCCTGGGATTCAGGAACAAGGAACGGATTATTGAATTTGAAGAATATATTAAAACCGGAAGTGTTTTCGTAACTACAGAAGATGGCTCTATGGGAGAAAAAGGTTATTTAACTAGTCATTCCATACTTTCCTCGCAAAAATACAACAGGATTTATTGTTGTGGTCCTGAATCTATGATGAAGTCGATTTCAAAATACTGCCAAAGTCGGAATATCCTCTGTGAAGTGTCTCTCGAAAACCTGATGGCATGCGGAATAGGAGCCTGCCTGTGTTGTGTTGTAGATACTGTAAAGGGCAATCTTTGCACCTGTATTGACGGACCCGTTTTCAACATAAATGATTTAAAATGGTGAATCTCGGTTTTTCAATAGGTGATCTTTATTTTAAGAATCCGGTTCTGACTGCCTCAGGAACATTCGGAAATGGATCGGAATATGATGATTTTTTTGATGTTTCGAGGTTGGGAGGAATAGTTCTTAAGGGCACCACACTGGAGCCGAGAGAAGGAAATCATTATCCAAGAATGGCCGAAACACCATCAGGAATGCTGAATTCAGTTGGCTTGCAGAATAAAGGTATTGATTACTTCGAAAAAACCATTTATCAGCATATCCTTAAATATGATACCAATGCAATAGTAAATATAAACGGAAGCACAATAGAGGATTATATAGCTCTGGCTGAAAGGATTAATAAACTTGAAAAAATACATGCAATTGAGTTGAATATTTCTTGTCCGAATGTGAAAATGGGAGGAATGGCATTTGGAACCAATCTCTCTTCCGCAAGGGAAGTAACCCGGGAGGTCAGATCAGTCTATTCCAAAAAACTGATTGTTAAATTATCTCCTAATGTTACGAATATTGTCGATTTTGCCAGGGTTATTGAAGAGGAAGGTGCTGATTCCGTATCACTCATAAATACTTTGCTGGGCATGGCAGTTGATGTAGTAAATATGGAACCATCGCTTTCTACTATCACAGGGGGACTATCGGGACCAGCAGTTAAACCGGTAGCGCTGAGAATGGTCTGGCAGGTAGCAAACGCTGTTAAGATACCTGTTATCGGGATTGGAGGAATTAGTTCTGCCTCAGATGCTTTGGAATTTCTGCTTGCCGGCGCAAGTGCAATCCAGGTTGGCACAGCATCATTTATTGATCCTCAGGCTTCAGTTAAAGTGCTTGAGGGAATTGAAAGCTATCTTCTTAAAAAGGGTTTTTCTGATATAAAAGAAATTGTGGGTTACATTAACCGTACTCACTGACCTTATAAAATCTGACTAATGATTGTTTAAACATTTTAGTGCAGATTATTACATTCTATCATTTTTCCTTTAAATTTGTAAGAAAATAAAAACATATTGTTTCAATCTATTAATTAACTACTCCAGATATGTCTGAAAATTTACAAATTGATAATCTTGATAAGAAGATTCTCGACATTATCACGAAAAATGCTAGGATTCCGTACCTTGAAGTTGCCAGGGAATGTGGTGTTTCCGGCGCAGCTATCCATCAGCGTGTACAGCGCCTGATAAGGATTGGTGTAATAAGAGGGTCAGAATTTAAGGTTGATCCTGTTATGGTAGGTTTTAAGACCTGTGCATATATTGGAATATTTCTGGATCACCCTGGTCATTTCAGGGAGGTAATTGAAAAATTCCGGGATATTCCGGAGATTATAGAATGTCATTATACAACAGGCAATTATTCACTATTTATCAAAGTATATACACGTGATAATGAGCACCTTCGTATGATACTAACCGATACAATCCAAAACATTCAGGGTATAACCCGTACCGAAACCTTAATATCCCTTGAGGAATCAATAAATAGGCAGATACCGGTTTTATCGAGGTAGCATTTATTCAATTATTAATCAATTATACACTGGCCTATTTTGTTCAACATGGAAAATGGTTAAATATCCAGGAAAAAAGATTCCATTCTTTTGCTTTAAAATAAAATTNNGGTTCGAGCCCCAGCTGGATCACAAAAAGGAAAGTAATCACTTTCCTTTTTTTTAACATATCCTAACATACTTAAGATCAGCGTTTTCAATCAAAGATCAATTATTACAGTATATTTAGCTGATAATTTTATCGGGATCAATTTCAATTATTTTTATTCTGTACTTTAGTATATCGGATTGTCTAAATTAAAGGCATGATCATGAAAAATCTTTTTAAAGACAAAGTTGTAATAGTTACCGGAGCCTCTTCCGGAATCGGAAAAGCAATTGCATGTGAGTTTGCTTTAAATGGCAGCAAGGTTGTTCTTGCTGCACGAACAGAAGTTAAACTTTATGAGATTGAGAAAGAGATATTGTTATTCGGTGGCGTGGCGATCGTTGTAAAAACTGATGTCAGCATTGAAAAAGATTGTAAAAAACTAGTAGATCTGACAATTGAAAAATACGGCAGGATTGATATACTTGTAAACAATGCAGGACTATCCATGAGAGCAGCATTCATAGATGTCGACGTTAAAGTGCTTCATCGATTGATGAACGTAAATTTCTGGGGCACAGTTTATTGTACCAAATTTGCTTTACCCTATCTTATAGAAAGCAAAGGATCGTTAATAGGGGTTTCTTCAGTTGCCGGTTTTCATGGACTGCCGGGTCGCACCGGATACTCAGCCTCAAAATTTGCAATTCATGGTTTTCTCGAAACGATAAGAATCGAAAATCTGCGGACGGGATTGCATGTAATGATTATTGCCCCTGGATTTACTTCCAGCGAAATAAGAAAACATGCTCTGACTGCAAATGGTGAAGAACAGGGAGAGTCGCCCAGAAATGAAAGAAAACTTATGTCGCCTGAATATGTTGCGAAATGGGTGCTGAAAGGAATCCGCAAGAAAAAGCGAAACAAGCTTCTTACATGGGAAGGACGACTTACAGCACTGTTCCAGAGGATAATCCCTACTGTTGTGGACAGGGCTTATTATTATGAAATGTCGAAGGAGCCGAAATCGCCATTGAAATAATTTCAAAATGGGATTATAAGATTGCCGCGCCCTCCTTCGTCGGGCTCGCAATAACAGTGCACGTATGGTTAATTCTGTCTGGGCTCTTACCAATTAAGCAAATAACACGGTCATTGCGAGGATCCGCCAGTTGGCGGAGACGAAGCAATCTCATGTCCCAAGTCCGATTTTAAATATGTAGATGTTTTGGCTGGAAAATCTTTGTAATGAAATCTTCTTCCCTGCGTCATGTATTAAAAACCAATTAATAATTAAATACATGCGTTATGAAAAAACTATTTGTTCTTATCGTTTTAACGATCGCAACAGGCCTGGCATATGGCCAGAAATCCATCGATGACCTTTTTGAAAAATATGCCGGGAGAGATGGATTCACAACAGTTACAATAAATGGCAATCTGCTCAAACTCGCCCATTGCTTTGCCGACAAAGATGATGAAAACTCAATTCCCTTGCATATTACAGAGATACGCATACTTGCACAGGAGGATAAAAGCATGAAAGTTGAGAACTTCTATAAGATGGTGATTAATGATATTGACCTGAAAAATTATGATGAATTCATGAGAGTAAAAAAATCAGATCAGGATCTGAGGATGCTTGTCCGTTCCGAAGGTAACAGATTCAGGGAGTTCTTACTGATAGCAGGAGGAGATGATAATGCTCTGATACAGGTTAAAGGCAACATGACTTTTGAAGAAGCAAAAAAGTTTTCTGATGATGTCAGGAAGAACAATGGATCATCCCTGACCGAATTATCTAAGTAATTAATAATGTAGTTATCTTTATAAGAATTGTAATAATTGCCAGTTGCAATAATGACCAGGGCTGATTTTAATGATCTTGTCCGACAGCTTAACCGTAATTTGTACGGATATGCCTTCCGCATCCTCCGAAATCAGGAGGAAGCGGAAGATGCCGTTCAGGAGGTTTTCATAAAACTCTGGAAACTGGGTGATAAACTTAATGATTATAATAGCATTGGTGCTTTGGCAATTACGATGATTAAAAATTTTTGCATCGATCAGCTTAGAAAGAGAAAACACCAGAATCAGGAGGAGCACGAAAGGCAAGATATTAATAATGGGGATAGTGCATCGCCATTTGAAATTATGGAAAGCAGAGAATCCGCAGATATTTTACACAATATTATTAATAACCTGCCAGACATATATAAAAATGTGATACAACTCAGGGAGATAGATGGGTTGTCTTATGAGGAAATTGCAGGGAAGACTGAGAATAATATCAATACTTTACGAGTTACATTGTCAAGAGCCAGAAAAATGATAAGAGATGAATTTAATAAATATCAGTATGAACGAAGAGGAATTAAAGAGATTGATCGAAAAGTATTATAACGGAGAGAGTACTGAAGAAGAGGAGAGTTCCTTAAGAAACTATTTCAGGAAAGATAATATTCCTGACGGTTATGAAGCAGAGAAGCTTATCTTCAGCTACTATACTGAAGCTGCAGAATTTAGTGAGCCTTCAATCGACTTTGAAGCCAGGCTCATGGCAGGAATTGATGCTTCTGAAATTAACGGCAGGTCAGAAAAAATATCCAGGTACCTGCTTCCTTTCTTGAGTGCTGCCGCTGGTTTACTTATATTGGTGGGATCATACTTCCTCTTTTTTAACAAAACAGATTCAAGGGATACTTTCACAGATCCTGAAATGGCATATGCCGAAACAGTAAAAATTCTCCGCGACGTTTCATCTCAACTGAACCATGGTGCCCAGGTTCTTGAACCGGTTGGTAAAATGAATGAGATTACAAGAAAGAGCTTTGAGACTATTAATAAACCATCAAGGATTGTTGAAAAGAAGCTGAAAAGCCTTGATTATATTCAAAAAGCCATTTCATTATCTCATATAAATGTTGAGAAGAATTTAAACAAATAAAAATCAATAATATGAAAAAGATTTTTCTTTCCTTCACCGCATTATGCCTTACCTTAATGATACAGGCACAAAGCAATCCTGTGGATGAGATGTTTAACAGGTACTCGGAAAAACAGGGATTCACCGTTGTTTCAATATCAAGCAAAATGTTCAGCCTGTTTGCCAATAAAGATGCAGATAATAAAGATGCAGATAATGTTATAAACAGACTGAAATCAATAAAGATTCTTACTGTGGAAGATTCGTTGCTTAATAAAAATCTTAATTTTTATACTGAACTTAGCAAAAAGCTTGATCTGTCAGTTTATGAGGAACTTATGGTGGTTAAAGAGGGCCAGGATATTACTAAATTTCTCATAAAACAAAGTGGAAATACAATTTCCGAGTTGCTTGTTATTAAAGGTGGCCCGGGAGGGAATTCTCTGATCTCGATAAAAGGAGAACTCAATCTCAAGACAATTTCAGATATGTCAAAAAGTATTGATATACAAGAGCTTAAAAGTCTTGATAAAATTGAAAAGAAAAGTCCTGAAAAGTAAATAAAGTATTATTAAATTCTTGAAGCAACCATAGTTCGATAGATTTGGTCAAATCATAAGATGGGTCAGTATCCAAACCACATCATAAGAATGATTTTTTTATATTTGTGATAATTTGAAATATGAACCAATTCTAAACCTATGAGCAATCAATTAATTAAACGATCCGGGGTTCTGATAATCAGCCTGATTTTGATTTCAATTGAATCTTTTTCTCAATTTAAGGATGTTAATTTCCTGAGAAGTGGTCCGATTGACGGTGCAAAATACCTTCAGGCATATATTTCACCTTTTGCAAATGCTTTTGGCGCAGGTCTTAGCGGTGACTGGTATAATACTGCCAAACCACATAAACTTCTTGGATTCGATATCACAACAGGCATAAGTGTGGGGATTGTTCCAACATCTGCCGAAACATTTGATGTATCCAAGATCGGACTTTCATCATCATTGACAGGGTCAGGTCTGGCATCTACTGTTGCAGGACCGGATAACAAGGGTCCTTTGATGACATATAAATCAAACGGAATTACACTTCTTACTTTTAATACACCTCCGGGAACTGCGTGGAGATATGTACCTGTTCCTATTGCTCAAATCGGTCTTGGCCTTCCTCTTGGAACAGAATTGAAAGTAAGATTCATGCCGAAAATAAACATCAAGAATGGCAATGTTTCTTTATTCGGGGTAGGTCTCCTTCACAGTATTATGCAATATGTGCCTGGCAATAAATTATTACCTTTTGATGTCTCACTTTTTGCCGGGTACACAAAGCTTATGGGAAATGTTCCAGTGGATTTACAACCTGATCCGGGCCTCAGCGCTTATTCTGCTCCGTATGATATAGCAACCTCATTTAATAACCAGAATCTTAAAATAAACGTTCAGGCATTAAATATAAGTGCAATTGCATCGCTCAATCTTCCGGTAATCACATTTTATGGAGGACTTGGTTACTGCAAAACAAAAACTGCCATTGACCTGACAGGCAATTTCCCTACACCTGTTTTAGTAACACCTACAAATGGGACACCTTTCGTACAATATAATAATACCGGCATTAAGAAAGGTTCGGATTTTCCTAATATGGACATAAATAACTTCTCGGGTTTAAGAGCTAATATAGGTTTCAGAATAAAACTGGCTGTTGTTACAATCCATGCTGATTATACAAAGGCCCAATATAATGTTCTTACAGCAGGGTTGGGGATCTCATTCAGATAAAAAAGAACTGTTTCTAAAATCCCCGGTTCCCAGAGAGTTCCGGGGATTTTTTTTCTGCAACAGAACTATTTGTATATTTTTTAGTTAATAGAGTAAATGTAATTGTGCCGATGTTGATGAATGCTGACTCAAAGAAAATAGACAGCGGTTACAGGGAATTGCTTCTTGCAGCAAAAAGCACTGTACCGCCAGAAGATAATCATTTAATCAGAAGAGCCCTGGATCTTGCCATGGAAGCATGTGGTAATAAAATAATACTTACCGGTGAACCAGAGATTCTTCATGCCCTGTCAGTTGCAAGAATTATAGCTGGTGAAATGGGACTTGGACTTACATCGATTATCACAGCATTATTGCACGATTCTTATAATAATCTTAGTATAAGTACAAAGGAACTCGAAGCAGAGTTCGGTATAAAAGTTGTTGAAATATTGAATGGATTTTCCCGTATTACCAGCATTGATTCAATGCAGTCATCTTACCAGGCTGAGAATTTCCGGAAACTGCTCTTGAGTCTTGCAGATGACGTAAGGGTTATACTAATCAAGCTGATAGAACGGCTTGAATATATGCGTAATCTTGACAATGCTCCTGAAAAGGATAGGATACCTCTGGCTTCGGAGACATATTTCCTCTATGCACCTCTTGCACACAGGCTTGGATTTTACAATATAAAATCGGAAATGGAGGATCTTTCAGTGAAATATCTTGAACCGGAACAATATAATTATGTCGATTGCCGGCTGAAGCAAACTACTGCATCGAGGAATAAACTGATCAGGGATTTCTCTGGCCCCATGAAAGAAAAGCTTGAAAAGGAGGGCTTTAGATTCACTATCAAAAGCCGCACTAAATCAATACATTCCATAATGCTAAAAATGAAAAAGCAGGGTGTGGAATTCGAGGAAGTATATGATCTGTTTGCTGTAAGAATAATTATTGATAGTCCAGTTGAAAACGAAAAATCTGATTGCTGGAGAGCCTATTCTGTTGTCACTGATTTATATCAGCCTAACCCAAGTCGGTTACGCGACTGGATCTCGATACCAAAATCGAATGGATACGAATCGCTTCATACCACTGTTGTAGGGCCGAGGGGAAAATGGGTTGAAGTGCAAATTCGCTCTTCCAGGATGGATGAGATTGCAGAAAAAGGATTGGCTGCACACTTCAAATATAAAGGAATCAAGGGGGAAGGAGGACTTGATTCATGGTTGTCAAAGATGCGCGAAATACTTGAATCATCCGAGAAAGAGGATAATGCATTTCTAGATCAGGTACGTTCGGGTTTATATACCGATGAAATTTTTGTATTTACTCCAAAAGGTGATCTTCGCCAACTACCTGCCGGTGCGACAGTGCTGGATTTTGCCTTCGATATTCATACTGCAGTAGGAACTTCATGTGTCGGAGGCAAAGTTAATGGTAAGAATGTGACGATTAGGTATGTCTTGCAAAATGGCGATCATGTTTCGATCATAAGATCAAAAAATCAGAAGCCTAAACAGGATTGGCTTTCATTTGTGGTAACAACAAAAGCCAAAACAAAAATTAAGCAGGTACTTAATGAAGAGAAAACCAAGTCTGCAACTGATGGGAAGGAGATACTTATCAGGCGGATGAAGAACTGGAAAATAGTGTATGGTGATACCCTTATTCAAAAGCTCCTTAACTCTTTTAATGTAAAGACAGCACAGGACCTGTATTATCAGATTGCAACAGAAAAGATAGAGCTCCTTCAGATTAAAGAAGTTTTATTAAGAGAGGAAGCGCCAGAGGTAAGTACGCAGGTGATAGCATTGCCGGAGAGGGAGTTAAAGGAACAGGCTGATTCCCAGATTTCTGATTACCTGATCATTGAAGACAGGGTTGAAGGGCTTGACTATAAGCTTTCGAAATGCTGCAATCCGGTATTCGGTGACAGCGTTTTTGGTTTTGTCACTATTTCTGAAGGGATAAAAATTCACCGAACCAGCTGCCCTAATGCTCATAATATGATGGCAAGGTATCCGTACAGAGTGATAGCTGCCCGATGGTCGAAGTCGAAGAACACTCCCTCTTTCGTAGCAGCAATTAAAATAACAGGTATAGAAGATGTAGGTATGGTAAATAAAATTGCTGATGTAATTACCGATCAAAAAGCAGTTGTGAGGAGTTTCAATTATAATATGGCTGACGGAATGTTTGAAGGGATACTTAATATAATAGTGCCGAATACTGATCTTCTTTATGGAATAATGAGAAGAATTCAGGGTATTAAAGGGATACTGAAGGTGACCCGGTATGATAATGCTTAGGGCTCAGGGCACAGGGCAAAATCAAGACGGCTAAGCAACCGGGAACCAGAAACCAGAAACCAGAAACCAGAAACCAGAAATCAGGAACAAGAGATCAGTATCTCTGATCGGGCTTAACAGGCAGTTTGGCCATTTTCTCCACCTCGAGTGAAGGGAATCCGAATTCTTCCACAACTTTGCCGAGAATAAGGTATGTGCCGCTTCCCTTAAACGGCCAGTTTTGAAGCGATTGAGAGAAATGGGTAGTATCAAAGAAATTACCTTCTGAATCGATAAAGCATCCGAAATTCATCCAGTCATTTTTTATTGTTTTAATATACTTTACAGTAACCAGGTGTCCGACCATCCTGACTTTCTTTCCTGTATACGTGCTCATTTCGTGTGCTGCGACCTCGCCCCTGAAGTTAGTTTCAAGCATATCGAACCAGCTCATTGTGACAGGAAAACCAAATAGCTCAATTTCATCATACACATCTTCGATCTGTCCCTGTACAAGGTCGGGGAGTGAGAAATCACGGACAGGAGAGGAGAAGAGCGGGCGGATATTATCCGGTTTGTTTTTGTTGATCATCATATGTGCCTCCCACAGAAGAACCGCCTTCTTCTTTCCTGTAAATCTGAATGCCCCTGCTTTAATAAGAAGAATTACCTGCTCAAGTCCGGGATTTACCCTCATAACAAAATCGTAAAGATCGGAGAATGGACCTTCTTCATTGCGTATCTCCTCAATTGATTGTGCTAGCTTATATTCAAGGCTCATAATATGGATGAAGCCAATGTATATATCTGTGCCATAAATTGTTGTTTTATAATTGCTCCTGTTCACGCAGGGCAGCTGGATAGTTGCTCCAAACCTTCTGGCTTCATGCACATAAACCCAGGTACGGTAAAAACCTCCAAAGTTATTTATTACTGCTACCATGAACTCAAGCGGATAATGTGCTTTAAGGTAAAGGCTCTGGAAGCTCTCAACGGCATATGATGCAGAGTGGGCCTTTGAGAAAGAATACCCGGCAAATGACTCAATCTGTCGCCAGACTTCTTTTGTAACCGCATCGCTATAGCCCTTTTCATGACAGTTTGAGAAGAATCTTTCAGTAATCCGTTGCATCTCCTGTTTCGACCTGTATTTTCCGCTCATGGCCCGGCGCAGGGTGTCGGCATCAGAAAGATCCAGTCCTGCGAAGTGATGACAGACTTTAAGCACATCTTCCTGGTACACCATGACACCAAATGTCTCTTCAAGCTGTTCCTTCATTACAGGATGTATATATTCGAATTTTCCGGGATTATGAAATCTGTAGATATACTCTTTCATCATACCTGAACGTGCAACACCGGGCCTTATCACAGAACTGGCTGCAACAAGGGTAGTGTAGTTATCGCACCTCAGCTTTTTCAGAAGGCCCCTCATTGCAGGACTTTCGATATAGAAGCATCCTTTTGTCTCACCGATTTTCAGGTACTCCTTTACCTTTTCGTCGTTTTTGAATTTCTGTACTGCGTGAACATCAACATCGATACCACGATTGCGCAGGATTATTTCCGCACTTTCACGGATATGACCTATTCCCCTCTGGCTGAGAATATCGAGTTTCTCAAAGCCAATCTCTTCGGCAGTGTACATGTCCCACTGGGTGGTGGGGAAACCTTTCGGAGGCATATCAAGAGCTGTGTAGCATGTAATAGGTTCTTCAGAGATGAGTATTCCGCCGGCATGGATACTCCGCATGTTGGGAAAGTCAGCGATCTTCAGTCCTGTTGAGAAGATGGTATTGGTTATCTCATTCCGGTTTGTTTCCGCCGAAGGATTATCGATAAGCGAATCAATCTCTTCTTTTGGCAGGCCATGTACTTTTCCAAGTTCACGGACAATGGATTTTCCCCTGAAAGTACTCATAGTGCCCAGAAGCGCAGTATGACTATAGCCATATCTCTTGAAAATATAATCAATGACCTCATCCCGCTCTTTCCAGGAGTAGTCAATATCAAAGTCGGGAGGACTGCTTCGTTTTGGGTTTATGAATCTCTCGAAGTAAAGGTTTAGATCAATAGGGTCAACATTAGTGATTTTCAGACAATAAGCAACTACTGAATTAGCACCGCTTCCCCGGCCTACATGATAAAAACCACACGCCATTGAATATCTTACAATGTCCCATGTTATCAGGAAGTAGGCAGAGAAACCGAGTCTGTCGATTATCTCAAGTTCATGCTTAACCCTTTTCTTTGCTTCATTGTTTTGTCGGCCGTACCGGTATGCCATTCCGTCCCAGGCGAGTTTTTCGAGAAGCAGCTTATCGTCATATCTGCTGGCAGAATAGATCTTTTTGTTTTTAAGGCTTTCACGGTCAAACTGTAAATCACAGTCATCCAGAAGCTTTTTTGTACTATCAAATAACCAGGGGTATTCTTTCGTGATCTTTTCAATATAGTCCGCATCTTTGAAGAATTCATCTTCTCCGGCGCATTGCCGCTGCTGAAGATGACTGAGGAGAATATTGTTGTCGACTGCCCTGAGGCTCCTGTGAATGAATATGTCATCTGTCGTGGCAAATGTAACCGGTAGCAGCAGGACCAAAAGGTTCCTGTTAATTGATGAAGTCAGCGTCAGAAGGCTGTTCAGCTCTTTTGGTTTAATCCCAATGTGTTCATTATCGAATAGATTACGTGAAGGAATTTTTTTAAGAGAGTATATTATGTACGATTCGGAGAATTGAGGTGCGGGAAATGGGATTGTTGATTTATTGAAATTCAGCTCCGATAAAAATTCATTCAGTTCCTGCAGGCCTCTGTTATTGCGTGCAATCCCTATGTACTGAAGTTCATTGTCATTTCGGAATTCGATGCCTGCAACAGGCCTTATATTGTTTTTGCTGCATTCGCCTGCAAATTCCGGAATTCCGGTAGAGTTGTTTATGTCAGTAAGCACAATAGTATCTGACCCTGCAACGAGCGCTTTCTGCACAAGCTGTTCAACGGACATGGTTCCGTAGCGTAGACTGTAGTATGAGTGACAATTTAAATACATAGGTGCTTGTTGCTCGTTGCTGGTTTCGCCTTGATTTGTTTTCTCCTCTGTGTTCCTCTGTGCAACTCAGTGTAAGTTCTTAATTGATTTTTCTTTGTGTACTTTGCGCCTTCTTTGCGACCTTTGCGGTTAAAAGAATTCCGCACACCGCACACCGCATATCGCGTGCCATATACCCAGTTTCTAATGCCAATACCCTCCCCGGAGTCTTTCCTCCATCATATTCTGTTCTTTTAGAGCGTTTTCGAGCTGTTTAAGGGCTTTTTCCTCTCTTTCGCTTACAGTCATCACTCCTGAAGCTCTCCTGACCGCATTTCGCCCGAAACGCTTCCTGATCCTGTCCATTGCCATGTAGAGTCTGACCTTTTCAGGAGTATCGTCAAACATGTCAAGCTGCTGAACTCCTCTTACCATATGGCTGAATCTTACGCCAATAAGTCTTATTAGCATGCGTCTCTGGTAGAGCCTGGCAAAAAGTTCTTTGGTGATATCGGCAAGAACATGGTCAAATGATGTATATGGTATCCGTTTCTGCAGTGTGTGTGTATCGAAGTTTGAATACCTTATCTTGACAGTAACGCATGAAGTGAGTTTCTCCTGTTTTCTCAGCTCAAATGCGATCTTCTCCACCATGCTTACCAGCAGTTGATTCAGTCTCACCATGTCGGTGGTGTCTTTTTCGAAAGTATGTTCAGTGCTTATTGATTTCTGTTCCGAGTAGCTGATAACGGGAGTGGAGTCGATGCCATTGGCTCTTTTCCACATTTCGATACCATTTTTACCCATCAGCTTTTCAAGCATCTCGACAGGAATATTCCTCAGAGTATAAATTGTGGCAATGCCCATCGAACGCAGTACCTGGTAGGTCTTCTGACCAATCATTGGTATTTTTCTTATTGAGAGAGGATCGAGGAACGGAAGCACAATCTCTTTTTGCACCTCAATTTCCCCGTTTGGCTTTGCCTCTCCGGTTGCTATTTTTGATACGGTTTTATTTACTGAAAGTCCGATTGATATTGGCAGCCCTGTCTCTTTTATTATACACTGACGCAACTCATGGGACCATTTGTAGCATCCGTAGAAACGGTCCATCCCTGTGAGATCGATGTAATGCTCATCAACCGATGCTTTCTCATACAGCGGCGCTCTTTCGGCAATTATACCGGTCACTATGTTTGAATAGTTGGTGTAAAGTTCCATGTCGCCTCTTATCACTATGGCATCGGGACACATATTCCTGGCCATTTTCATTGGCATAGCGGAGCTTACACCGTACTTCCGAGCCTCATAGCTGCAGCTCGATACGACTCCGCGGTCAGACATGCCGCCTATTATGACCGGCTTCCCGTTCAGGCGGCTGTTCTTAAGCCTCTCAACAGATACAAAAAAAGTATCGAGGTCAAGATGCAGAACTGATCGGTCTATGTTGCCGGATAAGATCATAATGTAAATTTTAATAGTCGTAATGGGATGGTGAGATTGCCACGCCCTCCTTCGTCGGGCTCGCAATGACAGAGCAGGTAAGAATGGTTCAGGTTGGGAGCTGAACCGAAGTTAATAAGAGCTACGGTCATTGCGAGGAGCGAAGCGACGAAGCAATCTCCAACTCCCTGATCCGAATTTTTCTAAAAAATATTCCTTTTTTCTTGTACATATAACAATTATGTTTTACTTTTGATTAGAATATAATCAATTATATGATTACAATATAATCAATTTTCATTATGTACTTTGCGTCAAACATAAAATTTTTAAGAAAAAGGAGAGGCAGAACACAGGATGATGTGGCTTTTGCCCTGAACCTTAAACGTTCAACCCTGAGCGGTTATGAGAACGGTGTTGCTCAGCCGGGAATAGAGATCCTGATATCTTTCTCCGGCTATTTTAACATTGCTATCGATACTATTCTTAAGCTGGATATTTCAAAATTATCAGAAAGTCAGCTTGGTGAACTTGAAAGAGGATATGATGCCTATGTAAAAGGAAGCAACCTCAGAGTACTGACAACAACCGTAAATTCCAACAACAGGGAAAACATTGAACTGGTGCCTGAAAAGGCAAAAGCGGGCTATACGACGGGATATGCTGATCCCGAATATATTGGCGAACTCCCTGTATTTACGCTGCCGTTTCTTTCCGATAAAAAGAAATACAGGACATTTCAGCTGAAAGGAGATTCTATGCTTCCTATACCGGACGGCTCATGGGTGACTGGAGAATTTCTCCAGGACTGGATGCAGATTATCAGCGGAAAAGCTTATGTGGTATTTACTATCGACGACGGAATTGTCTTCAAGGTGGTCGAAAATAATTTGACTAAAGACGGCAAGCTTGTACTTTATTCGCTCAACCCGGTTTATGAACCTTATGAGGTACACGTAAACGAGGTAAAAGAGATATGGAAATTTGTTAATTATATCAGTAGCGAATTACCCGATCCTGTATTGCCGGAAAAACAACTGATTAAGGCTGTTGCCGGGATGAAGCATGATCTCGAAAGGATAAAAGCCAAGCTGGGGAAAGATATATCGGATATAGATGAGGAGAAATAGAATGAAAAGTTTTAAGTGCCTAAAGTGCCTAGAATGCCCAGAGTTAGGAATCTTTAACTTTAGGCACTCCAAACTCTAGCTCACTCTAGGCACTAATTGTTTGCCATCTGCCATTTTCAAATTCTATGGGAATTTCACTGATTTTGTTCAACTCTTCCAGCTTGAACATTACATGAGGTAAAGCTTGTAAGTGATTTATATCTTTACGCTTATTAGTGGTTTCTGAGCTCATTATAACAAATACTCCTGGCTCAATATAGTTTCTCAAGGCAGGAGATTCACATATAATGGGAGTACCTTTAGGAATAAGATCCTTAATTTTATTGAAAACAAATAGCAACCGGTCATCAAAGACTTTGGCAAAGTAAACCTTCACGGCTCCCGACTTAAGCATACGCGATGTATCTTTTGATAACTTGCTGTTCGTCTCTTCATATATAGAATAGCTCTTTTTCTCAAATATCGTTTTCAAACCAGGTGTAGTCTCATGAAAATGAGGCGTTATCTTGATTGCAGTTATATTAAGGTCACCAAACTGCTCAATTATCCTGCAAGCCATTGTCGTTTTTCCCGATTTGGTCCCTGTACCGGCAATAAGCAACAAATTAGGGATTTTCATAGAAGTATATATATAAAAACTCTGTGCCCATCTGTGTAGAGACAGGTCTCAGACCTGTCTCTACATAATCACAGATAATCATAGAGTTACACAGAGTCAATAGAGAGATATAAAGTAAAGTTTATTTACTATTCTTTTGTCAGGGCAATTATAAGATCAACGATTTTCTGGTTTTCTGATTCTGGAATAGCTCCTTTATAAAGAGCCCGGCATATCCTGTTCTTATCAAGAATTACCACAGTGTAGTTATCTTTTGGCAGACCCCATTCTTTCTGAAGGGTAGCTTTATAATCAAAAAGGATGGTAGTATCGTACTTTTTAGCTTTGTTACCAGCAATCATTCTTATAAGAAAATCTGGTTTCCACGTTGATTTACAATCAACAATACCAAATCCCTTGAAAAGATCTTTGCTTATAGTCTTATCTACATCAGTTGCTTTCTTGACCGCATCATTGAATGCATCATTAAGATCGGATTCATCGGGGTCAACATAATTAATCTGAAGTACTTTACCAGGCCATGAATCCAATGTGAATTCCTTTTTATCAGCGTCAGTAAACTTCCAGTCCGGAGCTTTCATTCCGACGGCCAGATTGACATTCTGCTGACCGAAAATACCTGTTACGGCAAATAAACTGAAAACTACGGTGACAATCATTTTTTTCATAAGGCGACTTTTATAATTTACTGACCAATATATGAATTTTTTATCATTAATTAATTTTTAGTTTTTTTATCATTTATCCGGGCAGTAATATTACTTTTGCGGTCTAATAAATCAGTATGCAATTATTACGAAATATAGCGATCATTGCGCATGTTGATCATGGTAAAACAACTCTGGTTGACCGGATTATACAGGAATGCCAGGTATTGGACCAGAGAAAGGAGGCAGGTGATCTTATTCTCGACAGCAACGATCTTGAGCGGGAAAGAGGGATTACTATCCTATCTAAAAATGTTTCGGTAAATTATAAGGGTGTTAAAATTAATATTATTGATACTCCGGGTCATGCTGACTTCGGAGGTGAGGTTGAAAGAGTGCTAAAGATGGCAGATGGTGTTTTGTTGCTTGTTGATGCTCTTGAAGGACCAATGCCTCAGACAAGATTTGTACTTGGAAAAGCGATAGCTCTTGGACTTAAACCAATTGTTGTTGTCAATAAAGTTGATAAAGATAATTGCAGGCCTGATGAAGTTCAGCAGGATGTATATGAACTAATGTTTAATCTCAACGCTACTGATGACCAGCTGGAGTTTGCAACAGTCTTTGGCTCTTCAAAATATGGCTGGATGAGTGGCGATTGGAAAAAACAAACTAGCGATATTAAGTACCTTCTCGATACAATTCTTAAGGAAATACCCGAACCAGCTTACATTGAGGGCACCGCGCAGATGCAGGTAGCTTCACTCGACTTTTCAAGCTACGTTGGAAGAATAGCCATTGGCAGGGTATTCAGAGGGGATATTACTGCCGGTCTGGATTATACTCTGTGCAAAAAGAACGGTAAAGTAAAAAAAGTCAGAGTTAAAGAATTATATGTTTTTGAGGGACTTGGACGAGTAAAAACCGATAGTGTCAGGTGTGGAGATCTTTGCGCTGTAATTGGACTTGAGGATTTTGAAATAGGGGATACACTGGCTGATCTTCTGGCACCGGAAGCATTGCAGAGAATTGAAGTAGATGAACCTACCATGAGTATGGTTTTTACTATAAATAATTCACCATTATATGGTAAGGAAGGTAAGTTTGTCACCTCTCGTCATCTCAGGACGAGGTTATTAAGAGAAACCGAAAAAAACCTGGCTCTGAAAGTTGAAGAAACTAAATCTGAAGATACATTTAATGTTTATGGCCGTGGGATACTTCATCTTTCGATACTGATAGAGACGATGCGTCGCGAAGGCTATGAATTTCAGGTAGGAAAACCAAAGGTTATACTAAAGGATATTAATGGTGTGAATTCGGAGCCTTATGAAACATTAAGTATTGATGTTCCCCCTGAACATTCTGGTAAGGCAATCGAACTTGTGACTCAGAGAAAAGGTGAAATGATAATTATAGAACCTAAGGGTGACCTTACGCATTTGGAATTTGATATTCCATCAAGAGGTCTTATAGGTTTAAGAAATAATATGCTTACGGCCACAGCGGGAGAGGCCGTAATGCATCACCGTTTCAGAGCTTATGATAAATACAAAGGCGATGAACTAATACCTAAACAGAATGGATCTTTAATCTCCCTCGATCAGGGTATGGCAGCCGGATACGCTATTGATCGCCTGCAAGATAGAGGTACATTCTATATTGATCCCGGAGAACAGGTTTACAGAGGTCAGGTTATCGGTGAAAGCACCCGTCTTGGCGATATTGAAGTAAATATTATTAAGGGAAAGAAGCTTACTAACATGAGAGCTTCAGGTTCTGACGACAGCCTCAGGATT
>PMIJ01000202.1 GCA_003157015.1 Bacteroidales bacterium
TAATGTTTCGAACACTCAAGCTCTGTGCCCTGTGCTCTGTGCTGTTACACCAGAATCTTAGTAGTTAAATTAATAATACTGGTCTTTATTGCTTCAAATGGTTTATTTTCACCTGCATTATCCTGTTCAACAATCATATATTTCATCCCTGCAGTTTTTTTCGCTGCCAGAATTCTCTTGAAATCAATCAATCCCGTACCTACTGGAGCAAAATCATTTACTCCGTTGGTGGTGAATATCGGAGCTTTTTTGGTCAACATATCTTTCATATGGAAGAGCTGGAACCTGCCCGGGTATTTCTTAAAAATTTCAACCGGATCCTGTCCGGCTTTAGTTGTCCAGAAAAGATCAAGTTCCATGGTCAAAAGGTCTTTGTCAATTTCAGGCAGAAAAACATCGAAATAAGGTACCTTGCCTTCTACTGTATCGAACTCGAAATCATGATTATGATATCCGAAAGTAACCCCGTTTTCCTTCATAATCTTACCAACTTTATTCCATTCGGCTACCATTCTCTGATAACCGGCAATCGATTTACGATCGGCTTCCTCAATCCATGGCTGCATACAATACTTAGCACCAAGTTTGGCATGATCTTCTGCCATTTTCTTCGCTTCGTCAGTTGTAATTCCCTTAGGATTAACACCGGCATGACTGCTGAGTATCTCCATTCCAAGGTCATTTACCATTTTTTTAAATTCGCCTGGCAAATAACCATAAAATTTCCCGTTTTCATAACTTGCCAGTTCAACGTATTTATATCCTATATCAGAAACCTTCTTTAATGACCCTGGAGCATCTATCCCCATGGCTTCACGTATAGTGTACAATTGAAGCCCTATCCCAAATTTTCTGAGATCATCTGCGGTTTTATCTGATCCAGGTGTTACAAAATTTTTAAAGCTACTTTTCGAAATAACAAATGCTCCAAGTGCACCTGTGGCAGAAAGCTTAAGGAAATCCCTTCTTGACTGTTTTGTTTTCATGGCAATGACAATATAAATTTATAAAAATGAAATTATTGAATATGCAAAATATTAATAAGCAAGTCAAAAGTAAAAAGATTAAAGTAATAAGATAACACTAACTTTGAAGAAATTGTTTAAAAAGCAAAAATTGCCCTGCCTTGCTCTTTCAATCTGTCAATAGTCCTCATGAAATTGAAACCCAGAAATCAGTAACGGGCAACGAACAACGACTTAACTTTTATCTTAGGAAAATTGAATACTATAGTTAATACTGCCGACGGATCTCATACAATCTATGTCCCTGAATTGGATGAACATTATCATTCCATATATGGAGCGGTGCAGGAATCAGAATTTATATTTATCAATAAAGGCTATGATTATTGTAAATCAGATCCCCTTTTTATTCTTGAAATCGGCTTCGGAACAGGTTTAAATACACTTCTTACTGCTATAAAGAGCATGACAGGAACAAAAAAAGTCAATTATACTTCAATTGAAAAATATCCTCTCAATGAAAAAATGATCAGCACTCTCAATCATCACCAGTTTGCGGGCATAAACGGGAAGGAAATCTTTAATCTGATTCATTCGGTACCCTGGAATATAAGTGTGAATATCTGCAAAAATTTCACTCTGAAAAAAATTCAGTCTGATTTTACGCTTGAAAAATTATCTGGTAACTATGATCTTATTTACTTTGATGCATTTGGACCGGGTAAACAACCTGAAATGTGGACGAAGGAAATGTTTTCAAAAATCTCGATTGTGACAAATAAAAATGGGATCCTTGTGACATATTCAGCCAAAGGAGAAGTGAAAAGAAGCCTTAGGGCATGTGGCTTTGATGTAACCCTTCTTCCGGGCCCCCCTGGGAAAAGGCAGATGATCAGAGCGGTTAAAATTTAAAATTTATTTTTTGATGGTTTTTTTCTTTCCCTAAAGTATTATCTTAGCGGAAATTTTAAAATTAAAAAATGTATAGTATGAAAATTAAGGGATTAATTGTATTGACCGGTGTAACAGCTTTAATGCTTGTCTCGTGCGGGAAAAGTTCTCTCAAAAATGCGAACCTTAAAACTAAAGAAGATTCTTTATCCTATGCTTTCGGTATTGTAAATTATAACGCTTTGAAAACAGACAGCCTTATACTCGATCCGATGGTTGTGGCTGAGGCAATGATGGATGGAAAAAAGGGAAAACCATTGATGGCTGACGACATCGCCAGGTCATATATAATGGTTTTTATCAATAAGCGAGAGACCGCTAAAGCTGCAAAAAAAGCAGAAACAGATAAGGTAAAGTATAAAGATTATATCGATCAGAATGAGGCTTTCCTGGCTACCAACAAAGGAAAAGCAGGTGTTACAACTACAGCAAGCGGCTTGCAGTATGAAGTGGTAAAAATGGGCACTGGTCCAAAACCAACCGCACAGAATACCGTGAAAGTCAATTATGCAGGTTCTCTGATCGACGGCACTCAATTTGACTCATCGGCTAAAAATAAAGGACCCGTAACTTTCCCTGTATCAGGCGTTATACCTGGTTGGACAGAAGCATTACAGCTGATGCCGGTTGGTTCGAAATTCAAACTCTTTCTTCCGGCTAATCTGGCTTATGGAGCCACTGGTGCCGGTGAGGTTATCAAACCATTTTCAACGCTTATTTTTGAAGTTGAATTGCTGGAAATAGTAAAGTAACATGGCTACTGCAGAGATACAGACTCCTAAAGGCACTATGAAGGTCAGTTTCTATGAAGCTGATGCTCCGGGTACCGTGGAGAATTTTATAACACTTTCGAAAAAAGGGTTCTATGACGGGCTTGCTTTTCACAGGGTTATTCCCGATTTTGTTATCCAGGGTGGCTGCCCTCATTCAAAGGATATGAGCGATCCAAGAGTCGGGACAGGCGGACCCGGATATAAAATAATGTGTGAATTAACAGGCAATAATCAATATCACGACAAAGGAGTTCTTTCAATGGCGCATGCAGGTAGAAACACAGGCGGATCGCAGTTTTTTATCTGCCATAGCCGGACAAATACAAAACACCTTGACAGACAGCATACATGCTTTGGAAAAGTGGTGGAAGGGCTTGATGTTATTGATAAAATCCGACAGGGCGATAAGATTGAAAAAATTATTATTCACGAAGAATAAACTGAAATGGCATTTGAAATCACAGGAAAAGTTATAGACATCTCTCCTGTAAACCAGGTAAGCGACAAATTCAAAAAACGGGAATTTGTCATTGAAAAAAAAGAATCAGGCGGAGCAGCTGTATTTATTGACTACATTAAATTTCAGCTGATACAGGATAAGTGCGACCTTATTAACGATTCCTTTCTGAACGAAGATGTCAGGATCTGGTTCAACCTGAAGGGCAACAAATGGGAACACGACGGTAAGATCAATTACTTTACCAACCTCGATGCCTGGAAAGTAGAAAAAACATCAACTGCCATAAAGGATCAGAATATTCCATCACACACTACGCTGGAGGATATCCCACCGGAAAACGACGAATTAAGTGATTTACCATTCTGAAAAAAATAATTAAAAGGCTGTTCGAATTTTGGGCAGCCTTTTTAAAATATAGCTAAAATGAAGTATCTCTTTGTAGCAATTTTTATCTTATTTACTGCCTACATTCAATCTCAGGATTTATCAAATAAGCCTCTGCCTGACTCAAAACAGTTTCAGCTTCCATACAACAGGCTTATACAGCCTGCAGGTACTCTGGTGAGCTTTGGTGATGCAGCCACAGAAAACCATGCTCTTGATGTTGCCATTTCTCCTGACGGAAAATGGCTGGCAGTGGAAGAAAGAGAAAGTATTGTATTTATTGCTGCATCTGATAATAAGGTGAAATTTGTACTCAGGAATGGAGACCATGTGAATCTCAGGGGGGGAATGAACACATACTCAGGGATTATCTGGCATATTGACAACGATGGTACTGAAGTATTCTGGAGTGTAATAGGTATAAATGACCGGTCATTTGTTGTGGCAGCCAGATGGGACGGGAATAAGGCAAAATTCAGTCATATGTTTGAATATAAAGCTGCACATGAAGCCAGAATGGCCTTGCCAAATGAAATTCTAATCACAAAAGAATCAGTAAAAGAATATTTGTATGTTGTACTTAATGGCAACAGTAAGGTTATAAAACAGGATCTAAGTTCCGGTGACACAATCTGGGTAGCCGCACCTGGAATTGCTCCTTACGGATTGACAATGGCCTCCGGAAAACTATATGTCACAAACTGGGCCGGAAGAACTCCGGAAGCTAATGATCAAGAGGTTGCAGGAGTTCCATGGGGACTAGCCAGGGTTAATAATAAAACAGCGGGAGGAGCCACAAGGGAAGGAAGCGTTACGGTAATCGACCCGGCAAATGGGAAAATTATCAAAGAGTTAGTTGTGGGTCTCCATCCAAATGAAATAATAAATGATAAGTCTGGAAAATTTGTTTACGTCACAAATTCTAATAGTGATAATGTCACAGTCATAAATACGACGAATGATGAAATCACAGAAACAATAAGCGTCAGACTTCAGCCTGAAATAAATCCGTTTTTCGGAGATTCACCCGATGGTCTTTGTCTTTCTCCCGACGGCAGGATTCTGTATGTTGCAAATGGAATGGACAACGCCCTTGCAGTAATAGAACTTGGAAAAGACGAATATGCAAAAGCGCTGAACCCTAAAAGTAAAGTCATTGGATTTATTCCTACCGGAGCCTATCCTTCCGGTATAGCTATTTCAGACAAGGGCAATCTCTATGTTTCAAACCTTGAAGCTGAGGGTGCCCGTTTGGGCATTCATCATGCCAGGACCGCCAACTTGATTTATAACTCTCACAATATGATGGCCTCTATATCGGTAATACCTGTACCCGGCAAAAAAAAGCTAGACGCGTATACGGATACTGTCATTGCTGTTAATAACCTTTCAAGGGCAATGAGCTCAAGGGAAAAACCCAGAGAATCTGTTAAGGCAAAACCTGTGCCGGAAAGAATAGGCGAAGCCACCTTGTTTAAACATGTCGTTTACATTATTAAGGAGAACCGAACTTACGACCAGGTCCTTGGAGATATGAAAAAGGGTGATGGTGATCCGGGTTTGTGCGTCTATGGAGCTGAGATAACTCCGAATACCCATAAGTTAGCTGAGGAATTTATGCTTCTCGATAATTTCTACGTTTCAGGCAAATGTTCTGCTGAGGGACATCAGTGGACCGATGCTTCAATTGTCACAGATTATATTGAGAAGAACATGAGAGCCTGGTTCAGAAGCTATCCGCATGTTCAGACCGATGCTCTTGTTTACGCTCCAACAGGATTCCTGTGGGATAATGCGCTTAGCAATGAAAAGTCAGTCCGAATATATGGAGAGGCCTCAGTGCCAAAACTGGATAATAAACTTAAATGGGCAGATATATATAAAAAATATAAAAACGGTGAAAAAGTTGACTTTATAAACGTCACCACTATTGAACCTGTAAAAAAAATTCTCAGTCAGACCTATCCTTCGTTTGGCAACCATGAATTTTCTGATGCCATGAGGGCCGATGCGTTGATCAAAGAATTGAACGACTACGATGCAATGCCTGGCGATAAACTTCC
This sequence comes from Bacteroidales bacterium, assembly GCA_003157015.1. Classification (GTDB taxonomy): domain Bacteria; phylum Bacteroidota; class Bacteroidia; order Bacteroidales; family VadinHA17; genus LD21. The sequence continues at coordinate 5,597 of PMIJ01000202.1, forward strand.
GCAGCTGATGATTGTAGCCTTGCCAAATGATCATACCGCTGGCATACGACCGGGATCTCCAACACCAAGGGCAATGGTAGCAGATAATGATTATGCTCTCGGTCGGATTGTTGAGGCATTTTCAAAAAGCCGGTTCTGGGAAAACACAGTCATATTTGTAGTTGAGGATGATTCCCAGAGCGGATGGGATCATGTTTCAGCTTACCGGACAGTTGCTCTGGTAATAAGCCCTTATTCACGGTTAAAAAAGACAGTCCATACTTATTATACGCAACCTTCTATGGTCAGGACTATAGAGCAGATCCTGGGCTTGCCACCTATGAATATCCAGGATGCAATTGCTAATCCGATGACAGATTGTTTTGGAACAGTAGCGGATAAAACCCCTTACCTGCCTGTTCCAAATAATATTCCCCTCGATGAAATGAATCCGCAAATTTTATCATTAAAAGGGAAGGCCCGCTATTTTGCAGAAAAAAGCATGTTGCCGGAATATGACGGGGTTGATTCAGGTGATGACGATCTGCTTAACAGAATACTGTGGTATGCAGCAAAGGGCGATACACCTTATCCTGGAAAGTTCTCCGGTGCAGAAAATGACAAAGATGAATAATTGAAATAAATTGAAATAAATTGAAATAGGTAAATAGTCACTTTAGACACTTTTGGCACTTTTGGCACTCTAAACTATTAAAAAATGAACCCACTTCTTTATGAATGGACCACCCCTTTCGGAACTCCCCCTTTTCATCTTATTAAAACAATTCATTTCAAACCTGCAGTTGAAGAAGCAATAAAATCTGCTTCTGAAGAGATAAAACAAATTACTGATAATATTGAACCACCTGATTTTGAAAACACTATCGCTGCACTCGACGAAACTGGTGAAATACTTGGAAGGATCACATCTATACTATTTAATTTAAACAGTGCAGAGACAAATAAAAATCTCCAGAAAGTTGCACAGGAGGTATCACCGCTTATCACGCGATTTTCGAATGACATTACTCTCAATGGAAAACTCTTCGAACGGATAAAATCTGTATTCGATGCAATGGAAACCTCAGGACTCAGCATAGAACAGAAGATGCTGACTGAACGTAGATTCAGAAGTTTTATCCTTGGAGGAGCTGCACTGAAAGAAGAAGACAGAAAACGGTTCAGGCAGATTTCTGAGGAACTTGCTACATTATCTCTTAAATTTGAAGAGAATGTACTTGAGGAGACAAATTCTTTTGAACTACATATTACTTGCAGAGATGATCTGGCAGGACTTCCTGAAAGCTTAATTGAGATGTCTTCCTCTGAAGCGGAAAAGAGAAAAAAACCGGGATGGGTATTCACTCTCCATTTTCCTAGCTATGTACCATTCATGGAATACTCGGAAAAAAGAGATCTTCGCGAAAAGATGTTCAGGGCATATTCGTCCCGAGCCTTCAAATCCAATGAATATAATAACTGCGGGAATGCACTGAAAATTGCCAATTTGCGTCTTGAATTAGCCAGAATGCTGGGTTTCACGAACTTTGCTGAAATGATTTTAGGCGACCGCATGGCAGATACCCGGGAAAAAGTTGAGAAATTTCTTAACGAACTTTATCTCGCATCAAAACCAGCTGCTTTCCGTGACTTTAATAAAGTCAGACAATTTGCTGAAAATTATCAGCATGAAGGTTCATTGCAACGGTATGACTGGGCGTATTATTCCGAGAAGCTAAAGAAGAAGCTTTATGATATTGATGATGAAATACTTAAGCAATATCTCAGCCTTGAAAAAGTCGAAACTGCAGTTCTGAATCTTGCTACTTCGCTTTATGGAATAAGATTTATCGTAAATAATACAATTCCGGTATACCATCCTGAAGTTAAGACCTTTGAAGTGTATGATGGAGACGGTACATTTCTTGCAATTCTTTATATAGACTATCATCCTCGTGCCGGAAAGAATGGAGGTGCATGGATGACCAGCTACAGGGAACAGAAAAATGTAAACGGAATTGATGTTAGACCTCTTATCTCTGTTGTTGCCAATTTTACTAGACGGTCGGAAACCAGACCTTCTCTCCTCTCATTTAGTGAGCTTACCACTTTTCTCCATGAATTCGGACATTCACTTCATGGGATGCTTACAAAATGTACCTATGAGAGTTTGTCGGGCACAAATGTGGCACGTGATTTCGTCGAACTCCCATCTCAGTTCATGGAAAATTTTGCATATGAAAAAGAATGGCTCGACAGCTGGGCAGTGCATTATCTTACCGGAGAAAAAATTCCTGTCGAAATTATACATAAGATTAAAGAAGCTTCGACATTTAATGAAGGCTACTCCTGTTTAAGACAATTGAGCTTTGGTTTTCTCGACATGGCATGGCATACCATAACAAATCCTCTTGATACAAATATTTCCGATTTTGAATCGGAGATCCTCGCTAAAACTGAATTATTTCCTCCAGTTGAGGGTTTGAATATGAGTGTCTCGTTCGGACATATTTTCGGAGGTGGATATGCAGCAGGATATTATGGTTATAAATGGGCTGAAGTGCTTGATGCTGATGCTTTCAGTTATTTTACCGAAACTGGAATATTCAACAGCGAAACTGCTTCATCATTCAGGAAAAACATCCTTGAAAAAGGAGGAACTGATAAACCTCTGGATCTCTATGTGAGGTTCCGAGGCAAAGAACCTTCAATTGATGCTCTGCTTAGGCGAAGCGGCTTAAAATAAAAACCTCTGTGCAACTCCTCCGATATTTAAGAATAAACAGTTCTTCCTCTGTGTAACTCTGTAAAATCTCAGTGGAACTCTGTGTAAGTTCTTATTTCTCTTGGTTACACTGAGAGACACAGAGTAAGCACAGAGGGTCACAGAGAAATCAGAATAGGATTTTCTTAAAACTTGAATTATATTTACACAGTATTTATCGCCTTATAAACCTTACATAATATATTGCTAATCAATATTATACAATTAACTATATGATCCTCTTTTTTGAAACTGACACTAAAAACATTATTGCTGCGGGTACAAATGGAAGCCTTCCTGAAAAAGAAATTGCCAAGCTGATCTGGTTGTTTGGAAATGCTAAACTGATTAGCAAAGAATCCCTTAAAGGAACATTTATTGGGCCCCGTAAGGAGATGATAACTCCATGGAGCACAAATGCGGTTGAGATTTCCCAGAACATGGGGATTTCGGGAATAAAGAGAATCGAGGAATTTTATCCGGCGACAGCCAAAAAGCCTTCTTACGATCCAATGCTTCAATCACTTTATAACGCATTGGATCAGAACCTGTTTACTATTGACAAACTGCCTGACCCGGTTTTTTATATAGATGATATAAGACAATATAATCTAAGAGAAGGACTCGCACTTAATGATCAAGAAGTTGAATATCTGGATAAACTAAGTATTTCATTAGGACGAAAACTTACTGATAGTGAAGTATTCGGTTTTTCCCAGGTTAACTCAGAACACTGTCGTCATAAGATATTCAACGGAATTTTTGTTCTCGCCGGCCATGAAGAAGAGAAGACCCTTTTTCAGATGATAAAGTCTACAACCAGGGCCAATCCTAATAGTGTAGTTTCTGCGTATAAGGATAACTGCGCATTTGTTCAGGGACCTGTTGTCGAGCAATTTGCTCCCGGAACACAGGATAAACCTGATTTTTTTAACATAACAGACTATGAATCTGTCCTTTCAATCAAAGCTGAAACACATAATTTCCCAACTACTGTTGAACCTTTCAATGGCGCCTCAACCGGTACCGGAGGTGAAATAAGGGATCGCATTGCGGGAGGCAAAGGAGCCCTTCCAATTGCCGGGACAGCTGTTTATATGACTTCTTACCCCCGTCCTGACGGGGCCAGACCATGGGAAAAAACAACAAAGGAACGGCCATGGTTATATCATACCCCAGAGGATATCCTGATCAAAGCTTCAAACGGAGCCAGCGATTTTGGAAATAAATTCGGACAACCACTGATTTGTGGATCGGTTTTTACTTTCGAACATTTTGAGAATCTCAAAAAATATGGTTATGACAAGGTAATAATGCTTGCCGGTGGAATAGGAATTGGCAAAAAAAAGGACAGTGAAAAAAATGTTCCTGAAAAAGGTGATCTCATTGTACTGCTTGGCGGTGATAACTATCGGATTGGAATGGGAGGAGGAGCAGTTTCATCTGTGGATACCGGCAAATTCGACAGTTCAATTGAGTTAAACGCTGTTCAGCGGGCCAACCCGGAGATGCAGAAACGAGTTTATAATGCTATAAGGGCATTAAATGAAGCAGAAAATAATCCAATAGTATCAATCCACGACCATGGTGCAGGCGGACACCTCAATTGTCTCTCGGAACTTGTTGAAGCAACGGGAGGAAGAATTGATATCAGCAAATTACCAATCGGTGATCCCACTCTTTCAGCGAGGGAAATAATCGGAAATGAGTCGCAGGAACGCATGGGACTGGTAATGAAAAAGACTGATATAGACAACTTAAGGAAGATTGCCGAACGGGAAAGAGCACCAATTTATATCATTGGTGAAGTGACAGGCGACATGATGTTTACACTGGAGAATCCGGTAACTAATGAAAAACCAATTGATCTTGCTCTCTCATCTTTGTTCGGAAACCCTCCGAAAACAATTATGAATGATATTATAGTCGAAAACCACTATAAAAAACTTGATTATTCGATTCAAAAAATTGAAGAATATATAGAACAGGTTCTTCAGCTTGAGGAAGTTGGATGCAAAGACTGGCTTACCAATAAAGTTGACAGATCAGTTACCGGCAGACTCGCGAAACAACAATGTGCCGGTCTTCTTCAGCTGCCATTGAACAACCTTGGCGCTATTACCCTTGATTATCGTGGCAAAAAGGGTATGGCAACTTCTATAGGACATGCCCCGGCGGCAGGACTTATCGATCCGGCAGCAGGTTCAGTTTTGTCAATTGCTGAAGCTCTGACTAATATAATATGGGCACCGCTTAAAGACAGATTAAAAAGTGTTTCCCTCTCTGCAAACTGGATGTGGCCCTGCAAAAATCCGGGCGAAGATACCAGATTGTATGCAGCAGTTAAGGCAGCATGTGATTTTACGATATCCCTTGGCATAAATATTCCGACAGGGAAAGATAGCCTGTCAATGACACAGAAATATGGTGACGAGGTTGTTTATTCACCTGGGACAGTAATTATATCGGCCGCCGCTGAAATTGATAATATCAGGAAAATTATTGAACCGGTATTAGTAAATGATCCATACACGAGCCTCCTGTACATTGACATGAGCCGTGATGCCTTTAAAACAGGTGGCAGCAGCTTTGCGCAGGTTCTCAACAGGCTTGGCGATGATGTGCCTTCGGTAAACGATCCTGCTTATTTTAAAGAGGTTTTTGATGCGATTCAGGATCTGATATCAAAAGGAAAGATTCTCTCTGGTCATGATATCTCGGCCGGCGGAATGTTGACAACCCTACTGGAAATGTGTTTCTCAAACATAAACGGAGGAATAACTATTAATGTTTCGGCTCTCGATGAGGAGGATACTATAAAAATTCTTTTCAGTCAAAATCCAGGAATAATCATTCAGGTAAAAGATGAAGACGATGTTGAAGAATTCCTTCTTGAAAACGGCATATCATATTTCTCTATTGGTCATCCTGTTAATGACAGAACATTGTTTGTAACCAACAAAAATGATCTGTTTTCATTTGATATTGATAAGCTACGCGATGACTGGTTTCGGACTTCTTACCTTCTTGACAGAAGCCAATGCGGGCCGGAAGGAGCACTTGAAAGGTTTGAGAACTATAAGAATCATGAATTGCATTTTAATCTGGCTGATTTTTCAGGAACCTTTAAATCACTCTCAATATCTCCTGAAAGAAGAAAAAAAACAGGAATCAGAGCTGCAATAATCAGGGAAAAAGGTGTAAATGGCGACAGGGAAATGGCCTATGCACTTTATCTGGCTGGATTTGACGTTAAGGATGTCCACATGACAGACCTGATATCTGGCAGGGAAACTCTTGATGAAATCAATATTATAGTTTTCGTCGGAGGCTTTTCAAATTCAGATGTACTGGGATCTGCCAAAGGTTGGGCCGGTGCATTCAGATATAACGAGAAAGCTCGCATTGCTCTTGAAAATTTCTATAAAAGATCCGATACACTATCACTGGGAGTCTGTAACGGATGTCAGCTTATGGTGGAACTCGGTCTTCTCTATCCGCATCACAAGGAGAGACCAAAGCTGCTCCTTAATAAGTCTCATAAATTTGAATCAGGATTTTTAGGTGTAAAAGTTTTAGAAAATAACTCCGTCATGCTTGGAAACATGGCAGGCATGGAACTTGGAATTTGGGTAGCTCATGCAGAGGGACAGTTCAGCCTCCCATTTCCTGAAAACAAATACCAGATACCCTTGAAGTTCAGCAGACACACCTACCCTGCAAATCCTAATGGATCAGTTTTCGATGTTGCCGGATTGTGCTCAGATGATGGCCGTCACCTTGTAATGATGCCACACCTTGAAAGAGCTTATTTCCCATGGCAATGCGGATATTATCCTTCTGACAGGAAAAATGACGATGTTACACCCTGGATAAAGGCCTTTGTTAATGCAAAGGAATGGATTAAGAAAAGAATCTAAATTTTTTGTACTCCAAAATCGACTATATATCTCAGGGCTAAGAGCTAAGAAATTCTTTGCGAGCTGTGAGGATTACTGGGTAATCGGTGTCAGAAACACAGATAGCAGTTTTGAATTATCCGATCCCAATGATTCTGCCTTCCTGATTTCCTTAGTAACGATTTTCTCACTTATTATTTGAATATTAAACAGTCCGGTATCCTGAATATAAAGTGAGCCTATAAAAGAATCTGCTCTGAAGTAAGGATAATCAACATCTGAGGAGTTACGAATTATTTTATCACATGCCGGACGGGCTTCAATCCTGTTATCCAGTATGCTGAGCATCACTGAATTATCATATTTCAAATCTGTGGTATCCTTTGTGGCACTGGATAACCAGACATTAAATCGCCCGGATTTCGAAACAAGAACACTCCATTCTGCAGTATTGCTTGAAGGATTTGCATTATCCTGATAACACTCAGCATTGTCAACTTTCAGCGATATGGTCCCATCCGACTGCTGTATGATTTTGTTCTGAACAGTTTTAGTATTTGTTTCCTTTTGTTTGCCGGTATTGTTGCAGGAATAAAATAAAAATATGCCTATAAATAAGATCGTCCCACGTGTTATGCTTCCCATTTTTCTAAATTTGATAGGTTTATGATTTCAGAATATAACGCATGAAAAACAATTTCAGTATCCGGATTGTTTAAAAAGCAAAAAAAATAAAACCGGATTTTTTCTGTGCACCTCTGAACATCTCCGTGTCACTAAGTGTAAATTCTTGTATTGTTACACAGAGGACCACTGAGTCCCGATATCCACGGGGATCACAGAGAGCCCCAAAGATAAGATCAGATATTTGCCAGCTGTTTTATAGATTTGATCTGAGGGCTAATGTTTTTTTTAAATGGCGTTAAAATGAGTGCTTCGGCAACTATCTCGGAAATGTCTGCGACTCTTGTTTCTGTGACAGCAGAAAAAGTTTTTTTACACAGCGGACATCCGGTAGCTAGAATATCGGGATTATTTCTGGTCATCTCATAAGCGGCATCAAGAGCTATTTTCTTTCTCTTTTGGGAGCTTATTTTCATATTTGCCAGGCTTCCTCCGCAGCAAAGCGAATTTTCATCTTCGAATTTGGTCTTCTCAAGACGTGAAACATGCTTCAGTACCTCTTTTGGTTCTTTATATATACCGGAACCTCTTCCAAGATCACAAGGAGAATGATAAACAACCCTCTTATGCAGGAAATTCAATTTCACTGACCCATCATCAATGAGCCTCTTAATAAATTGCGAATGATGAAGCACTTCAACATCAAGATAATAGCTCTCTTTAAAAACTTTATAACATATAGGACACGATGTCACCAGCGTTTGAGCTCCTGATTTCCAAATCATCTGCGAATTATAATTAATAAGCTCCCTAGCTTCCTTATCCTGGCCTGCAAGCATAAGCGGCCGTCCGCAACAGACGCCTCCATCCTCATCAATAAAAGTGTATTTCATTCCTGACGCTTCAAGAATTTTTATCATGGAATTCTTAATTGCGGGTGTCAGATGGGTCATACATCCGGCAAAATAGAGTACATCTGCTTTTTGAGGATTGCTTTCCTGAAGAAAACTGTAATTTGAAGACCCGATTGGTTTTTCCGAATTAATGGCTTGCCTTGTTCTGAAATAACCCTTATAGATATTCAGCATATCATTCCCCGCTTCTCCTACCCTTCGCTGGATCATTCTAATAGGTGAAAGTTCAATTCCTACCGGGCATTTCATATCGCATCTGCCACACATCAGACAGTTATGAGCAATTTCTGAAACATCGTTATTATTACGAATAGCCTTCATCAGATAGGTTGACTGAATATCTGTAATTCCTGCTGAAAAATTAAGCTGACACGCATCAATGCATATTCCGCATGAAGAGCAGGAGTAAGTCTGAACTTCCGAAAAAGTACCTGCCTGATCACCTGTTTTTATACCTGAATTTCTCATGAAAATCAGGAACAGTTCAGTGGGGATATGCATGTATCTCGTAATAGGAAGAAGAATAAAAAATGTGCCCAGTGAAATGGAATAAAGCCACCAGAAAGGATATGCCATTTGTTGTGCAGGCAGAAAGGTTGAAAGCCAGGAACCAAGTGACCCTGTAAGAAAACTGCCTGTACCATATGCTCCGCTTGTAAAACTTTCGGCCAGAAGGCGGCTCGGGAAGATCAACCATAGAGAAGTAAGGGCTATTTTGTCGGTGATTTTCAAGCGGGTTGTCTTTTTCATTCCGACAATTCCGGAATGAAACCTTTTTATTACAGCAAGTAGCAGACCCGATAGAATGAAAGCAAGTATCAGATCCATCAGGAATCCATACGCTGCCTCAAAGCCTGTCCTGCCATGGTCAGGGTTAAAGAACCTGAAAAAGATTGCTTTATAAGGTGCATTAAGGTGTTTTGTTCCGAATATATCAGCTTCAAGAGTGCCAAACAAAATAAGCAAAAACCATCCGAAAGCCAGGCTCATGTGCATATAACCCAGACGAAAATTAGATTTAAGTATTTTCCTGTGGAGCAGACTCTCCATGAAAATCTCTTTAATACTAAGGCCAAATGCCATTCCAAAGAATCCTCGCTGCAGCCTTAGTTTATCAGGTCTCGATAAATCGCGGAACCAAATTACACTTCTAGTTATAACATAGATAAGTATAAAGTATAATCCAATATTAAATGGTATTATGAAAGGATCAAATTTCATATTCGTCATATTTTTGCAAGGCATTTTTTGCCAGAACAACTATATTTCTGGTATTGACTCCTCTTGGACAGACAAGTGTACACTTGCCACAAAGCATGCATTTTCTTAAGTTTTGCCTCACCTGGTCATTTTCCCCTCGCTTAATAAGTATATTCAGTTCCCTGAGACTAAAACCTGTAAAATTGCCAGTTGTACAGGTTGCCGAACACCCGCCGCATTCAATACAAAGCCTGAAGCTTGGTTCCTTTTCAAAAATAAATTCGGCTAATCGCCTGTTGTTGGAATCATAGTCGATCTGTCTCCCTTTTGATATTGAAAAACCAAATTTGTCCATACTAGTTTTCACCAACTTTGAGGTAGTCAATTACTTCGACAACAGCAGCCCGCGCATGTGAAATTGTTTCGGTAATATTCATCGGCGCTGTACACGTTCCGGCATAAAATACTCCTTTTACATTGCTTACGTTACTTCCAAAATGATTATCATTGGCAGCGAAAAACCTGTTTTCACCTGTTTTGAGTTTGCCAATTTCAGCTATTTTTTTTCCTCCATCCGACATTTCCATTCCTGCCATAAGAACCAGCATATCAAGCTTCATTTTAAGCGGTCTTCCTGCAAGCGTATCTTCGACCTTTATCAACAGCTTGTTTTCAATCGTTTCGCTTGCTTCTGACACTTTACCTCTGATGAAACTAACTCCCCATTTTTCCTGGGCTTCCCGGTAAAGCTCTTCATAAAATGCTCCACCCATTCTCATGTCCATATAGAAGCAAAAAACTTTCGACCCCGGGAGGTATTCCCTGAGCTCTATAGCCTGCTTCACGGCAGTTACACAGCACAATTTGGAACAGTAAAAATTGCCTGCTTTTTCATCACGCGATCCAACACAATGTACAAGTCCTATTATTTCCGGAACATTTCCGTTTGCTAAAACGATCTTATCATTGCTGAACATCTTTTCCAGATCGGCAGAGGTAATGACATTATTGTATATGCCATAGCCATACTCCTCTTTCCTTGCGCTCTTAAAAAGATCAAAACCAGTGGCTACAATAACAGCATCAGCAGTCAGTTCTTTACCTCTGTTTGTTGTTATAGAAAAATGATTATTTGTCCTTTTAAACTCTTCTATAGTAGTGTCTGTCAGTAACTTAATATCATTATTTTTTGTAATTCCGTCAAGATACTTTTTTACCTCCGAACTTTTTCTTCTGTCGGGAAAAAGCCTGTGCCAGTTATTCAGATGACCACCAGTATTAGAATCCTTTTCTATAAGACTTACATCAATTCCAACCTTCGATAACTGACCTGCAACTTCAAGTCCTGCAACACCTCCGCCTATCACTACAACATGTTTTCTCATCTATAATCAGACATTTAATAATTTATGAATTTCTGAATATGAGGGTTTTACATCAAGATTATATTTATCTTCAGGGGAATATTCAATTCCTATTTTTTTCAGAACAGGTTCACAATCTGTCTGATGCATCTGAAGACCAAGATCCCATGGATCATACCCAAGCACGAGACCAGCAACCTCTTCATATGTAAAAACAGGAATTCCTTCTCCGTTCTGACCGTAACGCTTGCCTTCCATCTCATTTATAACATACTGCCATCTGTCAAGAAACATAGGACATCCCGGACAGTTTGTTATTATCATATCCGGTTTAAAAGGTTTCATTGATTCAAATTTTTCCCTCGAACAGGCGACAGAGAATCCCCTGTTTGCCTGAACCAGGTATTGCCTGAAGCCAAAACCACAACAATGCCTTCTTTCAGGGTAGTCAATTACCTGGCCTCCCCACTCTTCTATCATACCCCCAAGCACATAAGGATATTCCGCTCCGCCAATTCCTTTGGAGGGAAACATTTTGGCATAATGGCATCCGATGTGATCGACGACATTGAGGGGTTCTCCTGTACTTTTATTTACGAGTTTGTATTTGGCTTTTGCACCAATCTCTTTTCTGAATTTAAAGATCACGTCACTTGCATGAGCCAGATTCTCAGGTTTTTCAAATTCTCTTCCTGTTGCTTTCCTTAGCTGATGCCTTATTTTGTCTTCAACCTCGGGGAAATGATGCCAGGTATCAAGGATTTCCGTATACAAACCAAATGAGGTTATGCATGAGGGCAAAAGATTTTTGTATCCAGCTTCTGTCATAAGTGCAAACTGACGCGCCACAACAGTCATCGTTGTTTCAACCGGTACAATATCACTGTGGTAACCTATCCCTGTGCACGATGTATGACAGGGATGTTCATATACATCCTTACCGAGCACTTCGCGCATGATTTTAAGGAACGCTGTCTCTGAGCCCGGAAAGAAATTCTGTCTTACACAACTCCTCACATAAAAGTAGTTATTATCCGCAATTTCTTTCTGATAATCATTCCAAACAGCTTTCTTCCCCTCAAGTATCATCTTTAAAAATATTATTTTGTGTGCGACCCGTTATTAGCTTTATAAATATGCCGGAAGTATTCATTTTCAATACCTTCATCCAGTTCCATATTTAACTCTTTCGCTTTTATCTTAGAATATTCTTCAATATTTTCAAATCTTTTCATGCCACCGGTTACCCGGAAAATCTCCCTGATTTCATCCATTGCTTCTTCGGGAACTCTTCTGAGGATTCCGGGGCCATCGCCTTTATAGTTTGCACCCATTTTTTTAAAGAGCTCTTTCCAGTTATCCTGGATCCAGTCCCATACAGGTCCCTGCTCAGGATGCAGCGATGTACCAACACCTTCAAGGTAAAGGCAATAACCATATGTAATCATCCAGTTGCCTACGGTTCTTTTCAGAGCAAGCTGCTGTCTTCCTTTTTCGGATTCTGTAAAAAATCCAAGATCCTGTGATAATGAACGCAATGCCATAATTATTAAACCTGGTGCATTTCCGCGCGGACAGCGTGTTTTGCACGACATGCATTCGCCGCAATACCAGATTGTTTCTGATTTTAAAAGTTCAGTTATCTTATCGTCGTCTTTTGTCTGAACTTCGTCAACTATTTTTCTGGGATCATAAATATAAAATTCTGCTGCAGGACAAATAGCTGTACAAACTCCGCAATTCATACAGGCATTCAGGCCTTCTTCAAACCTGATGTCTTCCAGTAAAAGATCGTACAGCTTTCCCATCAGTGTTGTATGAGTAAGAATTGTTAAAAAGTTAACACAAAGGTAACTCGTAAATAAGGTGGGAGAAAGAAGATTAAAGCCTATTTATAAGGGGTATTTATACGTATTAAGAACGGCGTAGCGGCGCAAAGGCAATAAGTAGAAAAAAAGGAGAAAATCAGCTTTTTAAAAGCTTCTCAATGTCACCCACCAGTTTTTCAGGTTCTGTTGACGGCGAGAATCTTTTCACAGGTAATCCGTTCCGATCGATAAGGAATTTTGTAAAATTCCACTTAATCCTTTTCCCTAAAAAACCAAAAAGGTTATCCTTTAAAAATTTATATATCGGGTCTGCATTTGAGCCATTAACTTCAATTTTTGAAAACATTTGAAACGAGACCCCGTAATTTAGAAGGCATCCTTCTGCTATTTCCTTTTCCGTACCAGGTTCCTGGTTTCCAAACTGGTTACAGGGAAAGCCAAGAATGACCAATCCCTGATCCTTATATTTTTTGTAAAGGGTTTCAAGTCCCTCATATTGAGGAGTAAATCCACATTTGCTTGCTGTATTAACAACGAGGACAACTTTACCCTTAAATGTATCCATGCTGATCTCTTTTCCCTGAAGTGACCTGGCTGTAAACTGATAAAACTTGGTTTCCATGTTTTTCGAGAATTTCTTATTTAATATTACTCTTTAACACTATCATTTTCAATACATTATCGACATCAGCATCATCTCTGACAATAAATGTAACAGGCCTTATTTGTCCATATCTTTTAGCAGATTTGAATTCTTCTTTAATACTCACAGGCAGATCGCTGTTTTCAATTATGGAATCAGCTTTATTACCAAGGTAGAAAGTAATCCGGAACGCACCTGTCAATAATGCAGCCCAAAAAACAGTTTTCTTCTTATGCACAAATTTGAATAGCCATTGCTTCCCGTCATTATAATAGTTCCAGGAGCCAGAGGCATCGGGATAATTTTCTGATAAATATTTCATAATCCTTATCCAGTGAACCTTTCTTTCTCCGATAACTGAAAAAATAAAATCGTCGGTTGGGATAACTGATTTGTCGGAGAGAACTATTTTTTCATTTTCAGCCATGATAATTTTCTTTTATCAATTCAGACTCTTTAAATTCACTAAAGTCTCAGGTGAGAACTTAAGTACTCCTGAAATTAAACTGCATTCCTCCAGGTCTTTGCACTCACCGCAGGTATTAAATCCTTTTGATGCTGCACAAACTCTTATCTGGCACATGCTCCAATGGCCCAGTTTAGCGCCTTCCTCCCTGCATCCTGTACAATTTATCATTGATGGAGACATTTCAGGCACATTATAAAGCGTTTTCCATTTTTCCGCTGTCGCCTTTCTGAGTTCATCGTCGTTATTAATCGTTGCAATTCTTGCTTCACATGCAGCGCAATTTAATCCGCAGCACGAAATCAGTTTTTCCATAGCTGAATGTTTTAAGTAATTTAAAGAGGTTAATGATTGTTGACTAATTTTTAATCAATTTTCACCTATCAAGTTACAAAATCTAATGAAATAGAAAACAATTAATGAAAACCATTGAGTGGTAATTTTGCATTATGCAACAATTAAAATATAAAGTAGTTTCCGGTTACCGCCAAAACCAATTCACTTAAATTTGCAGTACGCAATTTAAAATGCCTGTAAAAAAGTTGATGTCACTATTATTTCACTGTTGCATCTTTTGCAGCAGATCTTTTAAGTGAAAGAGGAACCTCTCCTTCCGAATAAACTGCTTTGCCCGACATTACTGTATCATTCTCAACTCTCAGCATAACCTTAACATCCTCTCCCTGAATAAATACAGAGAACTGAATACTGTCTTTTTCGGCTTTTATATTATCACCCGGGAATTTAAAATCGTTACCTGTAAAAGACATTGTTGTAGTATGTTTTTGATCAGCTGTGCTGACAACTACAGTTCCTGATGTGTAGCCTTCCGGAGCATACGGGGCTTCAAATTTCCATGTACCTGCGCAGTTGTCCTTGGCGCTACTTTTTTGAGCTTTCAGCATTGGCAGACTCAGGATGGCAATCATAATTAAAACAATTCCTTTTTTCATAAAACAGAATTTAAATTGATACAAACATTAAGGATTTTTCAATTGTACTAAGTTAATTTGATTTTTTTTAATATTGTTTTACAACATATAAAAAATAAAAAACATCATAATTATCATAAATATCTCTTAAGTAACTACTTTTTTAAAGCAGAGAATCTCTCAGAGCATGTAAGCGGAATCCTAACCGTAGGTGAGTTTTATGCCCATGCCGGAGGAGAAGGATCACAGATAATATTTACTTAAACAAGTTTCTTGTTTTAAAAATATGGAGAGACATTGAATTCAGTGTCTCTTTTTTTGCATCGGAAAGTAATTAACTTTGTTGCGCAAAGGCTTATGAATTTTTTCTTGTTAAAACTTACATTAAGTTATGTCTCAACTTGAAACATATTTTGACCAGTATAGAAAGAATATTGTAGGGATTGACTTTGAAATAGAAACTCCTCACGGAACCAGAAAACTGGTATACGCTGACTGGATAGCAAGCGGTCGACTTTACTCACAAATTGAAAAAAGGATTTCTGATGATATAGGCCCTTTGGTAGGAAACACTCATTCAGAATCAACATCCACCGGTAAGGCAATGACTGACGCCTATCACCTTGCACAGAAAATAGTGAAACGTCATGTGAATGCTAATGATAATGATATACTGCTCTTTACAGGTACGGGAATGACTTCGGCTATTGCCAAGCTGCAGAGATTGCTCGGACTAAAGGTCCCTGAACAGGCTATTAAGTTCTGCGCCCATGCTCCCGGAAATTATAATTCATGCAAAGAGATCCCCAATAATAAGCGCCCGGTAGTATTTTTAACACATACAGAACATCATTCCAATCACACTTCCTGGTTTGAGACACTTGCTGATGTTGTTGTTCTTGAACCCTCAGCTGACCTTAAAGTAAACCCTGAGGCGTTGCGTAAAGAGATAGTTAAGTACAAAGACCGCCCGCTTCTGATAGGTTCATTTTCCTCGTGTTCCAATGTAACCGGCTATTTCCCTCCATATTATGAACTGGCAAGAATAATGCATGAACATGGCGGGTTCTGCTTTATAGATTTCGCCGCATCGGCCCCTTACGTTGATATTGATATGCATCCTGCAAATAAGCTGGAACAGCTCGATGCAATATTTTTCTCGCCGCATAAATTTCTGGGAGGTCCGGGAAGTGCTGGTGTTCTGATATTCAATAAAGAACTCTACAAAAATGATACACCGGATTCTCCGGGCGGAGGAACTGTTAAATGGACCAACAGATGGGGTGGTTACAGCTATATAACTGATATTGAGGTTAAAGAAGACGGCGGTACGCCCGGTTTCCTTCAGGGGATAAAGACAGCGCTTGCTGTGACCCTGAAAGAAAAAATGGGAATAAAAAAGATGCACGACAGGGAGAGCGAACTTATCAAATTAACTTTCAGGGAACTCTCTGGAATAAGGAATCTGCATATTCTTGCCCCGGATATCACCGACAGATTAGGAGTATTCTCTTTCTTTGTTGACAATATACATCACAATCTTTTCACTATACTGCTTAATGACTATTTTGGCATACAGGTAAGAGGAGGATGTTCCTGTGCCGGAACTTATGGACATTTTCTCCTGAACGTCGATATTAAAATGTCAAAACAAATCACTGACAAAATTGATGCAGGTGATCTGTCAATGAAACCGGGATGGATAAGACTGTCTCTTCATCCGACCATGACTGATGATGAGTTGCTTTTTATTATGCATGCTATAAAAGAGACGGCCGGGAATGCAGATCAGTGGAAAAAGGATTACTGTTATGATAAGCATACCAATGAATTCAATCATTGCAGATTTTCAGGGAAAACCGCTTCGGGTTATTCCGACTGGTTTAAATTGCCCTGATTAAACCCAAACGTCTATTTTTTTATGAATGAATGACCTGGGATATATTATTTGCACATAACAATATATTGTGAACAAATAACATTTCCCCTGTCTTAGAATCATCGTAAATGACACTTGCCATTACAAAAAAAAATTGTGACATTTACATGAAATAATAACCGATTAAGTAATTCCTGCCAAAATAAAAAAGAGTATATGGCAATACCTCGCTGCAGCAACAGGAGTATGTATTCTTATATCCACGGGTTGCAATAAAGAAAACTATACCCTGAATTCCAGGGTCAATACGCTTGGAATATCCCTTATTACCCCGATATCTGCTTCCTGCAGTGCATTAATTACGTCCGCTGGCAATTCAGGAATAATTGAAAAAGGCGTGTGCTGGAGCAAACTACAGTCAGCAACGGTTTCCGATAATAAAGCTGCAGATAATACCTTTTCAGAATCCCAGGGCTTTACTGAAGATATCTGCGGCCTTATATCGAATACTAAATATTTTGTACGGGCTTACGCTACCGGCAATGCAGGAACCGTATATGGAAATGAGCTATCCTTTACTACTCCAGTTGATCATTCAGGTGAAAATGGAACTGTGACAGATGCAGAAGGCAATACATATAAAACTATCGGGATCGGATCTCAAATCTGGACGATCGAAAGCCTGAGAACTACCAAATTTAATGACAGTTCGGATATTCAACCCGGAAAATGCTACAGATGCTGGAGCTATCTTACTTCTCCGGGTTATTGCTGGTATAATAATGATGAGCTCAATAAAAGCAGCTATGGAGCATTATATAATTGGTACACAGTAAACACCATGACGCTTTGCCCCTCAGACTGGCATGTTCCAGACGCAGATGAATGGACAATTCTCGAAACATTTGTAGGAGAAAGCAATGTAGCTTCAGCTATATCGGCTCTCCCCGGAGGTTATCGCGGAGATCTGGCCGCTTATATAAACCTTGGGGAAACCAGTCTTTTCTGGACATCTAGCCCTTTCTCTACCGATCAGGCCATTGTATTGGGAATTTAGCACTAAAAATCAAAAAATATCGAGAGGAACTTACTCTTTAGGTTGGGGAGCTTCAGTAAGATGTGTTAAGAATTAAATAACCAGCAATTTGAATCCTAGAATATTTACCAGTTTCTGACCCGGGCAGAAAACCTGATATGCTGCCGGCCATACTTTGGAAAGATGCTTATCCTGGGCTTCCCTGAACTTAACTGCCAGTTCATCCATTGCAGGCATATTCGAACCTTCTCTGTAACTGTATCCTAAAGCTTTTATTATCTGTGTAAGGTCATTGAATTTACCAAGGTTTTGTGTCATACTGTCAAGTTTTTTTTCAAGAGCTTTTACCACAGGCGGGTTCAATGGCCGGAAAATAACAAGCTGGTATAGAAAATCCTTGGCTTTTTTCCTGAATTTATGCATCAGGGCAGGTTTTGAATTATTACGACATAACAGGTAAATATCCTTTATCATTGTAAATGATTTATCAAGCTCTTTTAAAAGCAGCTGGGGATCTGCTGATTTCATTGATTGAAACCTGACACGGTAATTTGTTTTGCTTAAAAGGTCATCAATTTTTTCAAGGGCTATTTTTAGTTCCTCCGGCGAGCCTGTCACAGGTTCATTTTTTTCAAGCAAATGCGTCAACCTGGAATTTTCACGAAGCTGGAAAAAAATATCAGGATATTTTCTCTGGAACGATTTAAGGAGCTTTCGCTGAACCGATGTCTCCCTCCATGAGCACATTATTGTTCCAACTTCCTTAAGGCTGGAAATATTCCTGTCGAAATATATATTATCCTGCTGCGAAATAGTCAGTTTCACCAACGCTCTCGACTTCTTCATCAACACGCGAACATCATGGATTGCTTTTTCGTCAGGCAATTCTGAGCGCTTAAGTAAAGCCCTTGATGCCCTGATAAATCCTGAAAGTGCAGGTTTAATCTCTTTCAGTTTCACATAATCCGGTTCCATATGTAATATTCTATGTTTGATAAAGTTAAATAAATATAACTATACAGACAAAGATATAATTATAATCATATGATTTTCAGAAAGCTTCCCTGTGCAACTATGTGAGTCATCTGAGCCACTCAGTGTAACTAAAAAGAACGTGTACAACTTGTCCCGCTTCGGCGGGAGAGAAACATGGAGAAGACACAGAGAAACACAGAGAAAATCATAATATTTGTAACAATTTATTAACTTCAATCTACTTATAAAGAGTTAAATTTGCTTTAAACTAAAATTTAATTAAAGTATAATGGGTAAAATAACACGGGGCCAGAGAATTGGGATACTTACAGCCGGAGGCGATTGTCCGGGGATCAATGCAGCTATACGCGGAGTGGGCAAAACAGCAATTGTGAAATACGGAATGAATCTGGTCGGTATAAGTGATGGATTTACCGGGATGATAAATAAGGAATACCGTGAACTAACAGAGGCAGACCTTTCAGGGATCCTCACTCTTGGTGGGACCATTCTGGGAACTTCACGAGAGAAACCATTTAAGAGTAACGGAAAAGGGAAAAATGAAATAAGTAAACCTGTCCTGATAAAGGAGCATTATGAACAGATGGGTCTCGATTGTCTTGTATGCATCGGAGGAAACGGAACTCTTAAAACTGCTCACCTCCTTTCACAGGAAGGATTAAACGTAGTGGGTATTCCCAAAACAATTGATAATGATGTATGGGGCACAGACCTTACATTCGGATTCGATTCAGCAGTGAATATTGCTACTGAAGCTATTGACCGCCTGCATTCTACTGCCAATTCCCATAAACGTATAATGATAATTGAAGTGATGGGACATAACGCTGGCTGGATAGCATTATATTCAGGTATTGCAGGAGGTGGAGATGTTATCCTTATCCCTGAGATTCAATATAACGAGAATGTAATTGCAGAATATCTTCTTAAACGCGTCAGTGAAAATAAGCAATACTCTATCGTAGTTGTGGCAGAAGGGATAAAGAATCCAATAAAGGACAGCTGTTCCGCAGCTCAGTCGTTAAGCAAGCGGATTAATGAACTGACCGGCCTTGAAACAAGAGAAACAGTACTGGGTTACATCCAGAGAGGTGGCACTCCCTCTCCCATGGATCGTGTACTGGCGACAAGGTATGGCTCCGCAGCAGCGGATCTGATTGCAGAACGGGATTTCGGTAAAATGGTTGCTCTGAAAAATACTGAAATTGTATCTGTGCCTCTTTCCGAAGTTTCCGGAAAGCTAAAACTTGTTGATCCAAAAGATTCTATTGTTATCCAGGCTCAGAAAATGGGAACTAATTTCGGCATATAGAGAATCTTTATAAGTTTATCATTCACTTTTCTGGAGATAATGAAAAAATTAATATTTATCCGGCATGGTAAAGCCGAAGACGAGTCTCCTGAGATTTCTGACCTCGAAAGGTCTCTCACTCTGAAGGGGAAAGCAATCTCACAACGAATGGCCATTAAACTTTTGGAGAAAGAAGGTTCGTTGGGAACTGTTGTTACTAGTCCTGCTTTCAGGGCTCTTGAAACCGCACTGATCTTTATGGGTGAATATGGTATAAATGCTGAAGATCTAATATTAAACAACAGTATTTATTTCAGTTTGAGTTTAAAAAATCTTCCTTCTGTATTGTCATGCGTCAAAGAGGATGCGGATATTGTGACACTTTTTGGCCATAACCCTTCATTTTCACAGATCGCAGACAATCTGTCTAAAGAAGGATGCGCCTTTATCCCGAAAAGTGGAGTAGTCTGTATCTCTTTTAATATCCCCACGTGGTCAGAAATAAAGCGCAATACCGGCAGGATAGAATGCTTCCTAAAACCCGAAAACATACTATGAACAAAAAATATATTCCAAAAGAGATCAGCTGGCTGTCATTCAACGAACGTGTTTTGCAGGAAGCCGAAAACAAAGAGGTTCCTCTTCTGGAAAGGTTTAAGTTTCTGGGGATATACTCTAATAATCTTGACGAATATTTCAGAGTAAGGGTAGCAACTTTAAAGAGACTTTCATTGTTTGGCAACAACTCTAAAGAAATTCTTGGGTACAACCCGAAGGCCACACTTAAGAAAATTCAAGAAATTGTTCTTGCCCATAATGAAAAATTTGAAAAGATATATACCGGTCTCCTACATGAACTTGCAAAACATAATACGTACATAATAAATGAGAAACAGCTCGATGTCGATCAGGCTGAATGCGTAAGGCAATACTTTCACAAGGAGGTAAGAACCAGGTTAATGCCATTTTTGATCGAGAAGGATACCAGTCTTCCAAATCTCACTGACGATGCAATCTACTTTGCAATCTACCTTTCCAAAGCTGATTCTCAGAAAAGACGGTATGCTCTCCTTGAGATTCCATCCAATGTACTTCCGCGATTTATTCTTCTTCCTAAGAAAGAGGAGAGCAATTATATTATTTTCCTTGACGATGTAATAAGGTTTGGCCTTAAGGAAATATTTTTCATATTCGATTTTGATGAAATATCTGCATACACAATTAAACTTACAAAAGATGCTGAGCTTGAGATAGCCGATGATATTTCAGAGAGTTACATTGACAAACTTTCAAAGAGTTTACAACAACGTAAAAAAGGTACTCCTGTTCGTTTCATTTACGATCGGACAATTCCGAAAGATCTTCTGAATATAATAACCAAAAAACTGAATTTCGGACCTGATGATGTAACAATTCCCAGCAACAGGTATCATAATTTCAAAGATTTTATGAGCTTCCCTAACCCTGGCCGCAAAAAGTTGTTTAATGATGCCCTGGGTACAATTCCTCATCGCGATATACAAACCGGGAGAAGTATTTTGTCTGCAATAAAGAAGAAAGAGATAATGTTGTTTTTCCCGTATCATCCTTTCGACTATTTTATAGATCTCCTGCGTGAATCATCTATTGACCCATACGTCACCTCTATACAGATAACCTTGTACAGGCTGGCCAGGAACTCAAGCGTTATAAATGCCCTGCTGAATGCAGTGAGAAACGGCAAGTCAGTAACAACTGTTGTCGAACTTCAGGCCAGATTCGACGAAGAAGCCAATATTCTCTGGGGAAATAAACTTCTTGGCGAAGGTGTTAAAGTAATTTATGGCGTTCCAGGTTTAAAGGTGCATTCCAAGCTTTGTCTCATAACACGTGTGAAAAACGATGTAACCCAGCGGTACGCTGCGGTCGGTACAGGCAATTTCAATGAGGATACAGCAAAAGTATATACCGATCTTCTTCTTCTGACCACAGATAAAAAGATCACGAACGAAGTATTTAAAGCATTTAACTTTTTCAGTGTAAATTATAAAAAGGATAACTTTTACCACCTGGTTCTTTCACCATTTTTCCTGAGAAATAAGATAATTCTTTTGATTGAAAATGAGATTAGGAATGCCAGGGCCGGGAAAAAAGCCTATATCTACCTTAAAATTAATAACATTACCGACGTCGAGATCATTGATTATCTTTATAAAGCCAGCCAGACGGGCGTAAAAATAAGGTTAATCGTCAGAGGAATGTTATCGCTTGTACCCGGAGTGAAGAAACTCAGTGAGAAAATAGAAGCCATCGGAATAGTAGACAGGTATCTTGAACACTCAAGATTTCTTATATTCTGCGACGGAGGCAATGATCAGACGTACATCTCTTCCGCGGACCTTATGACCAGAAACCTTGACCACAGAATAGAAGTAACCTGCCCTGTTTATGACAAGAATATAAAAAGCGAAATAAAGAAGATATTTGATATCCAGTGGGGAGACAATGTTAAAGCCAGGATATTCGATGCTGATCAGTCTAACAAATTCGTAAAACCAGGAAAAAATGAAATAAACCAGTCTCAGGTTGAGGTTTATAAATGGCTCAGAAAGGTTAATGAGAAAACAGGATAGAATTTGAGTCTGAGAGTCCGGGAGTCTTGAAGTCTTGAGGTCTTGCGGTCCTGGGATTGTTTGGTTATTTTGAATTTTGAATTTAAAATATTGCCTTATGAATTATATTGCGCTGATTTCAGGAACTGTTATAATAGTACTTTTCTCATGGTTTTTATCTCTCAGGTTCAAAAGATACCATGGTATTGCAAGGTTTTTCGCATTTGAAAGTGTTTTTATCCTGGTCTTATTAAATTATAAGGTTTGGTTCACCAATCCGTTTTCCCCTGTCCAGTTGGTTTCATGGATACTTCTTATCCTTTCCGCTTATGTTGTTATTACCGGATATATGTTACTAAAGAGAAAAGGTAAACCAGACAGTAACTTTGAAAACACATCATTACTTGTTAAATCGGGTATTTACGGATACATAAGGCATCCGCTGTACCTGTCAATTTTCCTGCTTGGAACAGGTATTATGCTAAAAAATCCTGAGAAAGTACAGCTGGTTTTAGGGATCGTAAATCTGATTGCTGTTTACATTACAGCACGGATAGAAGAAAATGAGATGATCGCAAAATTCGGAGATCAATACAGAATCTATATGAAAGATACAAAGATGTTTATTCCGTTTATTGTCTGATTATTGTACTGTCTTGAAGTCTTGGTGTCTAGGTATCCAGGTTTAAGTCTCCCTTTCTTCCGTTTTCCAGTTGTACAATTGTGACGTTAAGCCGTTTTGCCATTATTATTTTGAAGTAATCCAGGCAACTACTTTGTCTGA
The DNA here is from genome assembly GCA_003157015.1 of Bacteroidales bacterium. Lineage (GTDB taxonomy): Bacteria > Bacteroidota > Bacteroidia > Bacteroidales > VadinHA17 > LD21. The sequence goes on from PMIJ01000202.1 coordinate 28,788, forward strand.
AGTAGGCTTTTCTTTTGAATATATTACATCAATAAGTTTCCCGTTTTCATCAATAAGGTATTTCTGGAAGTTCCACTTTACTTCAGAGTCCATAACCCCGTTTTTATCTTTGGAAGTGAGCCATTGATATATGGGAGCCATATCATTTCCCTTGACAGATATTTTCTCCATCATTGGAAATGTAACACCATAATTGTCAGTGCAGAATTTTCTTATTTCAGTAGCTGTTCCCGGTTCCTGGCTTGCAAAGTTATTAGCAGGAAAGCCTATTATAACGAGATTTTCACCATACTTTTTATAAACTTCTTCAAGATCCTTATATTGCGGAGTAAATCCGCACTTTGAAGCTGTATTAACAACCATTACCTTTTTTCCTTTAAGTGTGCTGAAATCAAATATGCCGCCCTCCAGAGTTTTTACCTTAAAATCATAAAATCCTGATGATTGTGAGAAAACTGTTCCTGAAAACATCATCAGGAATAATAGTAAGCTTAATTTATTCGTTTTCATATCTTATAATTTACTTTTGCAATTCAAACAAACTGGAGAGGGTTATGTTCAAAATAGAAGGGAAACATATAAGAAAACTTATAATACCGATCATCGTTTCCTTATTGATTCCTCAACCCATCTTGCCTCAAATGACTAATAATGGCGGAGCAAATGATCTGGAGAATTATATTGAGCTTAATGAAAAAGAAAAAGGGCTCATTGATTTTAAAGATACTGAGGAGTCGCTGAAACTAAAATTAGTCCAGCTCGATATCATCAATAAAAGCAGGATGAAGCATAATGCATTACCCGTTAAACTAGATATTCTAGCATCCAGAGTAGCAAATAAAATGTGCAGGGAAGCGGCTGAGAATGGATATATCGGACATTGGAACATGGCCGGGGAAGAACCGTATCTCAGGTATGCTTTTGCCGGAGGATATGACCATGTGTCTGAAAATGCTTACGGAGAATGGTCATCAGATAATTATAATGTCTCTCTGATCGGCGCTCTTATGAAATCAGGACATGATAAATTCATGGCTGAAAGAGCACCTAATGACGGTCATAAACAAAACATAATTGATAAATCCCATAATTGGGTTGGTATCGGCTTATGTATAACAGGAAGACAATTCAGATATTATGAGGAGTTTATCGACAGGTATTTTGAGTTTGAAAACATACCTGATGAAGTAAGTATTGGGAAACAGTTCAACATAAAAGTAAGGACAAATGGGCAGAGGTATATGTATTATCTGATTATATACCGGGAAAATTGGCCGCATCCTCTTTCACCTGCACAAATCAGCAGGAAAGGAAGTTACAGGGATTATACGTACGAGATATATAAAGATATATACGCATGGGATCTGTCGGCTTACAGGAACGGAACTTCTTATGAAATTCCCCTTACTTTTTCAAAGGAGGGGTTATACTACATTCAGATCTTTACTGACAATAAAGAGATAACAAAACCGGCGTCTTTCAATACAAAGGGAAAGGCGCCGGAAAGTGGCTTAGTAATCAAGGTCCACAAATAAAAATAACCTTTTATTTTATAATTTCATTCGTTGATGTTATAGTCATAACTACGGGGAATGACATATTCTGATCGGGTATTTCAATATTGCCGGTCATTTTGGAAACTACCGTTTGCTTAACAAAGTACCCTTCATTAACTGCAAAATACAGAGTTTGGGTGCCGGTAAACGGACCACTGGTATGTATTTCCATTCCCTGTGATTGCGTGGTCATTTTTCTGGTACCAGTAAGTGTTGCTGTAATTTTTGCACAATCTGATCCATTTATCTTTTCGATTCCTTCAAATTTATAAGCTGCTTCTAAAGGCATAAATACAGAGTTTGCTTGAGATTTGCTGTCAATTGTGTCATTTGATGTCCAGGTTTCTCCCGGTTGAACAGAATTTTTGGGCAAAGACGGAAAATAGTTGAGAAATGACTGATTCATATTGCTCTCCCCGCTTCCTTCTACAGTATAAACTACTTTGGAAGCACCGCTAAGGTCTATAATCTTGCCGGAAGTAGATATTATCAGATTAAATACTTTCCCGTTCACTTCGTTGATTGGTCCGCCTGCGCTTCCCTGAGGCGATTCGACATTTTGAGCCATTGAGTCTATCCTGATTTCGAGGTTCAGGTTTTCACCCTGTTTCCCTGCAGATTTCACCTCGCATCCAAGACTCATAGATATATTGACAAGCATCGATTGTCCATTGACGTCCATATCCTGAACAATTTTCGTGTTTGAAAGATATTTGACATACTTATCTGCCGGGTACTTATATTCAAGTTTTATGCCTCCCTTTTGAACAGATGCATCAGATTTTTTTTGTGAAAAACCGATAGAACAAATCCCTGACAGAATCAGGGCCAAACCTGTAATCACCGAATTCTTGATGTGAAAGTTTTTCATTGATTATTAATTTTTTATGAATAACTGAAAGTTTCTAATGAGTTTAACTCCAAATATCGCATTTTAATTTTAATTATCTGGCTATACATAAAGATAATCTGACTAAACTAAACACCAGGCAGGGTTTTTGCCAGGATGATTGATAAATTTTCTGCATGATATCCATTTATAATATTACAAACAATTCAGTGTCATTAACCTGTAAATTATATAACTTTTTAAAAGAGTTATATAACACTCTTTTTATCTTGATTTTATAACTTTCTTCCAGTAAAATAATTATGATTTACTAAAAAGCTGGCTTTAAAAAATAATGCACTATTATGACAATACACATTTCAAAAAGCAGAAGAAAATGATTAATTTAAAGGTTGTGGATAATGCGCTTAAGCGCAGTTGGACAAATGAATTGCCTACGGAAAATAAGGACAGTCTTACATCTGTACTGGTACACGATATTTTTGGTGGTGAAATTTTAAAGACCCATAGAAAAAATGGATGGCATTTCTATAACCGGATTGATGGCCGGCGAATAGATTTTACCACACCGTATAAAAGCAATTACAGCAAAAAAAACAGATTTGAAGACATTCCTGCAACTTCTGATGAGACTTATAACGATATGGATCAGGAAGATTATTCATCATTTTTAATCAGGTTTGTAAGGGTATTCGAAGAAGCAGTCGGACTCGAAAGATATCAAACTGTCTGATTCTTCGCAGGTAGCTGCGAAGAATCTTCGATCCCCTAAGGTAAATTNNAGAACCGATCCGCCACTTGGCGGAAAGCTCGGCGAAGCCAATGCGCTCGTGGGGATTCAATTTATAGTCAAGTTTGATATTTAAAGGCTGCGTTTGAGCATAAAATTTAAGAGTATCATATTTATAACCATGAATTGTGTAGCTATTAACCAATGATGTGAAATTTGAATTTAAGTTATAGCTGGTTAAAACAATAGAATCCAGATCACTTTGATTGAAATTATTAAAATAGACAGTTTGAATCATATCTGAACTTGCCTCTATACAATCGCATTTTGGAAAGGAACAGGAGGCAAATACAGTAATTATTAACACAGTTATTGTAAATCTCATGAACAAAGAAATTTTAAGATTGACCTAAAAGTATAATCACTGATATTGTATTTAATTAATTCTTTTATAACGACTTGTAAAAGATACGAAATCAACTCCATTCATTAGCGACAGGGTGTCATGAGCTATTGAGAATATTTCTGTATCCCCTGTATCAAATTTAACGGCATAACTGGTATTCATTCCATCCTCCGAAACCGATTTGTAAATTTGGAATGAAGTTGATTCTATCAGAGTGTCATTCTTAAATATAGTAAAAACTGCATTTGAAGTAAATAACATGATGGTGGAGGTATTGGTTGAGGCCGGTGTCATACAAACTGTACCCCCACCAACACAAGTACTTATCCAGTTCCATTTACCAACTAATCCCGATGAATTATCAATTGTATTATCCTTTTTGCATCCATAGAAAGATACAAATATTACTAGAAGAAATAATATCTTTTTCATGATGTAATTATTAGAGCTATTTCATTGAAAATGAATCACTTTTTACTCCTATTTAATTCTTTTATAATTAGACGAGAAACAATCAAAACATAAGTTATTGTAAGTAAAATATAACGTGTCGCGGATTATCAGGAACAACTCACCAATTGAGCCATATTGAAGGATGGTTGAAGTATCTTTTGTATCAGGGGTTATTGATTTATAAACCTGAAAATTGCCTGAGCTTTTTAAGGTGTCGTTAATAAATGACTTATACATCGAATCCGCTGTAAAAACAAGATTGATCCTTTGATTTGTTGATTTCGGAGTATAACAAATTCCTGCAATTCCTCCACAGGTGCTTATCCACGACCATTCGCCGATCAGACTTGATGAGGAGATAAATGAAACATCCTTTTTACATCCATAACAGGATAACATTATAGCCAGAAAGAACATTATCTTTTTCATAATATTAATTAATGTATGATTATCATTACTGAATATTCATACCTGAAAAATTTAGATTGTTACCACAAATTTCCCGGTTTTCATAAGAACCAGGATCAATACTATACCACGAACGGTATTTTAATAAATATCACTTTCTTAAAAATTTCGTTTCCATTTGCCTGAAGGCATATGGTGGTCGTTTAAAGTCGATTGTCAGCATATTTCCGTTTAATTGGTAATAGGCTGGGGTTGGTGGTCCCATATAAATATATGGCATTGCCCTGCCCCTGTAATCGATTGTAATGCTATCGCTTGTATAATTATAGATAAAATGGTCATTAAAGCCGTAAATCATTTTATACAGATCATGGTCGGATGTAAATTCGATTGTATCAGTCAGATCATCAGAGATCCATGTGCCAAGAAATGCAATATTATTTGTATTGTCTTTTTTGCACCCTGACATTATTATAATACTCAATACCAGGATTATTTGCGTTATCCGGCAATTTACATCATACGTTTTCACCGGGAAAGGTTTCGTTTATTTTATATTGCGCAAAAATTATGCCGAATATACAAGCTCTCAACGAGAACACCGGTACTCAAAAACTCATTGCCTATTTTCAGATTTTCCAGTTGTTCCTGTTCTTTCCATAAATACTTACTTATCTGTGACGTAATGACCGGCAGGTTCACTCATTCTGCAGTAACAGAAGGTCAATAGATTGTTGCTCCGTCGTTGTCAAAGTTTCGACTCTGTTAAAGTTTGTCCAGTCAGGATTCGTTCGTTTGACTCCTTCCCATGTATAAACATCTGAAAACCTTCCTCCATATATTAATTTATCCATAGTATAGTATTTAAAAACATGAACCAGGTTTCCGGTATCAGAATCATACCCTATTACTGTGGTACGGATCAGGGAAGTATCGGGATGTTTTAAAAGTGCCTTCAGCTGTTGAAGAGCTGGTATGCTTTCCTCACCATCCAGACGAATTTCCAGAAACCAGGTCATCTCTACCAGTGGAGTATTAATTTCCCGTTTATATAAAGTCCGTTTCACATTATTTGCAATTTTAATTAACTCTATTGTTGCAGTGCAGTCTACCAGGTTTTTTCCTTTATTGCCGACCCTGGAAGAGAGATAAATACGCTGATCTCTGAAACGGATAAAAAAATTGTCTGTCAGCAGAATATCATTAGGTCTCTGTAAAAATTTATATGCAAGATACCCTCCAAAAACAGGTATGAAAGTTAACTCAAAACATGATTCAATAAAAACGATTACCTGCCCGGCTCCATCTTTAGGAACAATATCACCATAACCTATTGTTGTAAAAGTTACTGCGCTGAAATAAATGTAATCCAGGAAATGCACTGTTTTACTGCTAGCAGTCGATTTAAAATCCAATGCACCAAACAAGAAATAGAGTAACCCAAACAAAAATGTTATTCCGATATAGATCGCAACACCGATTATAACAGCATTCAGGATTCGATGGGACCAAAAAGAAGATGCAATGTTTCGAATTGTTTTTGCAAGGGGTTTTAAGATCATAAGTGGTTTTTTAAGTCTTGAAGAATGCTTTTGTAAAGGCATAGTTATTTTTGCGGCTATTCATTCATTCTTTTTTATTATATCCATCACAATACTATTGTCTGTATAGACCTGCCAGACCTGAATTTTATCACCTTTTGTTATAGCTGTCCAGGCTGCAGGAATTCTCCAGTGATTACTATTAATTGTATTTTTCAGATTTTTATATGTCCCGCTTGCATATCCAAGAAGACAAATTATCGGATCCTTAACAAGGATTTCGTTAACCTCAATTTTATAATCAGGGAATAATGCAAAATAACCGATCCATGCCTTTTTCATATTTTCCTTACCGGTCTCCCTGTTATCCCGGGAATCAATAAAAAGATGATCATTTGTCATTAACCCACAGATCTTATCTATATCAGCGTTATTGATCGCTGCTACAAAATCCAAAACTCTATCAGCATTCATCCTGTAGAATATTAGTACTTTTTAGAGAACTTTGAACAGTTAAAGTTAAGAAAAGCTTTGCCATGCTGTGCATGGCAGCGGGGTTTTTTCATACTCTCAGTTATGGTGAAAAACCTGCAACATCGAGAGTGAAAAGAGGCAATTATTTTATACCCATGGAACCGGATACTTTCACTGTAATTGCAGCAGGATTACCTTTGGTGATCCAGGGGAGGGTGATCAATATGAAAAAGCCTGTTATTCGCTACGCTCATTTGCGGGTTTTGTTTTCCTTTAGCTTATGAAAGCAAGCTTTCAATGCAACGGAAAAACAAAGCCCGGCACTTTCGTGCCAGGCTTTTTCTTTTGTCGGGGTGGCCAGGCTCGAACTGACGACCCTCTGGTCCCAAACCAGATACGCTACCAACTGCGCCACACCCCGCATTGACCTCCGTAGCTTTAGCGAAGGAGGTAATATCTTCGCCTTCGCCAACGCTTCGGCGGACAAAGGAAGCGCAAAAATATCATAAATTTTCTGATTTCATAATATATCAATAGCAATTTGAAAATTTTCTTTAAATACATCATAGCTAAACTGATGTGTTCGACATGTTTACCCTGTCAAAACCAACTACATAAACAATTTCATTTTCCTATGTACTCATGTAGGTGACAAGATTACTCATGCGAGATAAAGCTGAATAATATCCATTAAGTTAAATGTATTCTCAGTTTCGGGAATATTTATACAAAAATCGTTGTCTAATAGTTTATAATCAGTGTTCAATTTATGGATAAAACTGATTCTCGTGTTCTCAATACCTGCATCAGTTTTATGATTTTGCTTTAAGACAACAACTTCAACAGATAATTTTACTAAAGAGTGATTTCCCTAAAAATTTAAACTTATTCAAATGAAGAAAATCATTTTACTCTTTTTAGCTGCCTGTTTTTTTATTTCATGTTCAAACAAAATATATAATACATCTGGCTGGCAAACCAGGCAAGTCACAGTTGATGGGAAATTATCGGAATGGTCAAACCCATTAAGATTTTATGACCAGNNTGACCAGGAAACAGGAATCAGTTATAATATTACAAATGACCACAATAACCTTTATTTTGTTTGCAGCATATCGAATGATTTCATGCAGACAAAAATACTCCGGTCCGGTCTCGAGTTCCTGATAGACACTCTCGGGAAAAAGTCTTTTAAAGTAGGAATTAAATATCCCATAGGAAATGTATCAGTCACAGATATAAAACCCGATAATCAGCAATCCAAAGAAAGTCAGGGCCAAAGACCTGACCGATCTTCTTATAAATTAAAACTTCTTGCACAGGCAACTGCAATACAGCTTACCGGATTTAAACAATCTCTGGGGAAAATTATCCCCTGGTCAGCGGTAAACAACTCAGGTATCTATGCAGCTATCGATTTTGATAAGAACGGTATTATGAATTATGAAGCC
>PMIJ01000054.1 GCA_003157015.1 Bacteroidales bacterium
TCGATAAACTGCCTTCTAACCTCTTTGATAATGTAATAAACTGCCCGTTTTTCCACTACTGTGAAATTGTATCTTGCCTGAGTCAAAACATTGGCCTGCGCTAATTTAATTTCGTTTTTACTCATGGATTAAATTTTTTCTTTAAATGTATGTAATATAATTTAATCTAACAAATGCATACTAACAAGAGATGTAAAAAACTAACATTCGACCCATTTTGAGTTGTAAAAAACTAACATTGAGTTGTAAAAAACTAACATTCACCCTTGTAATACATTAAAATACAATTAGTTCCAGAGACGTAAAAAGAGGCAAAAAATATACCTTAAAAATGCCTTTAGAAAGAACGAAGAAGTTTATAAGATTAAAAATCCCGAAACTGACAGAATGACAGAGAGTTGAACGAAAATAACCGGAAAAGGTGAACGAAAGAAAAACAAAACAAAAAGGAAAAGAAAAGAGGCAAAAAAACCAAAAAAGATTCCGGCGGCGAGTCATTTTGTAACTATTTGATATATAGCAATATAAAAAAATATTATTTGAGATCTCGCAGGAGATCCGCAAACCCTCTATTAAGAAATCATTTTTGCCAGGGAGCAAAAATGTATAATCAATCATTCCGGAATGGATTTTTGCGCCGGAATGGTAGTGACCAACACCTTTTTTGTATTTGAAAAAATTCTTCGTCATTGTTTTTTCCCTTAAAGACTTCTTCTTTCCTGAATGAGCTGGAGCTAAATTACGCCCAGCAGAAAGTTTTGATCTTTCCTTCTTTCCCTTTTCGTCTCCAGGTGTTAGTCATTTTCCGGAAAATCTTCCGGGTATTTTTCTTGACTCTCTTGCGCTTAGTCATGCATTGTTTGCACTTGCAGATTTTGACTGTTGACATTTGATCTCAGTTTTACCTGGCTGAATAGTTACCTTTGGCTGAAACAACAGTCACCGTGACCGTTTCCTCGTATATCCGGTATATTAGCCGGTCTTTTTTGTTGATTCTGCGAGACCAGTATCCTGTATAGCCATATTTGAGTAGCTCTGACTGTCCAATTCCCTCAATTGGGGTGTTTTGAAGCTCAAAAAATATTTTCTTAAGCTTTTCAATGGATTTTTTGTCGCCTGACCGATCAAGTGCCGAAATGTCCTCTTTTGCTTCTTTAGTGATATGTATTTTGTACATGGATCAAAGAGATTCGAAAAATGCCTTGATATCCTCTTTAGTTGTGAGAACAATGCCCCCTGACTTATCACCACTTTCATGTTTTTTTAGCCGTCTCTCCAATTCTTCAATGTTCCGGGGATCATCAAACCATGGGTCATTGCTTGGACTTGGGTTTTCGGGTATGCTATTTCCCCTTGGCACAAGTTCTAGAAATTCATTTTTTCGCTTGATAACGACTCTCTCTTTCACTGCCAAATCAAAGTATTTTTTCTGACTGTCTCTGAATTCTCTGCTGCTTACTACTAACATTTCTTTAAATTTAAATGTGTACCATTTACGGTACAAATATAATCTTTTTTTAAATAGGATAAGTTTGACTAAAACATCAAAATGTCAATTAGATCCATATAAGAATATTCTGACTCTTCTTTAGAAAGAGTTATTTCCCATCCAGACAGGGGTTTTTTAAGGACCCCTGTCTGGACGAGAATAACTCTACTGGTTTGTCTACTAAGATAATTTCACCCTTTAACTTGAAACGATTCATTTTTCTACTTGTAATCTACACACAAATGCTCAGTGAAAATAAGCCCAGAGGAACTGATTTTCAGGTTGTGCAAAAATGTTTCAGAATGAAAGCAAGATGGAATCAGGCTAACCTGATTCTGCTATCATGATTCTCCTGATTATAAATAAAATATAAAATAGTGATAGTTATTTATAATAAAATATATAACTATTTGTGATTTTATATCAAAGAATATTAATAATTTAGCATCTGAAAGTAACTATAAAATAACTACTATATGGCAAAATATGAAACTTTAAACTCAAATGGTGATACAAAAATAACTATAGCCAGATTAGCCAAAAAGTTTGACATGAGCCTTGTCGATTTTTTAGATGCAATGGCAAAATACTTTGAAGTAACGGGGCTTAATCCCAAAGACCAGGTAATACTTTCTCCAGCAGAAGAACTTAAAAAATTCCGTGATACAATCGTTTCATTCATGCGAAAACAGGAGAATGATTTTATAAAACCAACCTTTGGAAAAATGGACACATTAATTGCAAGGTTTGTAACATATATAGAAGAAGAAGCTCCAAAAAGAGGAGAGGTGGTGGGACAAAATAAGGTTAAGTCTTTAGCTCTTTCCGGGGAAAAAAGCGATGAAGAAAAGAGAGGATCTTTGGTAAGTGAAACTGTAAAAAATGATGTAACTTCTGATCTGTATAAAGATCTTCAGGAGAAGCTTAATAAATCAGAATTGAAATTAAAAACAACCCGGGAGTATCTTGAAAATATCCTTTCACATACTGAAAATAAATCTACGGGTCTGGAAAGAAAACCGGTTATTGATCTTCCAATAGGAGATATAAACGAGTATAAAAAATACGTAAAAACGCTTTAATGTACGTTAAAATTCATTCATCAAAAAAGGATAATAACAGGGGTAGCTGCAGGGACCTTATTAATTATCTGGAGAAAGAGAACCTGGATAAGGATATTTTGAGCCAGACGAAGTTTTTTGATCACTATAGCAGTGACGTTTCTTTCTATTCAGCCCAGGCAATTATTGATAATAACAAAGGGAAACTTGGGAAAGACGAGACCAAGTTTTACATGATTTCTGTTAACCCAAGCAAAGACGAATTAAGGCATATTGGAAGAAAAGTTTCCGGCAGAGACATAAAAAATATATCCCAATTAACCGGCATCGAGCTGAAACATTATGAGGAGGCTTTGAAGGATTATACCCGGAAAGTTATGGATGAGTATGCAAAAAATTTCAACCGGGGATTAACAGGCGAAAGCCTTGTTTACTTTGGGAAGGTTGAGCATACCAGGTATCATGGAAGGGACTCAGCGGAAGTGAAAGAGGGACTATATAAAGCCGGCGATAAGAAGGAAGGACTACAAACACACGTGCATATTGTTGTTTCAAGAATGGACGAGTCAAAGAAGATCCGCTTAAGCCCTATGGCAAATGCCAAAAACTCCAAGAATATAATAAACGGCAAAGAGGTTCAGATCGGCTTCGACCGGATGAAATTTGTACAGAGCTGTGAAAAAAGCTTTGATACAAATTTTGATTACAAACGCTCGCAGCAACATAAGTTCTCTCATTATCACACGATGAAGAACCAAATGAGAAATACTGCTAAAAGTGTTGCCATGAGTATAGCAAGAGACGTGCCGGGAGTAAAAGAGTATAACAAAGCTTCACAGGTTGTAAATACTGCCGTGAACCTGGCTAATGCGAAAGATCCCCTCGATGCTCTATCTGCAGTCTTTAAACAGGTACCAGGAGCCAAAGAATGTATTAAGGCAATTAACTACGCTTACAATCCGTCAAAAATTGTCCTGGATATTGGTAAAAAGGTTTTAACCATGGGCTTAAACGCAGGATCTCTTTAAAGTACAATAACGTGCGAAAGCCGAGCGCATTGACCACACGTCCGGTTAGATTACAATTTGCATACATAAATAAACAACAAGCATATAACGCCAACTATGGTCACGGATTTTTCTACTCCAGGGCATTCCACGGGAAGCTGTGTTCTCTCCGGTCTCAATGATTATCTATTCCCGTGTCGCTATGTTCCGGGCTACGTTTCGCCTGCGGAAGCCTCTTAGCCATCCTGTCTATTCATGTTCTTAACCCTTCACAGCACTAATGCGATGATTTGAGCGGTACAATGGTACACACTAAAATCATAATACAGAAGTGGTGTTCGCCCCAGGCTCACGTCTATAAACAAGTTTTTTACAAAGTTAGCCATAAGTCCTAAAACGATGGNNTCCTTTTGCACTTATTTAGTCCTTATGGCTTCGGTTCCCTGGTAAAAACTTTGTTTAACTTAAACTTATCGTACTATGAAAAACACACATTCCACCCAGCAAACAATTGATTTTCTTAATGTAGCAGAAGTTTCCCTTACCT
>PMIJ01000096.1 GCA_003157015.1 Bacteroidales bacterium
AGCCGGCCTCTCCCCAAACCCCTCCCCCGAAGTGGGAGGGGCTTTAATTCAGGATAAATGTGTATATTTTGGATGAAAGTATGGGAATAATAAAGAAGGTAATAGAAAAGAACATGTTTTTCGGAGCAAAAGCTGAGTTGTTTTCTCTGGCTTTGCAGATGAGAAAGAATCCGACTAAAGCGGAAAGAGACATGTGGAAAATACTCAGAAAGTTCCGTCAATCAGGATTTCCATTTCGCCGACAGCATCCAATTGAATTCTACATCGCAGACTTTTATTGTCATAATTTAAGACTTGTTATTGAAGTAGATGGAGAAATTCATACAGAAAAGGAAATTCAAAGTCATGATGAAGGTCGCACTGGTGAACTGGAAAGATTCGGAATAAAAGTTCTCCGGTTTACAAATAACCAGATTTTGCATGATTGCAATCATGTAGTTGAAAAAATAAATGCTACTATAAAAGAATTATCTACAACATCCTGAATGATCTTCCCCCTCTCACATCGGGAGAGGGGGAACGAGGGGGAGAGGCCGGTAAATCAAATTAAACAAAATTCTTAGGTTGACGGCTATGCCCCCACCCCCTCCATAGGATGGCTAAAAAAAATGCGTTTTCTAAGTCCCCCCCTGGGGGGATTTAGGGTGTAAAGGCGGAGTGGAGGTTAAAACTTAAGACACTTTTCATTACCTTTGCATTATGAATCTAATAGTTGATATAGGAAATACAAGTACAAAACTGGCTGTTTTCCAGTGGAAAACAAAGCTATCCCAATCTCGCATAAATGATCTGAGTTGTGAGGAATTTGAAAAAAGACTGACCGAACATAAAATAGAGAAAGCGATTATTTCATCAGTTAAAGAGTTGCCTCAGTTTATTACTGATTTGTTATTTGTAAAAATCCCTTTTGTGCATGTTCTTTCATACAAATCGAAGCTGCCGTTCAAAATTGAATATAATACTCCGGAGACACTCGGAACCGACAGGATTGCCGCTGTAGCCGGAGCTTTCAGCCTTTTCCCCGGGTCAGAAGTTCTTGTTATTGATGCCGGTACAGCTCTTACTTTTGAGTTCCTCTCGACCGATACCTATAAAGGAGGCACTATCTCTCCAGGGTTGACAATGAGATTCAAAGCATTGAATAAATTTACTGACAGATTACCATTGGTTTCAGCGACTACCAATTACTCATTCCCCGGGCAAAATACAACCGATGCAATTGTAGCCGGGGTTATAGCGGGAGTTGTTTATGAAATAAATGAGTATATTCGCACGTTTGAGAATAAACATTCTGATTTCAATATAATACTTACAGGTGGGGACAGTGAATTTCTTAAAGACAAAATCAACTATCAAATCACATATATGCCTGATATTGTGATTGATGGATTAAATTATATCCTTGAATACAATGCAAAATAAGCTAATAATTGTCACATTTATCTCTCTGTTTTCTTTTGCCTTCACGGCTTTCGGTCAAATAAAAATTGATTCCCCTTATTCAAGATTTAATCTCGGAACACTTCAGGCCCAGGGATCATTCAGAAGTCTCGGCATGGGAGGTGTTGGTACGGCAATCAGAGATAACAATTCGATATATTTTACAAATCCTGCATCGTACAGCAGTCTTGATACAATCTCTTTTAATTTTGATTTTGGTCTTAATTATGGCAGTAATATTATCGGTGAAGGTGCTTCAAAATTTTCATCCAATGATATGGATTTCCACCATCTCATCATTGGCTTTCCGCTGTCGAAAAGATGGGGTTTTGTGACAGGCATCGTTCCAGTTACTTCGGGTTACTATCAAATAACGCAAACTATTACCTCAACTGATCCAGCATATGACCCAAATATCGGAGAATATACGGCAGATCATAGTGGAGACGGCGGAATAACCAAATTCTTCGTTGGTTCCGGTGTGCAGATCGGGAAACACTTTTCCGTGGGGGCCAACCTGTCGTTTCTTTCAGGACAGATAACCAGAGACAATTCGTTTATATTTTCAGACTATTATAATGTCTTTAATAATAAGAGCGAAGAGCAATTAGTTTTAAAAGGAATAAACTTTGATTACGGAATACAATATACGACCTCATTTAAAAATAATTACTTTCTCAACGTAGGTGCATCAATAACCACAGGCAATAATTATAGCACAAAATACAGCCAGCTATCAGTGAAGTATACAGCATATGGTATTAGTGACACTATGTCGTATGTTTCCAATAACTCAGCCAAGACTTTTATTCCGGCTACCTACAGGTTTGGCATTTCCTTTGGAAAGAAAAATAAATTTACAACCGGATTAGATTATGTTACAACTAAGTGGTCAACTTCAATAATTCCGGGTTCAACCGGATATGCAGCCGATACACGGGAACTTCTTATCGGAGCAGAATATATCCCGGATAAATTTTCTAATTACAGTTATGCAAGCAGAATTGAGTATCGTATTGGCGGACACATTGGTGATAATTATTTAATTATCAACGGAGAACAACTTAAAGAATATGGAGGAAGCGTTGGATTTGGTTTGCCGTTACGTGTTGTACAGGGAAATCCGTACTCAAACTCAAAGATGAATCTGTTTTTTGATTTTACCAGGAGAATCGGTTCTGCAGCAAACAATCTTCATAATGAAGACATGTTTACAGTAGGACTCAGCCTTAATCTGTATGACTTCTGGTTTCTTAAAAGGAAATATGATTAGAAGTTCCACAGGTTAGCATCTAATCTGAAAATCAAGAATATCCATCTCCCCTATGAAAAGGCTGTCATCAAAGCTCAGAATTAATTCAGCGATTTCAACGCTTATTTTTTTAAGCATGATTATGATATCGTGCGAACATAAAATTCCCCTAATTCCAAAATCAGATCTTCTCACACTCCCTTCACTTACCGGCAGAAATATTAAAACTGTTCTGACCGATTCCGGACGGGTGCAGCTTATAATGAAAGCGCCTCTTATAGAGAAATATGATAAAGCCGATCCCCCCTACACTGAATTCAGATCAGGAATAAGAGTGGTCTTTTTTAATAACCAGAAGGATTCAGTAACAGTAGTATCAAAATATGCGAAGTGCACCAATAATAATCTATGGGAACTCCGCGATAGCGTAGTAGTGATTAACGAGAGTAATGAAAAACTTGAAACTGAATTGTTATTCTGGAATCAGGAAAAAGATCGTATTTACACCGACAGATTTGTGAAAATGACCAGTGAAGATCAGAACAGTGTCGGAATTGGTTTCGAATCAGATTCTCATCTCAACAAAAGAAGGATTTTCAAAGTTAAGGCTATAATCTCTCTTAAAGATGAGGAATAGTTCGCTGCTCGTTATGGAGCTCATCTGGATTGCGACAGGTGTTCTGTGTGTAGCGGCAGGAACCAGATTTGCACTAATGAACGGCAGCAGGAAAATTCCTGTTTTTGCCTTTATGGCTCTGATCTGTTTTGTCTTTGCATGGATAAGACACAGGCAAAGGAAAAAGAGCTAACTTTGCTTAATGAACGTAATTTTTATAATACTTTTGGCTGTAATCCTGTCTGCGTTCTTTTCCGGCATGGAAATTGCATTTGTCGCTTCCAACAAACTCCGGATTGAACTCGACAGGAAACAAGGCGTATTCGGATCAAAAATAATTAAATTTTTTACTGATAACCCGGGCCAGTATATTGCCACAATGTTGATCGGCAATAACTTTTCACTGGTTATCTATGGACTTGTTTTTTCTAAAACCCTTGGTGCACTGCTGACTCCTGTATTTCATTCCGACCTTTTGGTACTGATATTAAATACATTACTTTCAACTGCCGTTATTCTTCTTGTTGCTGAGTTTCTCCCCAAAACTATATTTATTATTTCCCCGAATTTTTTTCTTAAGTTCCTGAGTATACCGACCCTTATTTTCTTTTTTCTCTTTTATCCGATAAGCAAGTTCATACTTGCAGCTTCAAATTTGTTTATAAGAATTTTCTTCAAAATAAACACTGGTGAAAAGAAACAGGAAGATCTTGTTTTCAGCAAAGTTGATCTCGATCATTTGGTAAACCTGAGTAAACAGAGTAAAGAGGAATCTGAACCAGATCATCGCGATATAAAGATTTTTCAGAACGCTCTTGATTTTTCAAAGGTGAAGCTCAGGGAGTGTATGGTACCGAGAACTGAAATTGAAGCAGTTGAATCTGAAAGTTCAGTTGAGAAATTGAAAGAGAAATTTGTCGAGACCCGACTTTCGAGGATACTGATTTATCAGGAGAGTATTGACAATATTATTGGTTATTTTGAATTGAAGGATATCTTTAAAAATCCGTCCGAGATCAAGTCCATGATCCGAAAACTTGCCATTGTCCCGGAGACAATGCCGGCAAATAAGCTGTTGAAGTTATTTGTTGAGAAGAAGAAGAGTATTGCGCTTGTTGTTGACGAATTCGGAGGTACATCAGGGATGGTGACCATCGAAGATGTACTTGAAGAGATTGTCGGAGACATAGAGGATGAGCACGATACTACTGATCTGATCGAGAAGAAAGTTGGTTATAATGAATATGTATTATCGGGTCGGTTTGAGATTGACTACCTGAATGAGAGATATCATCTTAACCTGCCTGAAGAAGATGATTATGAAACGCTTGCCGGAATGATCCTTTTTTATCATGGCAGTATTCCGGGAATAAATGATGTTATTAGAATAGGTAACATCGTAATAAAAGTACTCAGAGCCTCATCTACAAGGCTTGAGCTGGTAAATCTGAAGATAGAGTGAACACTAAGTTATCATAAGGTTCCCCATCGGAACTCGGAATTGACAGTTCATCCTTAGCGGGCCAATTTTAATAGATTTGTTTCTGCATTTAGGAGATTACCTTCGGTGAACTCGTCCCGCTCAGCGGGACTCGGTTCCTCATTTCTTCCGCTTTGCGGGATTCATTGACAGTTCATTTTTAGTAGTCCTGTTTTAATAATTTTGTGTTTGCATCAATGGGATTCCTCGCTACCGCTAGGGATCTCGTTTAGTTTTGCCCCAATCAATTTAAAAATTGATTACTTTGTCGATCCCGAACCTTGGCTCGGGATCTCATTAAGCCTTGTCCTAATTTGATTAATAATGCAGATTTAAGTCACTTTACCAATTTTCATGCTAATCCCCCGCCCCGGCATCGGGGGACAAGGGGTAGCTTTAAAACAGGTTTTTCCTGGAGGGAGTCACTATGACAAACCAAAAAGAGAGGCAACCCGAAAGGTTGCCTCTCTTTAAAAATAGATGTACTTTTTGCTTTACTTAGTATAGGTATGAGGCCCATTCTCTATAACAGTGGGGTATGGTTGATAAATATTATAAGTACCAGTCATCGCGCCTGTAGTAGTATTAATTGTTCCTGATTCTATACCTGCATAACCGCCTCCCCATGTAGTAAGAGGCATGTGATAGGTTTTTTTTGCAAAATTAATTATGAAATCTGCAGCCCACCCTGAATCCCAGTAGTTATCGATTACAATTGTTGAATCATTAAGCTTGGTAAAATTCGTAGTGTAATGTGGAACATCAACCGGTTCAGCAACATTGAATGATCCTGTAAAGATAGCTATAGGATCAAAGATTGTAAAGCTCCAGATTGGACCATTGGTCATTACCCCATTGGCGTCTATCATTGTGACATTCCAATTATAGGTCTTTCCAACTACTACAGGAACAGTAAGCGTCATAGCTTTAACGTCGGATGCGTAGAGTGGCGGAGTGCTTGATGTTCCGAAATAAACATTAGCAAGAGGAGTAGCGCCATCGGCATTTGTTGAGGTCCACGTAAGATCAACAGTTGTTCCTGTAATTGTTACAGTTGAATCATTAGCCGGAGCAATAATTGTAGGCGCAGTGAAAGAATGATGAACCTCAAACGCTACCTGGGCAGCTTTCTTACAACTCTGCATTGCAACTAATCCGGATATTATCAGCAGTGTTACAAAAAATATAATTTTTCTTTTCATATCGAACTTTTTTTATGTGCAAATTTTTTCATGAAGAATTATTTACTTATAACCTTGTCAGGACCTCATACATTATACGGGGCGCTCCGGAGTTGTAATACCCATTTATAACAAAAGTCTTCGTTACAGGGTTATAATAGTTCACATCATTAGTCACGGGAATAGGAACCGTAGTGGCAGAACCCGTAAAAGTACTATACTGTCCCTGACCTGAAGCAACTGGAGATCCTGTAGCCGGATCGATTGTTGTAATATTTACTTTATAACAAATCGTTCCGAGGACAGTTATAGTATTGGTAGTAAGCTGTATTTGGACGTTATACGGATAGTCGCCAAAAGCTGATTTAACAACAGTCTGACAATCTACCTGGGATAAAGTTTCTGTTTTGTCAACAGAAAAGACACCCAGAGTTGGATGCAGGCGGTAACCAACGACATGATAATCTCCTACATACGGGTTGGTTGTCGACAGTGCCAACAGACACGCACCCACGTTAAGAGGATCTGCCACAACAACACCACCTGACGCAGTCAGAATAGATATAGGAGCCATGTATTGATCACATGCGTCTAACTTATCAGCATTCCATACTTTAACATGAACATACCCATTCTGAGTTCCGGCTTTAATAGTAATAGAGTTATCAACTACCTGAATGTTAGGATATAACAAATAGCTGGATTTGTTTCGTACATTATACTTGCGTACGAGAGATGTATCGACTCCAAGAGTAACTGTAATATCCTGAGTTGGAGGCTGATCAGAAGCAATATTGACCAGGAACTTAAGGGTAACAGTATCAGGTACAGGTTGCAAACCAAAGGATTGAAAAGAGTTCCATACTTCGGCATACATTTTCCCCTTGAGGGAAGATGTCCAGTCCACACCAACATCGTCTTTCAGGCAGGAGTTTAAAACAACAAATGCTGCCAGAAAGGATATTATCATGAATATTTTATTTCTCATATTCTTCTTTTTTAAATGTTTTTAATTTATGGCAATTTCAATTTTAACGGTTCTGCCAGAAAATTTTTGGGCTGGTTAAGGTGATTGTACCCTGAGCCAGAACATTATCATTATTAGTAGTAACCTCAGTCTGTGGATAAAACAAACGAACCGGAGGTGTAGGAGATAATTTTCCAGGATCTATGCTCCAGCTAATGAAATCAGGGAAACCTGTTCTGCGGTAATCGGTCCAGATAGGCATCGGGCTGATACCATTTAAAGCTATCCATTTCTGTGTAATGATAGCTTTCAGCGGATCGGGTGATGAATCATAATTGACCAGGGCTAAAGGCTGGGCAAGATATGTTGCGGCATCAGTTGCAGTGAGGGGAACATAGGTTGATGGATCTAAAGAAGATGTCTGGCCCATATAAATAACAGACTGTGTAACGGCGCTTTCATAAAATGCTTTTGGATTACCCGGGATAAAGCCTTTTAAAGCTGCTTCAGCCTGAAGGAAGAGACTTTCAAAGTCAGTTAAGATCGGGGCGCTCTGATTGTATCCCTGTAACAGACCCGGACCTATTTTGGATGTCTGAGGTACAGGAAGCTGCTCATAACCTCCAAAATAATTACCCTGAATAGTTGTGGTGGATCCTGTAATAGGCTGAAAGAACCTGAGCTTACGCGGGTCATTATTGGTTGTCAGAAAGGTGCATGCATCCTGATTTGCTACATAATAACCAAGACCGTCGGCCTGTTGTGAATTATCCTGTTTGTAGAAAAGTTCCCACAACGGGCTCATCTTATTTGTTGATTGAAGATACCCGGGGTTAAGCATCGCTCCTTCACCTGCACCAAGATATCCTACTGAAGCAGTAGTTGCTAATGCACCTGTAATATAGGTGGCCCTTCCGGACATAAACTCCTGATTCATCAACATCCTGAGCTTAATGGTATTTGCAAATCTTGCCCATTTTCCCATATCGCCCTGGTAAATTATGTCAGAGCTTCCCACTGCATCATCAGTAATTGTAGCTTTCTGTATAAGATTAATTGCGGTATCAATCTTCACAGCCAGATCCTCATATATTGTTTGAGCGTCATCGTAAGCCGGTTTCAATATCCCACCGGCTGTATTCAAAGCCTGGGAATAAGGAATGTTACCATAAGTGTCAACCAGGTTGTGATAAAGGTAAACTTTCATGATAATTGCTATTGCTCTGAAATTCTTTTCAGTAGATGCCATGGAAGCTTTTTCCACATAATCGAGATTCTGAAGGATTAAATATGAGTTATCCCAGATTGCCTGATAGCCACTATTAAGCAGGTTATACTCAGTTAAATTTCTGGGAGGTACATATCCATTACTGATTGACCATGCACCAAACCACAGATAACAGAATTCATAATTGCGAGGGTCATCAATCCTGGCAGCTATAGAGTTAAGAGCTGCCGGTAAAACCAAATTTGCCGGAACAGCAGATGCTGTATTGGGGTTAGTTTCGTCTACATTAAGAAAATCTTTTTTGCACGCGCTTCCCAAAACAAGCAATACAGTTAATAATATAATTAATTTCTTCATATTTTTTTGTTTTTGCTACTTAGAAAGTAAGTTTAACACTAAAACCGTAAACCCTGGTAGGAGGAGTCTGATATTCGTTCGTATAACCGACAGCGTTGCTGGTTCCATTTTCGACGTTAAATTCAGGATCGGTCCATACATTGGTTTTGGGTACCCACGTCAGGAGGTTTCTTCCAACCAAACCTACCTGGGCAGCCTTTATGGCTCCGCCAAAGAGATTTTTAACTGGAAGATCGTAGGTAATAGATATCTCTCTCAGCTTTATGAAAGCTGCACTTGTCATATACAAGCTTTGAGTGGTTGAAAAAGTAGTCTCTCCCCAATTAGCCCATCCGTTGCCCTTGGTAATTATGTTCGTATTGGGAGCATAGGTCGGGTTACCGCTAGCGTCAGTGCCGGTCTGGATAACAGAATTCGGAATGATGAAGTCCTGCCTTCCGTTCTGAGCTGAAAACCATGATTCACCCGTAAAATTAAGAGACTCACCAACATAATTATCAATATTGTTGCCATTCCTGTAGTCGGTAACTATATTTAAGCTGAACCCTTTATATGTAAAGTTGCTGTTCATGCCAAGAATATTATTCGGGTTACCATGTCCCATCTGTACAAGGGCAGGGTTTCTCATCGGGTATCCTGTAGTAGGATCAACAACAAGGTGACCCTGCGGATCTCTTAAATAGTCGGTAACCATCAAAGCGGGAAACTGCTGGCCAACAACAGCATAGGAAATGTCTGCAATTGGTAATTGAGTAAGAGTTCCATAAATGGATATTACCTTGCTGGTATTATAAGAATAGCTGAGGGTCATATTCCAGTTAAAGTCACCTGCACTGATAAGCGGGGTCAGTTTAAGGTCCATCTCAAGACCCTGCGTCTGAAGCTGCCCTGCATTTATATACGCGCTGTTATAACCAGTAGCATAGGAAATTGTTGCAGGAATTGTCTGATCCCTGGTTTCCGATTGATAAGCGTTAATATTTAGGCTGATCCTGCTTTTCAGGAAGCCCAATTCCAAACCGCCCTCAATTTCCGTGGTCAGTTCAGGTTTCAGGTTTGGATTGCTCAGAGTTTGGCTAAGTGAGAATCCTGCCAGGTTGCCATAGGGGAACGCTGTAGCGCTATTATTACCTAAACCCGGGTTAAACGAAGGCAATGTAGCATACCAGTTAGCCAGCGAGATCTGACCAGTTTTTGATATTCCACCTCTGATCTTGGCAAAAGATAAAACCGAATTATCTTTAAGAGAAGGAATAGCTTCGGTAAGTATTAAGCTCGCGTCAACTCCGGGGTAGAAGAATGAACGGTTAGCTTTTGACAATCTTGAATCCCAGTCATTTCTTGCTGAGCCATGAAGGAAGACAAAGTCCTTGTAACCAAGTGTAATGTCACCAAAGAGACCCATTGAATTACGATTCAGCTGCTGTTCATTTATTCCATTAACATCAGTACCGATCTCACCAAGACGGTTGGCAACATTATACAAATTGGGGATAACTAGTGAGCTGTTACCTACATAAAGATACCTGTATTGATTTTCATACATCGAGTTTCCAAGGATCAGTTTACTTGAAAAATCACCAATTTTCTTATTCAACTGTACCAGCAGGTCGCCTGTAAGGACAGTACTGGTTTCCAGATAATCATTAGATACGCCTGCAAAAGGTGAACCAAGGCCAATAGCTCCGGCCTGCCATGGGTCCCCGCTCATATAAGTATTATAAATAAGGGGATCTTGGTAATATGTATGTTGATCTCCGGTATATGTAAGACCCGCACGATATGAGATGTCAATCCATGGAGCAGGGTTCAAAGAAAGAAGTACCGAACCGAGCAGGTTATTACTGGTTGTTTTATATCTTGAATGGGCAATCTGCCAGTAAGGGTTCATATAATAGGCATTATAATACCCGTTATTGTTTGCAAACGGATTGTTCACAATATCTTTGTAATTGAGAAGATCAATCTGGGCAGGTGTGTTAAGAATGTTCCAGTAAACCGGATCATGTTGGAAAGGATCCAAACCTGATACATCTGTGTTGGTCTGTGTATATCCAACTGTATAATCAGAGTGGAAGATACCGGATGTACTTGAACCTGCAACACGTACACTTGTTCTTCTGTTCTTATCACCAGGAACTGTACCGGTTGTATTTACATCCTGTCCAGAAAGATAAAAACTGTTCTTTTCATCTCCTTTAGAGTAAGAAACATCATTCTGCGATGTAATTCCGGTATTAAAAAACTTCCTGATATGATTCGGATCATAACTGTACGGAACAGTCTGGTAAGAACCGTCAGCCAGTACACCTCCAAGGATCACCTGCTGCCCGTTAAACTGCGGACCGAAGCACTGGTTTTCAAAGGATGTATAAGCACTTGTGTTACGATTAGGGCCGATCCAGAAAGTATAATTCGGGTTGCCGCTAATAGTATCTTCTCCGTCACCTGAGCCAAAACGTGTCTGAAGTTTAGGCAGATAGGAGATTGATTCAAAAGTTGTTGTATTGCTTATTGTTATAACAGGTTTACCACCGGTACCTCTTTTGGTTGAAATAACCAAAACTCCGTTTGAAGCATCGTTACCATAAAGGGCTGAAGCACTTGCACCTTTCAGTACGTTTACATTGGCGATGTCGTTAGGGTTGACTGAATTCAGATAACTTGCATCTACCGGAACTCCGTCAAGGACAACCAATGCTTCGTTGCTTGCCAGGAAGTGGCGGTTTCCTCTTAAGGTGATCCTTGTATCGGGGTTAACTCCGTTGTTTACCGTATTAATCTCCAAACCGGATACTTTTGCAGTCAATCCGGTCACTACGTTTGTAACTCCTGCCTGGGTAAGCTGCTTATCAGATACCTGTTCGGTAGCTACCCCAAGTTCTTTAGCCTGCCTCTTAATACCAAAGGCTGTAACTACAACTTCATTCAAACCCAGAAGATCGGGTTCCATTATCACATCAATTACTTTACGGCCTCCGATTTCAACCTCCTGTTTTTTCATCCCGATATAGGATAAAATAAGGGTGGTAGCATTCGCCGGCGCTGTAACTGAAAATTTCCCATTCAAATCTGTTATGGCACCAACAGTTGTACCTTTAACAGTAATAGTTACACCAGGAATTGCACCTTCCCCCTGAACTGAAGAGGTANNTTAGTTTTAGGTTTTAATTTAACATCCAAATATATGTGAACTTTATTAAATCTCCAAACTAAACAATTTTATTTTATATGAGTACCAGGAATACTACATGTAAATTCATTGATTTTCTTCGTTTACACCGGCCTCAGGGGGAGCGAAGAAAATCAAACTACTCCCCTTGGGGTTGGGGTAAATAAATTGATTTTCAAGCGATTTTGAAAGTTGAGTTCGATATTACAGATGCCTAAAATATCCTAAAATAATTTGAACGACGATCTAATAAAAGGCGATTTTTTTTTATGGGTTTCCTTATAAAATTCTGAAATATACAGCATAATTATTCCCTCTTTTTCAAATATTCAAATCACAAAATTCAACTTCCATGGGTTAAAAGAACAGATCTTTTTGTTTAACACAGCTTAAACTTACGAATTATTTCTTCAACGTTATATTTTTTCGCAATTCTTTAGCTGCTACACATAATTCATTATAGAGTTCTTCTCCAAGAGCTCTGGCCAATGGTTCTTTCAGAAATTCGTAAACATAAATACCATCTTTTTCTCCTGAAGTACGTGCCGGGGAACAAATTGTTTGCTCTTCATAGTTGACAGCTCTGAAATCTGAAAAGTTTTTTATACGAACCGGAAAAAGATGGCATGACATTGGTTTTCTGAATAAGATTTTGTCATCAGACCACGCTTGTTCGATCGCACATAAAAATATATCACCGTCTTTATTTGTGTAAGCGCATTCTTCATTGCCAATAAGTGGAGTTACCTGTTCATTTTCAAAATCAGTGACGCTAGTCCCTTTCTCAGAAATTGCTGCTATGCCTTCAGGTCTGAGATAAGGCAGTACTTTATCGTATATATCTTCGAGAATATTTGCCTCATCAGCGCTCAGAGGCGCACCCGAGTCTCCATAGCGGCAGCAATTGCCCAGACATACCGGCAGGTTGCATCTGAATTTTTTTTCGAGAATATCGAAACTGAATATAGTATCGTTGATGCGCAACATAGAATTTTAATTGCCTCTCCCTAAATCCCTCTGCAATAGGTTTTGCTGATATTAATTATATCTTTGTTCCAGACAACAACCAAACAAAGATACGATGAAATCACAAACCATCGACAATCGGCTGACTGCAATAGCATTCTACAGAGTAAGCACCGACAAACAGACTAATGATCGGCAATTTAGCGATGTTCAGCAGTATTGCAAAGCTTATGGTTATATATTATTGAAGGAATTTCAGGAAACAATTTCAGGTGCGAGCAAACTGAGTCAGCGTAAAGAACTATGTCAGATGCTTGAGTTCGTTGAGGCTAACAGACCAAAATATGTCATCTGTAGTGAACTTTCGAGATTAGCAAGGTCACAGGATGCCATTACAATCATAAAGGATTGGACTAGTAAGGGTGTTTGCTTTGTCTCATTAAAAGAAAATATCAGAACCCTTGATGAGTCAGGGAAGACTAATCCAATGACTGATTTACTGCTATCCATTATGACAGCATTGAACATCTTCGAGTTGGAAACTATTAAGTACAGGGTTCGCAGTGGTCTGAGTAAAGCTATTTATGAAAATAAGAATTGGTCAGGTAGTGTGCCTTATGGTTATAGGTCAGTTGCTAAGAAGCTGGTTGTTTACGATGATGAGGCTGAGGTAATCAGAATGATGTTTCAGAAATACGCTGATGGTTGGGGTACGTTGAAGATCGCAACACATTTAAACCGTCAGGGTGTAAAGACAACCATTGGAAAGTTCTGGCGTGACCAGAAGATTTATAAGATTCTCAGTAATCCTGTTTACGTTGGTCGGCGTAGGTGGAACGATGAACTTTTAGAACAGGCTGAGTTAAGAATTATTGATGAGCAGACATTTACTGTAGTTGCTGAGAGATTAAAGAATAACGGCAATACAAGTGACCTGAATAGGAAGAATAAGCACAATTATTTACTTACAGGTAAAATTAGGTGCGAGTGCGGGCAACATTTCGTAGGTCAGAAGAATGAGAAATATATCTGCAAATCCAATAAATATGCGGGCGGTTGTAAAATTAAGCAGGTAAATAAGGATTGGATTGAAGCGCAGGTGAAACAAGAGTTATTTATCAACTATGGAAGCCTTTTGGATGATAATAAGAAGATTATTGATAATACAGCATCACTTGAAACGGAACTCAGTGAGATTGCAGTAAAAATCAACAAAGAGAGGTCGCATCAGAATTATCTCATTAATAGTATCAGCAGGATAGGTGAGCAGAAGTTTAATGAAAAGTTCGATGCTAGCGTGTCATATCTGAATACTCTGTCATCCAAAAATGATGAAATCAATAAAAAGTTGAAAGCATCCCAGCAGTTTAGCAAACTTATTGCTCCGTGGGGTATGCAAGTAGTATCTTCAAATACAGTCATTCCTGTCATCGGTACAGGTGAATTGAAAATTGACAAAGAACTTATTCAGGCAGCGGTTGAAAGGATTGATATAAATAATGAATCTATAAAAGTGAACCTTGTGAATGGTAATAGCTTCAATCTGCCAAGAGTGATTGTCAAGAGAGGAAGACAGCCGAAGAAATGAGAGTTTAAAACGGAATCAAAACCCTGTAAACCGTTCAATAAAATGCCTGCCTGATTCGTCACCGGGGGAATTAACAAATTTCTGTAGCTTGCCTGATGGATGCGGGTAAACAATCCATTCGTCAATATGGATGCCAAACAAGGAAAATTCTGTAAGTCCCTAATCCCAAAAACGGGTTTTGCCTGCAATCCTGAACCTGGTGGGTCAACAAATAGCATTGTTACGCACAAAATGTTTTGAACTGATTTTGAACTTTAAGAAGATTATTTGCTGGCTCTATTCAATGGAGCCAGTTTTGTTTTATGCCAAGGGACATGGTAATAATACTTAAGAAATTTTATCTTCCAGTTTCCTAAGTGTCTTTATTACAAAAGTAAACATCTCGTCATAATTATCGGAATAAGAAAAAGCCAATCTATGTACTGTTCCTTCGATTCCATCTTCATGTATGTCAATATTATATGCTTCAAGACTCTTTAATACCGCATCTTTTAAATGTTGTTGAGATACATATAAACTATCTACCGCAGATTGGCGAATCTCCCTTAGTTGGGCATTTGTTAATTTCGAATTGACTCTTCCCAATTTTATTTTGTTTGATACTTTCTTATCTCTAAAATGTTTATACATAATAAATAGTTTTATTTTTTTCTGGAACAGTCATGCACATTACATCAAATGTAAACTTACAAAAAACTTAATTGGTTTTAATAAATATTGATGGGGATCCAGGTAACCATATTTAGAAGATTAATTCTGATAACCGGATTATTTCTTTTCAATTTTGGCATTTACATCACGGGCAAAAGCAAACAATTTATGTGCGCATATGTCTGGTCTTTGAATTAGGACCTCTATCATTTTTTCAACATCATCTTCCCTTACATTAACATCAATTACCTCGAACGCTTGAATGACAGCATTCTGGAGATTACTTCTTGCACAATCCATGCTTTGCTTAATATTATAATGTATGTCTTCGAGACGATCCTCAGGTATTCTCTTGTTAACTTTTAGATTTTTGATCTTTTTAGCTACTGCCTTATTATCACTAAAATATTTATACATAATAATGAAAATGTTTTGGTTTTATATATGGATCTAAATATAGCGTAATAATTGGATCATTTAACTTATCAGAATAGCTGCATTTCATTAGATAGCTCAAGGAATCTATTAACTTTGTCTGCCTTCATAGATCAAAGATTATTTATTATAAAAGCAAGCAATTGTGAATTTTTCTTCTGATCAATTGAATTAATAAACGAAAGAAGAATACTTTGAATGTCGATGGATACAAATAATGATTCACAAGCCGTAAAATTAGTTTTCAGGGGTAAGTCTGGAATTCTTGCAAATTTTAAATCGTTAGCGGACGGGAGCAGAAAGAAGAGTCTTATAAGAACTGATCAGGATAGTGACAGATTAAAAGCTCTTATTAAGGATTATGATTCATTTAATGATCGCACAAAGGCCCTGGGTATTTTAAATAGACCTGTATCAGTTCAGAAATATCAAAAGTTGTTGTATAAACAGATAAAAATTGCAGTAATTCGTCAGGGGTTTGTAAGCAGGGTTACCCTCGCTCGATTCAAATTCAACCCTGTAGAATTAATTGAAAAGATAACTTATAGAAATCTGATTGAAAAGTTCGTCATAGATAATCTCCTTGGTGAAAATTATGAAATAATCAGAGCTGCAACTATTGAAGAAGCTAAAAAAGGTAAAGATATTGATATCAATGCCATTAGCGATGAATTCTATGATATAAACTTTGAATTAAAACAATATGCTGGAAGTGGAGAATTTACTCAAGCAGAGGAAAGTGCAGGATGGCTTACATGGACTGAAATCAAAAACAAAGACAAAAGTGCGATTTACAAAAAAAAGGCACGGATAGAAAACCTATGTTACTATGTTACCTTTAATCCAATGAATCCTGGTTTGAAGGTTATTGATAGGAATAAGCTTCTATCATTATCAACATCAGATCTTGAAAGAATAATAAGGTTCTATTGTAAAATAATGAATGCCCATAATATCAAATTGATTGAAGCAAAAAGGAAGTCAGATAAAAGCTTGAAAACAAATAGTAAGTATATCCATAAGAAATCTACGTCTGCAGATGAAAAAAGGGAGTGGATAAAAGATCTTAAGGCAGAGGGTAAAACACAAGTAGAGATTGCAAAGAAGATAGGATGTAGCGAAAGAACCGTTAGGGCTTACTGGAAATAAAAGGACTACCGGCAATAATTATGCTAAATAATATAGATATATAAGAAATACAAACATTCATTGTTATGGAATAAAACCTGCCGGTTCTAATCTTGATTTTGCCTATCATGAAATAATAGAGCAAGAGCTCTCATGTAATTTCTAAACTATTCCCAATACTTATTCTTTATAAATAAAAGAGACCGGGTGTGATTGAGATACCTTTTTCGGGATTGTACTAAAAAGGAACTTAAGGTCTATAACTATATTAAGACTCGTGCGGACGTCAGGTTTACTCCATTGATTCCAGCTTAAATTTTATTGTGGACGACCCTTCATTTACTCTTTTACATGAAAGAAAAGCTAGAACGAATAAATGACAAATTTCGAAAAAATTTTTTTTGAAATTTTTTGGTGTGCTGTCATGACTCATTGCCCCATAGGAAAACCCTCCCGCCAAGATGTTAAAAGGGAGACCATTTTTACGGAGATCTAGACGGCACGGGGGTATACGCCTTTTTTTTATTTTGAAAAGAAGCTTTTTTTCAAACCCGAAATCGTCGTAATCTTTAGAGTTTGGATAGCATTCTTTCTGTCCTGCTGGCCAGTTAACGTTACAGGATATTCTGCGTGCTATAATTAATTAAAATATTAATAAATAACTATTCAAATGTTAAAAGTAATTGATGCACAGACAAGAGTTAACTCCAAAACAAAAGCGGAGTATAACGTAATCGTCCTAATGGGTGATGTCCAGGTAATGAGTTCAAAATCTTCTGGCAAATTTTATTTAAGTGCTAAGCGTGTGACTTTGCCAACTACCCTTGATCAGAATCAGGCGAAGGAGCTTATTGGAACAACTCTGCCGGGAGTCATTGAAAAAGTTGATTGTCCGGAGTATGAGATCAAGATGCCAAATAGTAACAAGAAGGTGAAAATCACTCACACTTTCCAGTATTCTCCTACAGTTGCTGATGAGGTTAAAAAGTAATTTATTCGAGTTTCAAAACATTGAGCTCCTGGCATAAGTTCGCAAGGAGCTCTTCTTATTTTAATATCATGAATTTATTTCAGATAAAACGAACCCTAAGTCAGTTTGTCGGAACGGAGAGTTATCATTCCCACAAATTTCCCGGGAAGTCTCCAATCCTTTTAACGGATGGCTGCGACTTCATAAGAAATGAATGCAAAGCTTGGTGGTTGTTCGATGCAATACTGAGTTATCAATGTGAAAAGATCCTCAAAAATGTCAATTTCCAACTATGGGAATTACGCCAGAGCAAGAAAGATCTTTCATGGCTTTTAACTTGTCGTGAGGATTCAAATCTGAAGCCTTTAATATCTCAGGTAATCGAATTCTCAGACTTTCCTTTGGATTATATAAAATTATACGTGATCCAGGGAATTGCTCTCTTACCTTCGGAAAATTAAATATAAAGAAAAGCAAAGAAAAAGCTAAGAAGTTTGTAAAGGTAAAATGTGCTGCAGAACCTGCAAAATTCCGGGCACGAATAAAGCCCTATAGCGAGTCACTGTAGCCAGTTTAAACTCGAATGGATACAAGTTATCAGTCGTTGTTTTGAAGGGCACAGACTGAACGCTGATATTGCTGAGAACGATCTTGGATTTGATTGATATCCCAGGGATTAAAATCAGACAAGTTTATCCTTAATTCCTGGCTTATAGATCCAAAAAAATCGAACGCCGGAATTCGCCATCCATTTCCTTTATGTGAAGTGGGTGGCTTTTTTAAGTTGTTGAGTCATGCTGTATTTTGTTTTCGGCTATTTTGAGATGGTTCAACTCAACTATAAAATCTCAAGAACCACTGAAAACTAACCGTGCTACATCCATCTACTTGGGCTGATCCCTGAGTAGATGGTTTTTAGACTCCATACCTGAGATTATTGATTAACCAGGTAAAGCGGAGTGAGTCTTGCTCTTTTTGCGCCGGCACAAACTGATAAATATCCAGAAGCGTTCCGGGCAAATCGCAAGTCTCACGTTGGGTAATGCGAGCCTGCGGTCCCATCAGCTTAACATGACTCGCCGGTTTTGCATAAAGCAATGCCTCGCGAAAAGCAAAATCAAGCCTGACGGTTGCGAACAAATTTTGCTTTATCGCTGTGGCACCACCGGCTTAACGTCATGAAGCTTCGGGACTTCTCGCAAAACGGCTCTCGCAAGAATATTCATGACTATCTCATGAGTTATTTCATTTATAACTACTGCCTGATCCAATCGGACCAGGTTTTTTTATATCTAATAATCACTAAATCAATTTATTATGAAAACACAACAACAG
>PMIJ01000065.1 GCA_003157015.1 Bacteroidales bacterium
CTGTAATTGTGAATGTTAAGTATTTCAAGATTTGAGCAATCCCAGGTCCTGACTGAATATGGATATGGCACTTTAACCCTGATCACCCGAAACATATACAAATTTGCAATTGTCATACCGGAACATTTCTCAAATTCAAGCGGCTGGCATTCTGACCCTTCACGGTTTTCTTCCTCAAGCTGAAGGGCATATACATTCCAGTTTGAAACCTTATTAAAACGCACTTCGTTCCTGACGTGATGTTCAACTGACATGCC
Source organism: Bacteroidales bacterium (assembly GCA_003157015.1). GTDB lineage: Bacteria > Bacteroidota > Bacteroidia > Bacteroidales > VadinHA17 > LD21. Next base: position 258 of record PMIJ01000065.1, read on the forward strand.
ATAAATCCTGCTGCGGGTACTTGTATTTGAAGCATAAAAACCTGAAGTAGCAAATGTACTTGCTGACCAGATATTCTTGAAAATTCCTCCGCCATTATCCGTCACCCAGAGGCTCCAGTACTGTGTATCCCACAGCTGTTCTGAAGCTGCAGATGCCGTCATGCCCTGAGGCGGATTATTCTCTTCCCATTTCCACTTTACTTTTGGGCCTGGTGTCATTGTACCATGACCTCCAATGAATTTTACATCATTAATCATAGATTTTTTACCCGCCATCCATTTGCAGGCCACAGCCCTGTAATTGTTTTGTGCCGTATAGAGGCCTATCCCTGTGATTATATTTGTTCCTCCTTGTGGAGCTTCAATCAATGCTACAGGAGCTCCGAAACTACCAAAAGCAGCAGAATTTTCAATCAGGGTAAAATTGGTTGCCAGCGGGTGGAATCCTATCAGAACGGTTGAGGGTTTAAGCTTAAGTGTCTCGCTCACCCTGTACGATCCCTGGGGAACATATATACTGGGATACTGATCTATTGCTGTCTGAATTGCTTTTGTATCATCAGTCATCCCATCGCCTTTAGCACCAAGAGTTTTGAGGTTTACCCAGCTTCCCATTTCAGGAAGCCCCGGTATATCAGAAATGGGTTCGTCCGGAAGCGCTTTAAGAACCTCTGTCTCACAGGTAGTCCTGATTTCTGCATCTGAATCCAGATCGTCCATCTGAAGACCATAAACAAACCTCTTTACTCTGTAAATTTCTGATGGTGAGGTGGTACTGGTATTTAATCCGGGATAATGCACCAAAACATGAACATTGCTGCAAATGAGATTTCGGATATTGACCTGCATATGTGCATTGTTTTCGTTGCTCACTTCAATGGCAGGTCCCGATATATTTTCAAACCGGCAATCCTCCATGAATAGTTTTTCCCAGAAATTCTGATCTACCAGGATAGCTGAAGGAACATTTTTTACACTCATCCTGACAATAGTCAAACCGGCTTCATGAGTTTTAATCGCCGCTTTTCTCTGCCCTTCAAAATATGTGTCGATCATCATGAACTGCCATCCAGGGGAGGCTTTTGTAGTGTAAATTCCGAAATCACCACCGTAGAATTTTACATCTTCGATCATATTCCCGATATCGAATATGCCTGCTTTCCCCTTGCCGGTATGTATATCGCAGTAAGATATGAAGCTATGTTGTGCGAAATGAGTCCGCAGGGCCACTGCTGCAGGATTACCGTCCTCTATTACCAGGTCGATGTTTGAAAGTGCACTGTAAAATGTTCCGGCTCCGGCATCCCTTGGTTCTTTACCGGGTTCAACAATGCTGCTGGTAAACCAGAACATATAGGATGCGTTTCCTTTGTCATCGGGATTTTGTTTCTGAAATCCAGGTGCATTTTTTTTAAGGATGATTTGCGGACGGTTTTTTCCATAACCGATGAGACGAATTGAAGCAGGTATATAAATTGTCTTTGAAATAAGATAGCGTCCTTCAGGAATAAACAGGATCCCAAAATTTCTGTCGGTTTTTAATTGATTGATAGCATTTTGAAGCTGAACAGATACATCTGTTTTTCCATCAGCCAAAATATTGAAATCTTTAGGAGTGAAATAAACCGCATCAGGATCTTCGGGTTTTTGAGTATAATAGGAACTTGAAGGTTTAATTGCAGAGTACGCGGATAAACACACGATCAAAAAACAGGCGGGAATTGAACTGATTCTATAATTCATGGGATTAAGTTTAATGTAAAATAAGTAAAAATCAATGTTGTCAGAAACTATGTAGCAGCTGATTTTTGTTAATTGTTGTTAAATAATCCGGACCTGGCATTCCTACCGGTTATTTTTTTAATTTCGCTGCTAATAATTTTGTTTATTTTCAGAGGATATAATTGGTAAGACCGAATGAAGAAGACTCTCATTGTAAGCGGAAGTGTTATTTTAATTTCTTTTATTCTATTATTTGCCGTTAACAGGATTGGTTCAAAGAGAATTCCTGCTGAATATTACGCAAAAGTTCTGAAGGGGCAATTTGAGATTTCCGTTATTTCAGCAGGTGAACTGGTACCTGAAAGATCGGTTGACATTAAAGGGCCGGAAATTGCAATGGGGCGTGATATCCGGTTTTTTAGCATCAAAATTCAGGACCTTGTACCTGAAGGTGTAGTTGTGAAAGAAGGTGACTATATTGCTACACTCGATCGTACAGATTTAAATAATAGTTTAAAAGACGCCCAGGATTTACTTACAACTCTGCAGACGGCTCTCAATGTGAAGCTGCTCGACACGGCTGTGGTGCTTAATGAGTTAAGGGATGGAATTAAAAATCAACGATTCACAGTTCAGGAAGCAGAAATGACTCTTCATAATTCCAAGTATGAACCGCTCCCAACAATCAGGCAGGCAGAAATTGAACTCGATAAAGCCCGGAGAAGCCTGGAACAGCAACTGAGAGGTTATACCCAGGTAGAGGCACAGAACAAAACGGATATAGTTAATCAGACATACTGGGTCAATAAAGTATCACGCAGAGTAAGGGATATTGAGGAGATATTGACGGAATTTACAATTAAGGCACCTTCCCCTGGAATGGTTATTTACAAGAGGGAATGGTCGGGCACCAAAAGGAAGGTTGGATCAACAATAAATCCATTCGACAGGGTAGTGGCGACACTTCCTGATCTTACCTCCATGTTATCCAAAACATATATTAATGAGATCGATGTAAGCAAGATAAGAACCGGTCAGAATGTTAGTATTACGATTGATGCCTTTCCAAAAAAAAGTTACAACGGAACTGTGTCATTTGTAGCCAATGTCGGGGAGAAGATGCTTAATACCGATGATAAAGTTTTTGAGATACAGATTAAAGTAGCCGGTAGCGATCCTGAACTCAGGCCATCGATGACTACCGGGAATAAAATAATTGTCAGTTCCGTGAAAAATGCAGTTTACATACCAATTGAATGTGTTCAGGCCGGTATTGACAGTATTCCGTATGTATTTACGAAAAAAGGTATTAAACAGATTGTTCTTCTCGGGGAGTCTAATGAAAAATATGTGCAGATTGAAAAAGGTCTTGAGGAAGGTACTTTACTTTACCTGAATAATCCGGAAAATCCGGAAAAATTCAGACTGGAGGGGAAAGATCTTGTCAGGGAAATAAGAGAGAAGGAAAAAGCAAAACGCAACATAGCCGGAATGAACAGGAAGAAGCCCGATGGAGTTCTTTAGCTTGGTTCCACGTGAATTGTCACGGTCACGTTCTCATAAAAGGAGGTCAGCTCATTCTCTATTTTATCGCAGTATTTGTGTGCACTTCCGACTGTAACATCTTCAGGGATCTGAATATGAATATCGATGAAACGATAGTTGCCAGCCACCCTTGTCCGGAGGTTATGATATTTAACCTCCAATCCCTTTAATTTTTGTTCAAGTTCCTCAATTTCATTGGTGTTCCAGGCAGTATCAAGGAGAGGAGTGAAGGCTTTAATCAGAAGGTGATAAGCCTCCCATATGATAAAAAGAGCTACCAGAATGGCAATTACCGGATCGAGCCAGTTAATACGTGTTACTATGATAAGGCCCAGGCCGATTGCAACACCAAGCGATGTGTAAACGTCTGTTTTAAGGTGTAGGGCGTCTGCTTCAAGTGCCACTGAGTTTGTAGCACGGGCTACTTTATAGAGTTTTCTGGAAACAAAAGTATTTACCATTGCTGATATTAACATTACCAGGGAACCAAGTGCAATGGATTCAAGAACTATCTTTTCTCCCAGGAGTTTTCTGACAGCTTCAACAATGATCCAGATTGCAGCGATAAAGATCAGTAGTGATTCAATAACTCCTGAAATATTTTCAATTTTACCGTGTCCGTAAGGGTGTCTCGAATCAGGTGGATTATCAGAAACCCTTACAGAGAAAAAAGCTATAACAGCAGCTATAAGATCCATTGAAGAATGAATCGCTTCAGATAAGATGCTCACCGATCCGCTTATTATACCAACTGCCAGCTTCATTAAAATAAGCAAAGTGTTGGATACAATCGAAAGGCGGGCGATGCTGACTTTAGCGTTCATATGGTTACCAGTTCGTACTCGGTATTTCCAAGTCCAATTTTCACCGCATGTTCAAGTCCGGCCTGCCAGAAAGTATCCGGGTGTGCCATTTTGAATTTATCTTCCCCGCTCATGTCATTCTCCTTATGATCATCACATATTCTGCTTCCAGGAAGAGCAGGAGCGGCTTTAACCATATCGGCGCATGCCTGATCAAGAGCAACAGGATCAAATGAGGCAGCTATTCCGAGGTCGGGTACCAGCGGATAATCATTGAATCCCCAGCAATCGCAATTGGGTGAAACATTCATTATAAAATTAATATGAAAGGATGGTTTATCCTTTACGACAGCCAGTGCATATTCTGCTACTCTTTTGCATACTGTTTCAGAAGAATTCTGCCATACCACCCTGGCTGAATCATACTGACATACTGCAACACATTGTCCACATCCAACACATTTATCAAAATCAATATGTGCAATCTTGTCTTTACCAACCGCAACAGCATCATGTGCGCAATATTTCTCACAAACCCTGCACCCGGTACAATTTGCTTCATATATCTCAGGTGATGAACCAGAATGGAGGAAAAGTTTACCACCCACCGAAGCACAACCCATTCCCAGGTTTTTCAGAGCGCCTCCAAACCCGGTCATTTCGTGGCCTTTGAAATGGTTCAGTGAAATTATCACATCTGAATCAGCTATCGCACTTCCGATCTTTGCTTTTTCACAATACTCGAGATTCAATTCAATTTCACGGTAATCAGTTCCTTTTATTCCGTCACCTATTATTACCGGGCAATTTGTTGTCAGGGGATTGTATCCATTTTCGAAAGCCGCCTCTATATGCATAGGCGCATTTGAACGCCTTCCGTAATACAGCGTGTTGCAATCGGTAAGAAATGGAATAGCTTCTTTTGCTTTCAGATATTTTACTATCCGTGCAGCATAATTAGGTCTCAGGTATGCAAGGTTTCCAGGTTCACCGAAATGAAGTTTAACAGCAACTATTTTTTTCTGGAAATCAATTTTGTCAATTCCAGCTTTAACAATAAGTGCTTCGAGCTTTTTAAAAAGATTCTGGGAAGGTTTTGCCCTCAGATTGGTAAAATAAACTTTCGAAACGGTCATAAATTAGGTTTTTCTAAACTGACAATATTTTGGCCAGATCAACAAGGTCATGGTTTACATCCTTATGGAGTTTCACTGCTTTACGGAAAGGAACGAGAGTGATTTCACCATTCATTATCCCGACCATTACACTTTTCTGGTCATCGATAAGAGCCTCCACTGCGGCATGTCCCAGGCGGCTTGCGTTGACCCTGTCGCTTGCCGAAGGTGATCCTCCACGCTGGAGATGCCCAAGCACTGAAACCCTGACATCAAATTCTTTAAAATCGTTCTTTACTTTTTCGGCCATGGCAAAGGCGCCACCCTCCTGGCCACCTTCAGCAACAATAATAATATTGCTTGATTTCTTGCGGGTGTTACCTGCTTCAATCAGCGATTTAAGGTCCTGGTCAGCTCCTTTGATTTCAGGAATAATAATTGCCTCAGCACCCGTGGCAATACCACTGTATAAGGCAATAAATCCGGCTTCTGCTCCCATAACCTCAACAAAAAACATTCTGTTATGAGCGCTTGCAGTATCTCTGATCTTATCAACAGCTTCTACAACTGTATTAAGAGCTGTATCATAACCTATAGTATAATCAGTTCCATAAATATCATTATCAATTGTTCCTGGTATTCCAACAAATGGTATATCATACTCTTCGTTAAATATTCTTGCTCCTGTAAATGATCCGTCTCCCCCTATCACCACAACACCGTCGATCTGAGCCTGTTTGAGGTTATTATAAGCCTTAAGCCTGCCCTCCGGATGTCTGAACTCCTCACACCTGGCTGTTTTTAGAATTGTTCCTCCTTTTTGAATGATATCACTCACACTTGATGACTGAAAAGGCAGGAAATCTGCATCTATAAGTCCCTGGTAACCCTGTCGTATTCCAACTACTTCCAGCTTGTTATAAACAGCCGTACGCACTACACTTCGAATAGCCGCATTCATTCCCGGGGCGTCTCCTCCTGATGTCAGTACCCCGATTCTTTTAATTTTTGACATAAATAATAATTGTAAAATAAGGCACAAAGGTAATACAATTTTTTAAGCCTCACAAATGACGGAACATTCCAATAGTCAGATATTTGAAATGATATCGTGTATGTTTTCTATGAGCCATTTAGGTGTCGAGGTTGCACCACAGATCCCGATGGAGTTTTTACCAATGAACCATGATTTTTCTAATTCTTCCTGGCTGGAAACAAAATGTGTATCGGGATTAACATTTTTACAGACGGAATAGAGCATTTTACCATTGGAGCTTTCCCTTCCGCTGACAAAAATTATGATATCATGTTTCTTGGCAAAAGCTTTAAGATGCGGCTCACGATTTGATACCTGACCACAAATTGTTTTATTTATTATCAGGTTTTTGGTCATGTCAGTTATCCCGTTTTCCATCATCTTCGTACGCAGAATTTCTGTCAGAATACTATATTCTTTAACACTCATCGTAGTCTGGGCAAAAAGATAAACAGGTTTTGAAATGTCTATTTTTCTGAAATCTGCTGGACCTGAGACAATAATGCCTTCATTATTAATCTGGCCTTGCAAACCAACCACTTCAGCATGACCCTGTTTGCCAAAAATCACAACCTGCCCGTTTCCTTCCTTGGTTCTGATCCAGGTATCCCTGATTTTAGATTGAAGCCTTTTTACTATAGGACAGGTGGCCTCGATAATTGACAGATTATTTTTTTCAGCAATTGCATAGGTTTCAGGTGGTTCACCGTGAGCACGGATGAGAACTTTGCAGTCCTTAAGTTCTTTGAACTTCTCATGATCTATTGATACCAGACCGAGTGTTGAAAGACGGTCAACTTCCTTATCATTATGAACAATCGGGCCAAGTGAAAAAACCTTTTCTCCTTTTAGAAGCGCTTTTTCTGCAATCTCAACGGCATTCTGCACACCAAAACAGAACCCCGACTGTTTATCAATTTCAACCACCATGTATTTTCTTTTCAATGATCTCGTTTATCCACAGCATTTGTTCTTCGACAGTCATCCGGCTGTTATCAAGTATAAGAGCGTCATTTGCTCTTCTTAAAGGGCTTATGTCCCTATTTTCATCAGCTATGTCGCGGGCAATAATGGTTCTTTTAATCTCTTCAAATTCAATGTTTACTCCCTTGTTTTTTAACTCGTTGTGTCTCCTTTTAGCCCGGATATCAACTGAAGCCGTCATGAATATTTTTATATCGGCATCAGGAAAAACAACTGTGCCAATGTCTCTCCCGTCCATCACAATTCCCTTCGAAACGCCGATCTGTCTCTGAAGCTCAACCATCCTTTCACGCACTTCAGGTATCTGACTTATTTTGCTTACGAGGGAAGTCACTGCCATGTTCCTGATCTCATTTTCAATATTTTCAGAGTTCAGAAAGGTTTCATATTCGTTAATATCGGGATTGAAAACAAAATCAATGTGAATATCTTTAAGTTCATCAATGATGCCCGTTTTGTTTAACACTGTCAGAGTGATATAGTTCCTTCGCATGCAAAAGAGTGTAACGGCACGATACATTGCTCCACTATCGATATAGATATAATTCAGTTCTTTTGCAATTAGCCTCGCAAATGTGCTTTTTCCACACGATGAATATCCGTCGATTGCTATAATTAGTCTCTTTCCCATATATATTTAATTAGCTAAGTGCTCAGAGCTCGGTGCTCAGAGCTGCTCTGTGCCCTATGCTCCGTGCATGAATTGTCACAAAGGTGATAAATAAACTCTTATAAGACAAGTCCAAAAGACATATAGCTTAATCCCAAAGACATGTTTTGCCTTGCACCCCGTTCCCCGAACCTCCTTCAATTGCTGAATTTTTTATAAAAAAGATCAGGTCTGAGAATTAATGAAACATTAGTTGATGATCCTGCAAGATGATATGTTGCTCTTCCAAACTCAATATTCATAAAAGATGTATTAATACCAAAACCCCATGAAAATCCAACAGTTGATGTTTTCGATTCAATCTCCAGCTCTCTTCTCCTCTGGTAGTTGTAACCTGCACTTAAATAAAAGTTTTTATGAGGAATAAGTTCAACTCCAAGAATCATATGTCGCATGGAATTTTCCAAAAATCCGGATGACACCTTATTTTCTCCTGTCAAATCAGGTTGCTGGTATTGATAAGTAAGGTCGAATTTTTCCAGGTGTCTCAGGGTTAATGAGAAGCGGAAAGGAGCATGGGCCAGTATCTGTGAAATGCCGGCCTGTATCTCAAAAGGCAATTTCTCATGCGGTTCTCCGGCATAGGTAGTTACCTGATAACCTGCATTTTTAATAACCAAACCAGCTGAAAAAAGTTTTGAGCTGTTATGCCAGGAAGCTCCGACATCAAAAGCAAATCCGATAGATGTGTATCTTTCAAGTTGCGATAATACCGGCTTAAAGTTAATCCCAAGCGAAAAAAGCGAATCAATCTTATGAGAGTATATCAATGAAAGAGCATATTCGGCAGCTGTGAAATTACCTGTTATTACTCCAGAAGCATCTGTTTCTGTAAAAGTTCCATAGTTTAGATAAGTAAGTCCTGCGGCAAAATTTCCAGTTCCCGGAAATGATCTCGAGTACATGGCAAGTCCGTAATTGATTCCTGCAAAATAATTTACATAATTTAGAGCGAGACTTTTGTCCATGCCGGAATTCAGAAGAGCAGGATTGTGATATGCCAGGTTCAGATCGTTGACAGGCAGTGAAACATTAGTTCCCCCAAGCGATGAAACGAGTCCGGAATGTGTAAGGTTTAAAAATTCATAGACATTATCACCTCCTGTTTGAGAAAAGGAAGGTGATACCATTATCATAATCATGAGAAAAGTAAGGACCTTTTTTTCCATAATGGCATATGCGCCTCAAATATAGCCTGATTTATCTAAACGGCGGGGCAGGTAGATTAGTATTAATAAACAATATATTGCTTTCCCAGGTTGATCAGGCTGTTTTTCCGGTGAGGGCAAGGGCTTCATCAATATTCTGATTCTTTCCGTTCATCTGTGACATTAAAATACCCGCAATTACTATCGCCATCCCGGTAATATTTTGCACGGTCAGTTTATCGCCTATCAGGAAGAATGAAAAGATCGCAGTGAATACTGGAATGCAATTTGAAAAAACATTTGCCTTTGTAATTCCCATATTTCTTACTGAGTAGGCGAAGAGTATAAAAGCGCCGCATGAAGCAAATATAGAAAGTTCGATAATAGGTCTGAACATGTCAAAGGTGAATGGAGTGGAGATAAAATGCTTAAAATCGAAGATCAGAAAGAGTGGCAGAAACAGAATTGCTCCCAACAGGTTCTGGACGTTAACAATATATACAGGCGAATAAGTACCAACAAGTCGGCTAAGAGTAAGATTGTAACCTACAGCTGAGAGTACAGCAAGAGTCAGTAATCCTAAACCTTTTATGTTTAATGATATACTTCCATCGGTATTAAAAATAAAAACAAGGACTCCGATAAAAGATGTGACTATTCCGGCATAATTTATTGCTTTCAGTTTTTCTTTAAAGATCAGACGGGCGCCAATTGCTGCAAATACAGGTATAGTTGATATCAGCACAGAACATACTGTCGCCGAAACATATGTCAGTCCGAAACTCTCGCCCAGAAAATAAAAGAACGGTTCAAATAAAGCCAGCATCATGAAAAGTTTCCTGTCAGACTTTTTGATCTTCATGTAATTCCTGGTAATTAGCAGAAATGTTGTCATAATGATTACGGAGAAAAGAAGCCGTATAAAAACAATTGTGATGGGGTGGAATGTTTTATTTGCAATCTTGAACCATATGAATGAGAAGGACCAGAAGATCATAGACAGGACTAATGCGACATATGTTTTTACTTTGTGGTTCAACTTAGTTAATTTGATAGGTTTGTGTTTTTTGCGCTGCGAATTTAAATCTAAAATTGTTATTAATAGATGATAAATTGTAGTATTTTTTGGTTTGTGAGTCTAATTTTTGTGATGGCCATAGATTCCTCGGTGGCTATCTGGGACTTCTCTGTGCTTCCCAGTGTAAGTTCTTTCCAGTGACACAGAGGTACACTGAGGATACACAGAGTTACACTGGTTTGTACAAATAAGAAAAAATTCCAAATTCACAGTTGAGATTTCATTGCCATCAGATCCTGGAGTAATGAAAAATATTGAATCTTTCGACTATATAAAACAATCACTTTACGTTTGGTGAGTAAATTCAGTAAATTAGCTTATTAGAGCATGATGATCTTTCGAATGGTCTAAAAACATGATTTTTATAAGATTTGATTCTGCAACATAAATTATTATATTTGCCGCCTCAAAGGTTGAAATGTACGAAAATAGATCTGTTATACATTTAGAACAAGTTAATTAACTAATATATTAGTTTAGATGAAAATCCTGGTTTGTATCAGTAATGTTCCCGACACTACGACAAAGATTAAATTTGCCGAAGGAAATGCTTCAATTGACACTACCGGTATTCAGTGGGTTATTAATCCATGGGATGAGTTGTCACTGACACGCGCTCTCGAACTTAAGGACGATGCGGCAAGCGGAATAAAATCTGTCACAGTTATTCATGTGGGTCCGGCTACTGCCGAGCCAACCATACGAAAAGCCCTGGCTATCGGAGCAGATGACGCAATAAGGGTAAATTCAGTACCATCAGATGCGTGGTTCGTTGCTACACAGATTGCCGAAGTGGTAAAAAAGGAAAATTTTGATGTGATTATGTGCGGAATAGAGTCAAGTGATTATAATGGTTCTGTTGTTGGAGGAATGATCTCTGAATTTCTTGGGATCCCTTCTGTTTCCGCAGTTTCAGATATGAAATTTGAGAATGAAAAACCGCTCATGATCAGGGAAATAGACGGAGGGAAAGAAGTTGTTACAGTGCCGGTCCCATTTGTTGCAATTGTCCAGAAAGGTATAGCAAAAGAGCCACGGATAGCTGCTATGAGAGGTATTATGTTGGCCAGATCAAAACCTGTAAAAGTTGTTGAGCCGACCACTGTAGATCCTCTTACTCAAATTGCGGAATTTGAAAAACCAAAGCCACGCACGGCTTGTAAGTTCATTGATGCTGATAACGCAGCGCAACTCATTTACCTTTTGCAGAATGAAGCAAAAGTAATCTGAGAATTATTAATAAAAAGTAAATCACAAACATATGTCAGTATTAGTATATACCGAGAATTGGGACGGAAAATTCAAAAAACTTACATTTGAACTGGTGTCTTATGCAACAGGAGTTGCCAAGATGATGAATACTTCGGTTACAGCCGTCTCAATCGGAAAAGTAAATGAGAATGAACTGCTTTTACTTGGGAAATACGGAGCAAATAAGATCATTAATGCTAATAATGAACAGTTTGTATCCCTTGATAATCAGGTGTATGCAGCAGTTATTTCGGAAATATCAGTGAAAGAAAATGCTTCAGTTATTATCATTTCAAATAATAACACCGGTAAAGCAATTGCTCCCAGGATATCTGTACGTCTGAAAGCCGGAGTAGGTTCCGGAGTAAGCAAATTGCCGTTAAATATTAATCCTTTCACTGTTTATAAGCGCACTTATTCAGGGAATGCATTCGCTCATCTGACTATCAGATCGGATGTTAAGATTCTTACTCTGGCGCAGAATTCTTTTGATCTGATTGAAACTCCTGTCGATGCGACTATTGAGAATCTGAATCCGGTCGTTGACGGGTCATTACTGAAAACAGTTGTGAAGAATATTCAGAAACAATCAGGCAAGATACTTTTGACTGATGCAGATATTGTAGTATCGGGCGGAAGAGGTATGAAGTCTCCTGATAACTGGTCCCCGCTGGTGGAACTGGCCAATCTGCTTGGTGCCGCAACAGCATGTTCACGCCCCGTGTCCGATGAAGGATGGAGGCCTCATGAAGAGCATACCGGACAAACAGGTAAGATCATTGCCCCAAACCTCTATATCGCAGTAGGTATTTCAGGAGCGACACAGCATCTTGCAGGCATAAGCTCATCAAAATATATTGCCGCAATAAACATCGATAAGGATGCACCGATTTTTGAAGCAGCACAATACGGTATAGTAGGCGATGCAATGAAAGTTCTTCCTAAACTTGTTGAGGCAGTTAAGGAAATTAAAAAATAAGAGTCATTATAGATAAATATTAACACCCTGAACAGGTCGCTTGAAAATCAATTTATTTACCCCATTCGAGTACTTGGCAGTAAATTGATTTTCTTCGCTACTCTTGGTGCCGGGGTAAAACGAAGAAAATCAATATGACAAAACAAATAATCTTTGCATTAACTCTTCTGATAACTTTAGTGATATTCTCAGTTACCATTCTGAGAATTGTCAGGTTTTTCAGATTTACACGACCGGCGTTCCCCGTAAGAGATTTTGGGAAAAGGATAGGAGTAATGCTTACAGTTGCCTTTGGTCAGACAAAAATATTCCGCCGACCTGTAATAGGTCTTTTCCACGCGCTTGTTTTCTGGGGATTTTGTGTAATTATATTCGGCAGTATTGAGATGGTTATTGACGGGCTGACCGGTACTGAAAGAGTCCTGAAATTTCTGGGGCCGGTTTATAATATTATTATGGCTTCGGGTGATATTTTTGCTCTTCTCGTTGCAATTTCAATACTTATTTTCCTTAGTCGCAGGCTCTTCTTTCATATCAAAAGGTTTGAAGGCATAGAGATGAAGAAAAGTACCCATATTGATGCAAATATTGCCCTCTCAATAATCCTGCTTTTAATGGTTTCCCTTCTTGCAATGAATACAGGATACATAGAATTTAAGTCACTTGCAGGAGAATCATCTGTCGGTGTTTTCCCTGTCAGCAAAGTTTTTGCCGGGTATATTACGGGTGGCCGGGCTGAAAATTACAAAACGATGTATGAAGCATCGTGGTGGACCCATATATTATTGATATTCCTCTTTGCAAATATATTACCCTATTCGAAGCATTTCCATGTCTTCATGTCGATACCGAATGTTTTCCTTTCACGGCTCGATCTTCTGGGAAAACTTCCTAACATGGAAAGTGTTACCAAAGAAGTTAAGCTGATGCTTGATCCAAATACTGCATTTGCTTCAGCAACCACAGACGCTGTTCCTGAAAGGTTTGGTGTTAAGGATGCGGAAGATGCCTCATGGAAAAACTATTTTGATTCACTTGCATGCACACAGTGCGGGAGGTGCACTTCTGTCTGCCCGGCAAATATTACAGGAAAAAAATTATCTCCCCGAAAAGTGATTATGGACCTCAGGGCACGAATGAAAGAGAAGGGTCCATTAATGGTCAAAAATGGCAGAGATTTCAACGATAACAAGTCGCTTTTAAGAGATTATATCTCGGAGGAAGAACTTTGGGCATGCACAACATGCAATGCCTGTGCAAAAGAGTGTCCGATTAACATCAACCACCCGACTCTGATCGTCGATATGCGTCGGTATCTTGTAATGGAGGAAGCATCTGCTCCCGGTGAAATCAAAGCTCTGTTTAACAATATAGAAAATAACGGAGCACCATGGCAGTACTCAGCCGAAGACAGGTTGCTCTGGGCTAAAGATTTGGAAATAAACATTAAGTGATGCATTCACATTGGAACTGCTTAATAATTCCTTTGTGATTCTTGGTGCAAACTTTAGTGCACCTTTGTGGTAAAAAAATCCAATTGACCATAAAGTGACACAAAGTAATAACACAAAGTCACACAAAGGGAAAAATGAATCAATAAGGTTTAAAAGCGAAGATAAAAAATGGAAACCCGCAAAATTGAAATCCCTGTAATGGCAGATCTTTTTGTCCGGGGTGAAAAGCCTGAATACCTCTTCTGGGTCGGTTGCGCCGGAGCGTTCGATGACAGGTACAAGAAAGTTGTCAGGGCATTTGCAAAAATCCTAATCCACCTTAATGTCAGCTTTGCAGTTCTTGGGAAAGAAGAGACATGCACAGGCGATCCTGCCAGGCGTGCAGGTAACGAAATGCTGTTCCAGATGCAGGCCCTTCAGGTTATTGAAACATTCAGGCTGTACGATGTAAAAAAGATTATAACAATATGTCCTCATTGTTTTAACGTCCTTAAAAACGAATACCCCGATCTGGGTGGAAAATATGAGGTTATCAACTACCTGCAGTTTATGAGCAGGATGATTGAAGAAGGCAAACTGAAGATTGATCCTGCTTCATTAAACAATATATCCGTAACTTATCACGATCCATGTTATCTAGGACGGTCAAATGAAATCTATGAAGAACCACGGATCATTCTTAAAAAACTTACGGGGAATTTAGTAGAAATGCATCGGAACAAAAGCTTTGCATTATGTTGTGGAGCAGGTGGGGCACAGATGTTCAAAGAGGCTGAAAAAGGAGATAAGGAAGTTTTTATCGAAAGAACGGAAGATGCACTTAAAACTGATGCTAAAATAATTGCCACGGCGTGTCCGTTTTGCATGACAATGCTTACAGACGGTCTGAAATATAAAAACAAAGAACAGGAGATAATAAACCTGGATATTGCCGAACTTATTGCACAATCAATTGATTTATAGAATAGTCCAAATAATTATCTGAAAACAATGGAAAACAGCAAACTCTTGAAAAGCGGAGAATTTCTTGTAAATGAAGTAGATCCGAAAGATATTTTTATTCCTGAGGAATTTAATGAGGAACAAAAAATGATTGCGCAGACATGCAGCGATTTCCTTGTAGCTGAGGTATATCCAAATCTTGAAAAAGTTGAGAAAAGCGACAGGGAACTAATGAAAAGCATTCTTAAAAAGTCAGGCGAACTTGGATTAATGGGAATATCAATCCCTGAAGACTTTGGCGGTTTCGGACAATCATTCGTGACACAGATGCTCGTGGCTGAAACTACTGGCGCCGGATATTCATTTTCTGTTGCTTATATGGCACACTGTGGTATAGGCACATTGCCAATAATGTACTATGGAAATAAAGAACAGAGAGAACGTTACGTGACAAAACTGGCTACCGGTGAATTTATCGGAGCATATTGCCTTACCGAGCCAGGTGCCGGCAGCGATGCAAACTCAGGCAAAACAAATGCCAGATTAAGCGAAGACGGTAAACATTACATCCTTAACGGGCAGAAGATGTGGATCACAAATGCCGGATTTGCAGACACACTTGTAGTGTTTGCCAAGATTGATACTGACAGAGTGTTGAGTGCATTTATTGTCGAAAGCAAATACCCTGGCGTGGTTGTGGGTCCTGATGAACACAAGATGGGCATAAAGGGATCTTCAACAGCGCAGATCTATTTCAATGATGTAAAAGTACCGGTTGAAAACCTGCTTGGTAAAAGGGGTGAAGGGTTTAGGATTGCTTTGAGTATTCTTCATATGGGACGTCTGAAGCTTGGTGCGAACGTTATCGGGGCAGCTAAAAAGGCAATCAATGATTCGGTTAAATATGCAAACGAAAGAAAGCAGTTTGGAGTTTTAATTTCAACATTCGGTGCGCTTAAGCATAAGATGGCTGAACAGGTCATTCGTCTTTTTGCTTTAGAGTCAGCAGTATACAGAGTAAGTTATGATATCGATACCATGATGAAAAAGCTTACGGCAGACTGTGGCGATTATGGCAGGGCTTCGATTGAAGCAATCAGTCACTACGCTGTCGAAGCAGCCATTCTGAAAGTTGTAGGATCCGAAATGCTTGATTTTGTTGCCGATGAGGCAGTGCAGATACATGGAGGGATGGGCTATTCAGCTGAGATGGCGGTGGAAAGAGGATATAGGGATTCAAGGATCAACAGAATATTCGAAGGAACTAATGAAATAAACCGTCTCCTTGTTGTTGATACAGCAATGAAACGTGCCATGAAGGGTGAATTCGACCTGTTCGGAGAAGCTGAAAAACTGTATACCGGTTTAAGCAGTATAACAAACAGCAAAAAGGAGGGCGAGAGCTATTTCCAGGAAAAATCAAGGTACATCAAAAACTTCAAGAAAGCAATTCTTATCTGTATTCATGGAGCCTCAACTCGATTCGGGAAGGGATTGATCAATGAACAGGAAGTTCTTAACAATATTGCTGAAATGATGATGGAAACCTATGTTTCTGAATCACTTGCACTGAGAGTAGAAAAAATGTCCTCAATTAGAGAAAATGTGTCACTATACAAGGATATGCTCGATGTTAATGTTTTTGATACGGCAGGTATCATAAGAAAATCAGCTCTTGAAGCTATCGGCTCATTCTCAACCTCCGAATCGTGCAAAATGCTTATTCAGGCAATTGAAAACCTTTCAAGAGTGGAGTGCATAAATGTAAAAGATGCAAGACGGCGGATCGCAGACAAGCTGATCGCAGACAATGCATATAAATTCTGATAATCAGTGCAAATGAAAATTTGTAGGGACGCTGCATGCAGCGTCCCTGCTTTTTTATTTAACATTTGTCACAATATCCTTTTTGATGGTTAATGTAATAAATAAATATCATCAGAGTGAGTGATATAGATCAATTATTTACATGATAAAGAGCATTCATATCTATAAAAATTATTGATTATAAAAAACTATTAATCAGGATAATCTGATATCTTTGTGAATAAATTAACAATCTTGAAAATATGAATCAGAAATTGAAAAGGATCAGNNCAGATATTTATTGCACTAATTCTGATTGCAGCAGTTAAAGGATTTTCTTCATGTGAGAAGTATTCATTCTCTCCTCCTGCTGTTGATCCGAATCAAACATGGCATTTTCAGGCTGATATTCAGCTAATTTTCAACGGCATCTGTATCACTTGTCATAATGGAAAGACTCAATTTCCTGATCTCAGGAGTGGCAAATCATATGCAGCTCTTAAAAGCGGTGGATATATTACACCTCCCGGAGAGACAAGCAAACTTTATCATCAGATGACCACCAATTCAGCCCATATTCCGAGGTCGACAGATTTACAAAAACTT
>PMIJ01000147.1 GCA_003157015.1 Bacteroidales bacterium
TTTAAACGAAATAACTCTGTGTCTTCTCTGTGTGACTCTGTGAAACTAAGAATTAACTAAGAACTCACACAGAGATTCACAGAGGATGCACAGATTTGCACAGAGGTTTATTTATTTTACCAGAATGGGTTTCCCTAAGCCAACTTTTTCGAGATCATCAAGCTGAGTCTTCGCATCTCCAACTACAACATAGTACATTTTTGAAGGATCGATGTATTTATTTGCAAGGGCAAGAAGTTTTTCAGACGTAATCCCTTGAATGAATTTTTCTTCCTGCTTAATGAAGTCGTCCGGAAGATTGAAGGAAGTCATTGTATTAAGCATGCTTATCAGGTTCCCCAATGTTTCAAACCGTAGAGCATTGCTCTTCAACAGGGAAGATTTTGTAAAATCGATATACTCCTGCGGCATGTTTTTACGGTATTTTTCCATCTCCGTCTTGAAAATTGTAACGGACTCAAGGGTTGAATTTGACCTTACCCGTGAGGAGGCAATAAATGAACCGTAGTTTTTAGCTCCATTGAAGTTTGAGCGTGCTCCATATGTAAACCCTTTCTCTTCTCTCAGAACCAGGTTTAAGATACCATTGAAGGAACCTCCCAGTTTATAATTGGCAACAGTTGCGGGATAGAAATCAGGATTTGTCCTTGGAATGCTTGGTGCCCCGATTGAGATTACCGATTGTTTTGCACCTGGAACATCAACAAAATAGATTTGAGACTTATCGGGTGGTCCGGGAACTTTAATATTTGGAATAGTAACATTCTTTGCCTTCCATTTCTTATCCAGGTCCACAAGGGCCGCCTTTACTCTCTTTTGATCGACGTCGCCTGCAACCAGAAGTTTGGAGATTGACGGAGAAAGATATGTATTATAATAATCTTTAAGGTCGTCCATTGTTATATTTGCAACTGAGGCATCTGTCCCTGTTGCATCAATAGCCAGTATGTTATCACCGAAGATAAGTTTGTTAAGTGTACTGGAGGCAAGATAATCAGGACTTGCTGCGTTACGCTTCAGGTTATTGATCACACGGCTTTTAACAATAGCAAACTGCTCTTCATCCCATCTTGGCTCAGTCAGGATTTCCTGAACAAGAGTAAGTGTTTTTTCAAAGTTTTTTGCCATCGAGCTTACATCAACTGAAATATCCTCGTTCCCCGAAGTGACTCTTATAGTGGCGCCAAGCAACCCGATTGCATCTTCAAGTTGCTCGGGGGTTTTGTTCTTTGTACCTTCATTCATCATTGCGGCTACCAGATTCGCAACTCCGGCTTTTTCAATTTTATCGAGCATGTGACCTCCATCAATGACTATCGAATATTGAACAAGAGGCAATTCATTTTGTGCAATACCCCAAATCTTCATCCCGTTTGAGAGCGATGCCTTCCAAGGAGAAGGAATTGTTACTTCAGGATCGGGTCCGATCTTAGGCATTAACGACCTGTCTAGTTTGGTAGTGGTTCTGACTATATGTTCTTCCTTTGTGGAATCGATTTTGACCTGAGCAGCTTTTGCAATGTCCTCTTCAATTATACCCGAATTCTTTGAACCTTCGGTGATAAGATTTAGCTGACCTTTTGGCACAAAACTTGTTTCAATAAAATTCTTTCCTTTTATATACTTATTAAATACTGCTTTCACATCTGCCATCGTAACATTTTGAATAGCAGCAAGATCTTTTTTATAATACGCGGGATCACCGGTGTTCATAGTATATTCAGCGAATTGAAAAGCTTTACCCTGGACACTTGCAAAGCTGTTATAAAACCGTGTTTCGTATCCGGCTTTGATCCTGGTTAGATCCTCCTCTGAAAAACCATCTTTTTCAAATTTTTCGAGACCTTCAAATATTGCTTTTTCAACTTCGGTAAGATTGACATCCGGGTTAGCTGTAACAGAGATTGTGAAACTACCGGCAAGCTCCTGTGAACTATTTCTTGCCATCACTCTTGATGTGAGTTTTTTCTCTTTTACCAGTACAACATACAGAGGAGACTTTTTGGTGCCGGACAACAAATCTCCAAGAAAATTGAGAGCATACGAATCTTTCGAATACCTCTCGACTGTAGGAAATACCATATTCAATTGGGGCGTTTTAGCAAAATTATCTTCATGGTAAAGTCTGGAAGTTGAGCTTAGGGCAACAGGTATTGGACCTCTTTTTTCAATATTTGTACCCGTAGGTATTTCTCCAAAATACTTATTAATCAGTGCTTTAACTTCTTCCTTGTTAATATCTCCTGAGATGACAAGGGTAGCATTGTTAGGGGCATAGAATTTTTCATGAAATGCTCTTACATCTTCTACAGTTGCGCCTGTCAGGTCTTGCATTTCGCCAATTGTGGTCCAGCTGTAGGGATTACCTTTCGGATAAAGATTTTTTGAAATGATCTCCTGGTTAAATCCGTAGGCTGCATTGTCCACACTCTCGCGCTTTTCATTCTGAACTACATTCTGCTGATTGGCCAGACTTTTTTTTGTTACAGTGTTGGTAAGGTATCCCATTCTGTCGGATTCCATCCACATTGCCAACTCAAGAGCATTTTTCGGTATGACCTCGAAGTAGTTCGTCCTGTCCTGGTTTGTACTTCCATTTAATGTTCCTCCGGCACCCTGAATATTCTTAAAATACTGGCCTTCTCCAACATTTTCAGATCTCTGAAACATCATGTGTTCAAAAAGGTGAGCGAAACCTGTTTTCCCGGGAACTTCGCGACTTGATCCGACATGATAGTAGATAGCAAGCGCGGCTATAGGGTCAGATTTATCAACATTCAGCACAACCGTAAGCCCATTGGGCAACGTATATTTTTCAAATGGTATTGACAAACCGGTCTCTTTGTTTTGTGGTTTAAATGAGAAGAGGCCAAGTGTCAAAAATAGTGTTACCATAAATAATATTCTTTTCATAATTATATAATTTAGGATATATCTTTTCATAAGTTTTTGAGTTCCGAAGGTAAGATAAAACCTGAAATATAAAACCCTTATAACATTATTTAACAGTCATTGGCCTGGTTCCGGAATGTTTTAACTACTTCTGAGTTTAGCCTGTGGCATTTTATAAAAATTTGAACATTACGAATTCATCACCAGGTTTTGAAAATTAAAAAAAATGCTTATTTTTGCCCGTGATTTTGCGGGAGTAGCTCAGTTGGTAGAGCACGACCTTGCCAAGGTCGGGGTCGCGGGTTCGAGTCCCGTCTCCCGCTCAAAATAAGAAAAAGGTGCCCATTGCGGCACCTTTTTCTTATTTTTAAATGTTTTGTGTTTCTATTGTTTTTTAACCGCACCCCACTCAAGCAGCGTACTATTCTCAAAATAAAGCCAGGTGTCCCTGTATATCCATTCTTCTTTAACTATATTGCCGCTTATCATCCTGTTGATCTTATCAGCCGTACCCCAACTATCCTTGACCATTTCGGCTGTCATCCCTTTCCATATTTTACCTGAAAACAGTTTGGGTGCCATATTCGAACCATATTTATTCTCGAGAAAAGAAAACCTGCTTTGTTGCTGTTCCTGTACTGGCTCTGAGTTTTGGACGGAGGGTTGTGACTGAACAACCGTTTGGCTGTGAACAGGTGTTTCAATTATAATTGCATCACGTTTGAAAATGAAGCCCTCGCTTCCTGCATAAACAACATGGAAATAGGAACTGTCAGAGTCAAGAACAGTAACAACAGAGTCAGCCGGAATAACAAAAATCACAGATGTCAGGTCATCTTTGGTCGCAAATAGCCGGCTTGCTGACTTTAAAGTGGCAGTTGATTGAATATTCTGATCGGCAGGCTGGTTCTGTTCCAGCGCCTGAAGTTTATCAGTTTTGTTTGTTTGTCCTGCAAGCGAAATAACAGCAGTCAGGAGGGTAGTAATAAAAAATATTCTTTTCATAATGTGTTTATTTCGTTAACGCAAAAACTGTACCACTTATTATATCTTTTTATGAATCAACATCAATCCGTCGCGAAGCGGAAGAATTTCATAGTCGATATTTTTTTCATTTTGTATCATATTATTAAAGTTGATGATGCCCATTGTCTGCTGATCGGAGGTATTTTTATCAAGGACTTTCCCATCCCACAGCACATTATCAACTAAAATGAATCCACCTGGTTTCACCTTGCCTATAACAGCATTATAGTATTCGTTATATTCTCTTTTATCCCCATCAATGAAAACGAGGTCAAACATAAGATCGAGCTTTGGAATAATGTCCTGGGCCCTCCCTGTTAGCTGGATTATTTTCTCATCCGCTCCTGCCCGGCAGAAAAATGAATGAGCGAATGAGTTCAATTCATCGTTAATTTCAATTGTAATAAGTTTGCCGTCCGGTTTAAGCCCTTTTGAAAGGCATATCGCTGAATACCCTGTGAAGGTTCCGATCTCCAGGATATTATCGGGTTTGATCATCAGAGAAATCAGCTCAAGAAATTTTCCCTGAAGATGACCGGAAACCATATTCGGATTTACAAACCTGAGATGTGTCTGCCTGTAAAGATCTTCCAGAACAGGATCTTCAGGTGTTGAATGCTCTTCAATATATTTATCCAGCTTGTTGTTCATTATTAAAATTACTTGTTGATGCAATTACAACTGTTTTGATTTTCTTCGTTTTACCCTGGCCCCAAGGGGAGCGAAAAAAATCAATTTACTCCTCCTGGGGATGGGGTAAATAAATTGATTTTCTAGCTACCTATGGGGATGCATCAATTACTGCATTATTTATATATTAATGTCGACATTTCCGAAGGTTCAAAAATTTCATTTGAAGTCTCAAGCAATTCTGAAGCTGAAACCGCATCAATTTTATTACAAAGCTCTTCAATACTATCTATCTTGTTGAATATAAGCAGACTTTTTCCAAGGCTTAACATAAGACTTTCATGGTTTTCATATCCTCTGGCCAGATAACCTTTTATCTGGTTTTTAGCTTTGCTAAGCTGAATAGTTCCGAGTTTTGTTGTCCGAAGTTTCTTCAACTCCATCATAGCAATCGAGATACTCTTGTCAAGGTACTGGGCATCAGTGCCGAAATATATTGAGAAGATACCTGTGTCGCAGTAGGGGTTATAACTGGATTCCACATTATAGGCAAAGCCGTGTTTTTCGCGCAATGATAAGTTCAGTCTGGAATTCAAACCTTGACCTCCAAGAATATTGTTAAGAAGGAACATCCCCATCCTGCGTTTATCTTTAAGGTTATATGCAAGATTTCCAATTATACAGTGATTCTGGTAAGTATCCATCTTTTTTGTACGGGATACAGGTTTATATAACCAGTGTTTATCTTTTCTTCCGACACTTCTTTCCGTAATAATATTTTCAAAACTTGTCCTGAACAACTTCAGAATTTTTTCATCAGAAATATTTCCTACAGAACAGAAAACCATCTGTATTGTACTGTAATTATGTGAAATAAAGTCGTTTATCTTCTTTTTTGAAAATGATTTTACTGATTCGGGAGTTCCGAGGATATTACGTCCGATAGGCTGGTTTGTGAAAATCAGCTCTTCAAAATCGTCAAAGATCAGTTCAGAGGGATTATCGAGATATGAGTTTATTTCTTCGATGACGACATCTTTTTCTTTTTCAATTTCTTTTTCGGGGAAGATTGAATTGAAAGTTACATCACTTATTAATTCGATGGCTCTCTCATAATCCTCTTTAAGGAATGAAGCATGTATTGCAGTTTCCTCCTTTGTTGTATATGCGTTGAGCTCTCCGCCAACATCTTCAAGCCGGCTAAGAACATGATATGCCTTTCTTTTTTTTGTTCCCTTAAACAGCATATGTTCAATGAAATGGGCAATTCCATGTTCGGTCACCGATTCATCGCGCGATCCGGTATTTATTATTAGTCCGCAATGACCAACTAAGCCGGGTATACGATAATGAACGAGCCTGATACCATTTTCGAGCGTGTGAAGAAGAAGATCCATCTTATTTTATAAATGAGAAGCAAAGGTACCACATCATTAAAATGATTCCAAATAGATTTTTTTTTGTTAAAGTATTTGGTTACTCGGATTTNNCCGAAAAGGAGGTGCCATAGCTCATCCCGATAGCTATCGGGAGGTAGAGCAATGGGTGAGAATCTGTAGGTTTTCAGTAACAATCATAACAAGGTAATTAAAAAGTGTAGTAGCTTAGAATCATGAAGTTCTTCTGCTACATATTATTTAGTAAATCGATCAATCGATATTATGTTGGCTATACAGGTGATGTTGATGAAAGACTTAAACTTCATAATACTGGTCATTTTGGTGGGAAGTCGTATACTCAAATAACTTCTGATTGGGAATTATTTTTATTAATTCCTTGTGAGACAATAACACAAGCTATTTATATTGAATTAAAAATAAAAAATATGAAGAGTCGAAAATATATTGAGAATCTGAAGAAGTATCCGGAAATAGTTGAAAGGATTCTGAAAGAATTTCATAATTAATTACATAAAGCATTATCTTCTAGATATTTAGAATGGGTGGGTTAAAAAAAAGTCATATACATAGAATTTAAGATGGTTTTTTTCAGAATAAAGTTTTGCTTACTCAAATTTGAAATATATATTTGCAGTCCGAAAAGGAGGTGCCATAGCTCAGTCGGTAGAGCAATGGACTGAAAATCCATGTGTCCCCGGTTCGATTCCTGGTGGCACCACAATCATCCCTGATAATCAAATGATTACAAGGATTCGGAACAAATAAAGATCAAAATTGTAAGAAAGATACCTTGATGAGGTATCTTTTTTTTTGTATTATTGTTTATAATGGGGTCTTCAGTAATCTTTACACTTTTTGAGTGTAAAGAGGACTTTATGGAAAAAACGGTCAAATTGACCA
>PMIJ01000158.1 GCA_003157015.1 Bacteroidales bacterium
TAAGTATGAAAATTCTGGAAGAAAAAATATTTAAGGTAATTATGATTTGTGCAGCAATGATCATACTTGGCGTTCTAGCGTACATAATTGCCACTGTTTTTTACAGAGGTCTGCCTGCTTTGAATCTCGACATGATTACAAAACTTCCGGGAGGAGGATTTTACCTCGGAAAGGAAGGGGGAGTGCTAAATGCAATTGTCGGATCTTTCTACATAATAATTGGATCGCTCATCATAAGCATACTCATTAGCGTTCCGCTTGTGATGTATGTCAATTTTTATCTTCCCCCAAAGTCAGTATTCGCCTCTTTAATCAGATTTTCACTTGATATTCTGTTCGGAATTCCATCAATAGTTTATGGAGCTTTCGGATTTGCTCTCATGATCTATCTGGGAATAAGAGCATCGTTATTAGGAGGAATTCTGACAGTAGCTATGCTTATAATGCCTATTATGATGCGATCGTTTGATGAAATAACAAGATTGTTGTCGCGCGATCTGCCGGATGCATTATTATCGCTCGGAGCAACAAAATATGAGATGGTTAAGGTAATACTGAGGCAACTTATGCCTGGATTGATTACAGCTATCCTGCTTGCCATCGGCAGAGGAATAGGTGATGCAGCAACCGTTCTGTTCACTGCAGGATATACTGATAATATACCGGCTTCGCTCAATCAGCCTGCTGCAACATTGCCGCTTTCGATTTTCTTTCAACTGGGAAGTCCTGTTGAAGAAGTTCAGAACCGTGCTTACGCTTCAGCAATAATCCTTACCGTAATTATTCTTATACTCAGTTTTTCTGCACGATATTTCAGTTCAAAATTTTCAAAACACAAGATATGATCACAGCAAATCAAATTCTGCAAAAGAGCAACCATAATTCATTTATTGAAATGAATAATGCAATACCATTAAAAAAACTAATCACGAATCAGTCAATCAGGATTGAAAACCTTGACGTCTACATTGAGGATCAGCATATCCTCAATGATATTAACCTTACTATTCCCGAAAAAAGCATCACTTGTATTATAGGCCCATCAGGATGCGGAAAATCGACCTTTCTGAAAACACTGAACCGGATGCACGACGAATCTCCTGAGGTAAAGATCAGTGGCAAAGTTTTTGTCGATGATGAAAATATCTATGGCCAGCATGTGAATGTGATTGATACCCGGAAGAAAATGGGGTTACTTGCACAACGGCCCTGTCCGCTGCCAATGTCGATTTATGAAAATGTCGCATACGGACCCCGGATACACGGGATTAAAAAAAGGAAAGCTATCAATCAGACAGTGATCCAATACCTGCAATATGTCGGCTTGTGGGATGAGGTCAGAGACCGGGTACGCACATCTGCCACGCGGTTATCAATCGGACAGCAACAGAGGCTGTGTCTGGCACGAGGGTTAGCAATAGAACCTGAATACATACTTGGAGATGAGGCTACTTCTGCATTGGATCCTCTTTCAACAAAAAAAATTGAAGAGCTATTTGTAAAACTGAAAGAAAAATATACGATTATCCTTGTGACCCATACCCTCAGACAGGCTAAACGAATTGCCGATCATATTATATTCATGTATATGGGCAAAATAATTGAATCAGGGTCCACCGATGAGTTCTTTAATAACCCCAAAAAACAACTGACAAAGGATTATCTTTCAGGAAGTTTCAGCTGATAAATTTAGGTAATCATAATAAAAAGAGCAAACATTAAAATTAATATGAAACAGCAGGATTTAAAAAGAATACTCGAGGGGCTTTCAATAGAGGATCAGTTAGCGAAGCTGCAATCGCTGTTCCCGGATAAGGTTATCTTTACAACAAGTCTGGGAATTGAAGATCAGGTCATTA
The DNA here is from genome assembly GCA_003157015.1 of Bacteroidales bacterium. GTDB lineage: Bacteria > Bacteroidota > Bacteroidia > Bacteroidales > VadinHA17 > LD21. The sequence goes on from PMIJ01000158.1 coordinate 1,860, forward strand.
CACATAAAATCTTCTCCAATAACATAGATATTAAAGTCAGCACACTGGATACTGGAAGATTGTTCCCCCAGACATATGATGTCTTTTCAAAAACCATAATCAGATACAATAAGAAAATATATGTACATTTTCCTGAATATGATGCTGTTGAAAAAATGGTCACAGAAAAAGGACCCTTCAGTTTTTACAAATCGGTGGAGAACAGGAAAGAGTGTTGCAGAATAAGAAAAGTTGTACCTCTTAACAGGGCTCTGAAAGGAATGGAGTGCTGGATATCGGGTATAAGAGCAGATCAGTCTGATGATCGCAACAAGCTCGATTGGCTTGAATATGATGCAGACAAGAAGCTTTTTAAATTCTATCCTCTCTTCAATTGGTCATTTGATGATGTGAGTAACTTTGTAAAGGAAAATAATATCCCTTATAATACATTGCACGATAAAGGATATGTAAGCATCGGATGTGACCCATGCACCAAGGCTGTAAAGCCCGGTGAAGATTTCCGTGCCGGCAGATGGTGGTGGGAGAATGACGGATCAAAAGAGTGTGGGTTACATTCAAAGGCGTAAAGGCAAACAACCGCGCACCGCGTACCTCATGCCCCAAATCATTAATAAGAAAATTATTTCAATGAAGAATACACTAAATATAAACGATGAACATCTTAAAGAACTTGAAGATGAGGCAATATATGTGATGCGTGAGGTTGCTGCACAGTTTGAAAATAAAGTGCTATTGTTCTCAGGAGGAAAGGATTCAATCGTTCTTGTTCATCTTGCAAGAAAGGCGTTCTGGCCCGCCAGGATTCCATTCAGCCTGATGCATATCGATACGGGTCATAATTTTGAGGAGACATTAAAGTTCCGCGATGATCTTGCAAAAGAATTCGGAGCTGAACTTATTGTCAGGTATGTACAGGATTCAATAGACGATGGAAGAGTTACTGAAGAGCAGGGAATTAATGCCAGCCGTAATAAGGCCCAGTCGGTTACCCTGCTTGATGCAATTGAAGAACTGAAAATCGATGTGGCAATAGGCGGCGGTCGCCGTGACGAGGAGAAAGCCCGCGCTAAAGAGAGGTTCTTCTCACATAGAAATGAATTTGGCCAGTGGGACCCTAAGAACCAGCGTCCTGAGTTATGGAATATCTTTAACGGCCGTAAACATCAGGGAGAGCATTTCAGGGTATTCCCGATAAGTAACTGGACAGAATTGGATGTCTGGCAATATATCCTGAATGAAAACATTAAGCTTCCGATGTTGTATTATACTCACAAACGAAAGATTTTCAGCCGGAATGGCGTGTACCTGGCCTGGGCGCCTTTCATGCAGTTAAAACCGAACGAAAAAGTATTTGAGACTGACGTTCGTTGCCGTACTATTGGCGATATAACATGCACGGGTGTTACTCTGTCAAAAGCAGATACTCTGGAAGAAATAATTTCCGAGATAGCAGCTATAAGAGTTACTGAAAGAGGTGGCAGATATGATGATAAACGATCAGAAGCTGCAATGGAAGACAGGAAGAAAGAAGGATACTTCTGAACAGGTGTGAGGTGTGAGGTGTGAGGCGTGAGGGATAGATGTGGCTTAATGGAATAAATATCAAAAAGTAAATGAAAATAAACGGGAATAGTAAAAACAAGAGTTTGCTGAGATTTACAACTGCAGGAAGTGTGGATGATGGTAAAAGTACTCTTATAGGCAGACTGCTTTATGACAGCAAATCCATATTTGAGGACCAAATGGAACACATCGTCCAATCAGGAAAAAGACTTGGAAGGGAGGAACTCGATCTTTCCCTGCTGACCGATGGATTAAGGGCAGAACGGGAACAGGGAATAACAATTGATGTTGCTTACAGATATTTTGCAACCCCTGCGAGAAAATTTGTCATTGCCGATACACCAGGACATATCCAGTATACTAGGAATATGGTAACGGGTGCAAGTACTGCCGATCTTGCAGTAATACTTATTGACGCCAGGAAAGGAGTTCTGGAGCAAACAATCAGGCATTCATATATAGCATCATTGCTCAATATTCGTCATATAGTATTCTGTATTAATAAAATGGATATGGTCAGCTGGTCAGAATCGGTATTCACTGATATTAAGAACGAGCTTGCCTCGCTCGTTGTTAAACTTAATATTTTCGACGCGTATTATATTCCCATTAGTGCAAAATATGGAGACAACGTGGTAGACCGGTCTGATAAAATGAACTGGTACCCGGGTAAGACTTTCCTTAATCTGATCGAGACAATAGAGATCACAAAAAATAAAAATCCCGAAAATAAACGTTTCCCAGTGCAAACCATAATCCGCCCGCAAACCTCGGAGTTTCACGATTACAGAGGTTATGCCGGACGGGTTGCTGGCGGAGTTTTCAGACCTGGCGATGAGGTGACGGTTTTGCCATCACTGACCAAGACAAAAATCAAAAGCATAGATGTTTTGGGTAATATACTCTCGGAAACTAATGCAGGAGATTCAGTTGCAATATCTCTTGAGGACCAGATTGATATCAGCAGAGGCGATATGCTTGTATCAAACGACCACGTACCGGAAATAAGTCAGGATATCAACCTGATGATTTGCTGGTTCAATGAACGTCCGATGAGGCTTGGTGGTAGGTATCTAATCAGGATAAACTGCAATGAAGCAGGCTGTATAATAAAATCAGTAAATTACAGGATGAATATCAATAATCTTGAACATGATTTTGAAAATACCACCATTAACATGAACGATATTGCTGATATTAATATCAGAACTTCAAAACCTATCTTTTTTGACAGCTACAAGAAGAATAATATTACCGGAAGCATGATCTTTATTGATGAAGGCACAAACGAAACTGTCGCAGCTGGCATGATCATTTAATAAATTTTCGATGTGGCCCTCTGTGTATCCTTGGGCTGCATCATCCACTTTGCCGTTTCTCATATAAGAGAAGGGCTAAAAACCTTAATTCGTAAACCGTTTTAGTCCCTCCCTCCTGGGGGAGGGATTTAGGGAGAGGCAAAAAAAATCCGTTGATCCCGCTGATTTCCGCAGATTAAATCTTTGCGTTCTTTGCGCTTTCTTTATGTACTTTGAGGTTAATGGATTTTTTGAGTGTAAAACATAATTTATATCATTTCTTTATAATTTAAAAAAGAATAGATTTGACGCCGAATACTTAAGCTAGCGTCAAAATTTATGACTACCGGTATAACAGGAAAAAAAGAAACATTGTTTTTTGCACCCGGATGCGCTTTAATGATTTATAAGCCCGATCTGGCAAAAAAAATTCATCTACTGCTCAATGAAAATTTAGGGGAAATGGATATGTTGCTTACCTGTTGTCAGCATAAACCAGATCTTCCTGAAAATTCAAAAGTTATAAATGTCTGCCCGGGTTGTGATAAGCGCTACGGAAAAGAATTCAAAAGCGTTTCTACAATTTCATTATGGGAAATAATGAACGAAAACAGCTTCATTAAATATCCTGATTATAATGAAAAGAGTATGACAATAATCGATGCTTGTCCGACCCGCGAAGAGGACAGAGTACAAAATGCCATTAGAGACCTGTTGATAAAGATGAATATCAGGCTTGTGGAACCAAAAAATACAAGAAGAGAAAGTACTTGTTGCGGTGATGTATACTACGGATCTATGCCTACCGGAAAAGTAAAGGAATTAATGATAGAAAAAGCGCTGGAAATGCCTGTTGATGATATAGTGGTACACTGTGTTTCCTGTATTCTAGCTGTTAGCAACGGTCATAGGAAACCTCAATACATGGCGGACCTGCTGATGAATGAAGAAACTGCAATTAAATCTTTAGATCTGGATGAGTGGCATAAAGAATTAAGTGATTATATTAACATTCATTGACATACTTTAACATAGTTCTGTGTTAAACTGATTTGTAAAAGCATGTATTTTCGTCTGAAAAAAATGCTTTACTTTGTAAAACAAATTGTTAAGCAATCTGTTTTATTAAATATGAAGAAGGTTATTTCCATTTCTCTCACATTATTGTTGTTAACCGCAATTTTGCATTTGTCAGTTGCAACACATTATTGCGGTGGAAAGATAGCTGCTTCAAAGATCTCGCTTTCAGGCAAACTGGCATCCTGCGGAATGCAAGATGACAAAAGTGATCTACCATTGGCTGGTTTAATTTTAACAAAACATTGTTGTGACAATGTTTTAGCTACCTATGGTATAAACAGTATTTTCTTCCCTTCATTTTCATCTGTTCCGGAATCACATCTACAATTATTCCAGGTTTTCAATATACCTGCAAACCTGCCTCTAAATTCATTTTCTCCAATAAAATCAATTTGCACAAATATTAGTCCACCAGGTACTTTAGCATCCAGCACTGTGGACCTCTCCGACATTTGTGTCTATCGCATCTGATCAATTCCATCTATAGATTTTGCTAAATGGGTTTGTACTCATTTGTAATCGTTTGTATATTACACTAATTACAAATTCTACAACTATTACAACTTTTATAACTATTTCACCATTATTAACTATTTAAATTTTAAAAAAATGGAAACAGTAAAATTATTTCTGGCAATTATATTATTATCTGCATTTGGAGTAACCACTTCAGCGCAAACAACAACGAAAAGCAGTGCTCTGCAGAAGACAGAGACCTTTAAAGTCTGGGGTAAATGTGATATGTGTAAGACTCGAATAGAAAAAACGGTCAAAGCAGAAGGGGTAACAAGCGCTAAATGGGATGAAAAGACTCAGATGCTTGCAGTTACATTTGATCCGGCAAAAACGAATATTGAATCACTCAGCAAAAAGCTTGCTAAAGTAGGACACGATACAGAAAAGTTCAAAGCAACTGATGAAGCTTACAATAAGCTTCCGGACTGCTGCCATTATGATCGGGCAAAATAAAACCACTTATTTCACATGTTACGCCCCCTGTCCTGTCCAACTGTAGGTGGACAGGACTTCCCCCTAAAGGGGGTCTAATTCTCTAAAACAATTAAATTTGATCACATAGGAAAATTGGCCCCTCTATAGGGGGGAGGGGGGCAAAAAGATATTAATTATGTTCAATCGACTTGTAAAATACTTCCTCGATAACAGGCTTATCACTTTTATCTTTCTTATAGCATTTGTGGCAGCGGGACTGGTGACAATGCCTTTCAACCTGAAGTCGGGACTGTTACCACGCGATCCTGTTCCTGTTGATGCTATTCCGGATATCGGTGATAACCAGCAAATTATCGCCACTGAATGGATGGGTAGGTCCCCTCGTGATATTGAGGACCAGATAACATACCCTTTGTCTTCTGCCCTGGAAGGTATTCCCGGAGTGAAGACAATCCGGAGCACTTCGATGTTTGGGATGTCATTTATCTACATAATCTTTAAAGATAATGTTGAATTCTACTGGAGCCGTTCCCGCATACTTGAGAAGCTGAACTCACTTCCGTCGGGAACTTTGCCACAGGGAGTGCAACCCAGTCTCGGACCTGACGCGACGGCCCTCGGTCAGATATTCTGGTATACTCTCGAAGGCCGCGATCCCAAGACCGGGAAACCCGCAGGAGGCTGGGATCCGGAGGAATTAAGGACAATTCAGGACTATTATGTGAAATACTCCCTTGCATCTGCAGAAGGTGTTTCCGAAGTAGCATCCATTGGGGGTTTTGTAAAAGAATACCAGGTAGATATTGATCCGGATGCAATGAAGTCACATGGGGTATCTGTTATGGATATAATGAAAGCTGTAAAAAACAGCAATCTGGATATAGGTGCCGAAACGGTAGAATTAAATAAAGTTGAATATGTCGTGCGGGGTTTGGGTTATATAAAAAATCTTGATGACCTGCGCAACGCCGTTGTATCTGTCAGAAACAATGTTCCTATAAGGATCAGTGATGTATCTAAGGTTAGCTTCGGCCCTGCCACGCGTAGGGGTGGGCTTGATAAAAGCGGAGCTGAAGCTGCAGGTGCTGTGATCGTAGCGCGCTACGGTTCAAATCCCCTGGAAGTTATTAATAATGTAAAAGATAAAATAAAGGAACTTGCACCAGGGTTGCCAGGTAAAACATTGGCTGACGGAACAGTCTCCAAAGTAACTATAGTCCCTTTTTATGATCGCACAGGACTTATCAGGGAAACTATTGGCACTCTTGAATCGGCACTAACCCACGAAGTACTAATCAGTATTATCGTAATAATTGTATTGATGTTTAACCTGAGGGCCTCCGTAATTATTTCCGGATTGTTGCCGGTAGCAGTGCTGATGACATTCATTATAATGAAGCTGACGGGTGTGGAAGCCAATATAGTAGCCTTGTCAGGAATTGCAATTGCCATTGGGGTAATGGTGGATGTGGGGATCATTTTTACAGAGAATATTTTCAGACACCTTGAAATGCCCGAAAACCATGGGGTAAAAGGGACCACCCTGCGTACTGTAATTTATAAAGCAACTATAGAGGTATCGTCGGCGGTGATAACAGCCTTATCGACCACCGTAGTAAGCTTTTTGCCGGTTTTTGCTATGCAGGCTGCAGAAGGCAAGCTATTCCGGCCTCTTGCATTTACCAAAACATTCGCCCTCCTTTCTTCCTTCCTTCTTGGGATTATTGTCCTTCCTATGTTGGCAGACATAATTTTTTCAATCCGCTTCGATAAACGCCGGGTAAGGATGATATGGAATATTGCACTCATTATTGCAGGTTTATTTTTTACAATAATATGGGGCACATGGCCGACACTGGCTCTCGTGCTCATCGGAATAAACAATCTGATGGAGTATAAATGGCCTGAACATCGTAAAAAGCTTCCGAATCTTATCAATATCGGAATCACAGTGCTGGTTGCAGTTTATTACCTGGCATTTGAGTGGTTGCCCCTTGGTGCTCATAATTCATATCTGGTCAACTTCCTTTTTGTTGTTGGTATAGTAGGCTTCGTGATTACCCTGCTGATGCTGATGGTTCATTATTATGAACCCGTATTACGCTGGTGTTTGAGGAATAAGTGGAAATTTCTTATGCTCCCTTTAGCTACGTTTTTGCTGGGTATAACCATCTGGCTCGGTTATAATAAAGTATTCGGGGCCGTAGAACGAGGATTCGATATAACAGGGCTTAATATCCGGCAAAGTTCTCTCTGGAAATCTGCTTCAAAAACCTTTCCCGGAATCGGAAAAGAATTTATGCCTGCACTCGATGAGGGATCTTTTCTGTTAATGCCTACAAGCATGCCTCATGCAGGAGTGGAACAGAATCTCGACTATATTAAAATGCTTGATAAGCGTTTAGAATCAATTCCTGAAGTGGAAGTGGCAGTGGGTAAATGGGGAAGGGTCAATTCAGCTCTCGATCCTGCACCGGTACAGATGTTTGAAAATACAATTAATTACAAATCTGAATATATACTTGATGTAAATGGCCGTCGCATACGCTTTAAGACCAATAAAGAAGGTAGTTTCTTATTGTCCAACAGCACAGTTTTTAATCCGAAAAAAGATAACATAAAAAACCTGGATACAAAGCTGCTCATCCCCGATGATAATGGTGATTACTTCCGCCAATGGAGGCCCGGAATCAGGAAACCTGATGATATCTGGAACGAAATTGTTAAAGTGACCAATTTACCCGGACTTACATCGGCTCCAAAACTTCAACCTATTCAAACACGGCTGGTTATGCTCTCCACTGGGATGCGTGCCCCAATGGGTTTGAAGGTTTACGGACCTGATCTGGAAAGCATTGAGAGCGCAGGTCTCGAATTTGAAAAAATCCTGAAAGAAGTTCCTTCAGTGATACCATCTTCGGTTTTTTATGACCGTGCAGTTGGCGCTCCCTATATTGAAATTAAACTTAACCGTGATGCTATCGCCAGGTATGGACTCACTATAAATGAAGTTCAGGATGTTTTGCAGAGTGCCGTTGGTGGTATCGTGCTGACAACTACTGTTGAAGGTCGCGAACGGTTTCCCGTAAGGGTAAGATATCCGCGCGAGTTGAGAACTACTCCGGAAGATATGAAGAAAATACTTGTTCCTGCCATGACAGGGGTACAGGTGCCATTGGGGGAACTGGCTGACCTTCAATATACCATGGGACCACAAATGATCCGCAGTGAGAATACATTCCTCACGGGATATGTAATTTTCGATAAACAAGAGGGTGTAGCAGAGGGGGATGTGGTAGAAAAAACCGATGCATTTATAAAATCTAAAATTGAATCGGGAGAGTTTAAATTACCAACCGGGGTATCATATAAGTTTGCCGGAAACTACGAGCAAGAGATCAGGGCTACCAAACGATTGTCAATCGTTATGCCAATAAGCCTTGTACTTGTCTTCATGCTTCTCTTCTTCCAGTTCAAAACGTTCACGGCCTCATCGATACATTTCTCGGGAGTTTTTGTAGCATTTGCTGGGGGCTTTATTATGATCTGGCTTTATGGCCAGCCCTGGTTTATGAATTTTTCACTTGCCGGTATAAATATGCGTGATCTGTTCCAGATGCATACAATAAATTTAAGCGTCGCGGTATGGGTCGGGTTTATCGCCTTGTTTGGAATCTCCACTAATGATGGTGTAATAATGGGAACATATATTCACCAGGTTTTTGAAGAACTTAAACCGACTAATGTTCACGATGTTCGTGAAGCAGTGGTGATGGCCGGGAAGAAGAGGGTAAGACCTGCAATGATGACTGCAGCAGTTGCTATCATCGCGTTGTTACCTGTGCTGACTTCAACCGGGAAAGGCGCCGATATTATGGTCCCAATGGCTATCCCCACATTCGGCGGGATGATTATCCAGATCATGACAATGTTTGTGGTACCGGTATTTCAAAGTATCTGGAGAGAAGGTGAAGTAAAAAAACACCAATCGCCCATTAAAGCTTAAGCGAATGATAACTATTTATAAAATAATGTATTATCGCCTCCGCTTCCCTTATTGTTTAAGGGAAGGGGCCGGGGGATGGGTTATGAAAGGCTTAAGCTGTATCAGCAGTTATCAATTATCCAGGATAGTCATATGCTCAAAATTATGAAAAAATTTAGTATATTTTTCATCTTGATATCAGTCTTAATAATTAATCAGGTCTCTTTAAACGGACAGGATAGCCTTTCGTTTTATCTAGAAACGGCAGCCCTGAATAATCCCGGGGTAAAAGCAAAATACCTGGAATATTCTGCAGCTTTAGAAAGGGTTCCTCAGGCAGCATCGATACCTGATCCTGAGATGCAATTCGGCTATTTTATAAAACCTATGCAACTTCTTGGTGGAAACCAGTTGGCCGATATCCGGTTGATGCAGATGTTTCCCTGGTTCGGAGTATTGAAAGCCGCAAAAGATGAAGCTTCAAAAATGGCGGTCGCAAAATTTGAAAATTTCAGAAATACCCGAGACGAATTGTATTTTAATGTCAAATCTTCTTACTATACTATTTTCCGTACGCAAAAGGAAATCAGCATTGCAAAAAAAAACCTTGACATATTACATTCACTTGAACAAATTGTTCTAATAAGATTCAGTACAAGTGGAGACGGTATATCATCTGGGGGCAGCAGTACGATCTCAGCCGCTTCAAATAGTTCATCAAAGAGGTCGTCGCGAATGAACGGCAGCAATATGAATAATCAAAGTGAGGGATCTGGTTCCGGCTTATCATATGCAGCTAAAAATACAATGGCATCTTCCGGCTCAGAAATGGGCGGTTCCATGGGAGGAAGCAGCAAAAATGAGATGGTTAACCTGTTTCGGGTACAAATCGAAATACACGATCTTGAAAACAGGATAGCTCTTTTACAGGACCAGATTAATACAGACAAAGTAAGTTTTAACAGATTTCTTAACCGTGCACCTGCCTCGTTAGTATTTACCAGTGATTCATTAACAGAGGCGCTAATACCATCAGATATCCTTACAAGATCTGACAGTCTTGTCAACCACCCAATGGTAAAAATGTATATTGCTGAATCAGAAGCAAATACCGCAAGGCGTGCAATGGTCAAAGGTATGGGATACCCAATGGTTGGTCTTGGGGTGAATTATTCGGTGATTCAGAAGCGAGAGGGTGTTGATCCGATGATGAATGGGAAAGATATGATCATGCCAATGATATCGCTTACACTGCCTGTTTACAGGAAAAAATATAAAGCTATGCGTACTGAGGCAGAGCTGATGAGCAATGCTGCTTCAGAATCAGCAAAAAACGAATCAAATAACCTCCGGGTTGATTTTCAGGAAACAATGCAAAAATTATCCGACGCCAACCGACGGATACTATTGTACAACGACCAGGCATTACTTGCAGATAAAAGTCTGCAATTGCTGATTACATCCTTTTCAGTCAGTGGAGCAGACTTTGAAGAAGTACTAAGAATGGAGCAACAATTACTCGATTACCAGTTCAAAAAAGTGGAAGCTGTTGTAGATAAAAACACTTCAATAGCAAAGCTGATCTATCTGACGGGAAACTAATTATGAAAAAATGACACACTTAAACGATAAATGATGAAAATCAGAAAACTTATTTCGAATAAATATATCAGGGGTATATTACTGGTACTTGCGGGATTATTACTGGGCCGATTAATTTTTCACAGGTCATACACTGAAAAGATCAGCCAGGAACAAACTGCAGATGAAAGCAAGAAGACTATCTGGACCTGCACAATGCATCCCCAGATAAGGATGGACCATCCGGGCAAATGTCCGATTTGCGGAATGGATCTTATTCCCCTAATACACAATACTGCTCCGATCAACCCTGCTGCTGTTGTAATGACCGAAGAGGGAATTAAGCTGGCAGAGGTGCAAACCAGTATAGTAACAAGGCAAAAACCTGTAAAGAAGATTCAGTTATACGGTAAAATACAGGCTGATGAGCGTCTTATACAGACCCAGCCAGCCCATATTCCGGGACGAATTGAAAAGCTTTTTGTGAATTTTACCGGAGAGGAAGTGCAACAAGGCCACGCTATAGCACAAATCTATTCTCCAGATCTGGTAACTGCACAGAAAGAACTCCTGGAAGCTCTGAAAATGAAAGAGATGCAACCGGCCCTGCTTGATGCAGCCAGGGGGAAAATGCGTCAGTGGAAGTTTACCGACAATCAGATTGCAGATATAGAGAACAGTGGTACTGCAAAAACAGTATTTGATGTATATGCCACTGTTTCTGGAATTGTATTAAACAAGAATGTAAACGTTGGTGATTATGTATCTCAGGGTGCACCATTGTATGAAATTGCCGATCTGTCGAATGTATGGGCATTGTTCGATGCTTATGAAAGCGATTTGCCATGGATCAGAAAAGGAGACAGGATCGCTTTCTCAATCCAGTCGCAACCCGGAAAAGAATTTACCGGCACTGTCTCCTTTATTGATCCGGTGATAAATCCGCAAACTCGCGTGGCCGCTGTACGGATAGAGATACCGAATAAACGAAATGTACTTAAACCCGATATGTTTGCTACCGGCATATTAACTGCGCATCTTGCAACTTTGGGGAACAGCCTGGTAATTCCTCAGACATCTGTTTTGTGGACCGGTACCAGATCAGTTGTTTACGTAAAATTAGCTGATGCAAAAGAGCCCAGTTTTGTTATGCGGGAAATAACCCTGGGACCGGCTTTGAGCAATAGCTTCGTGGTACAGGACGGCTTAATGGAGGGTGAAGAAATTGTTACCAATGGTACATTCAGTGTAGATGCTTCTGCCCAGCTTGAAGGTAAACCCAGCATGATGAATCCTGAGGGCGGAAAAACCAATACAATGCCAGGAATGGTAATGCCTGGTGATTCCAAACCCGGAACTAAAACCAGCTTGAAAGGAATGGATATGTCGCGAGATAGTACTAAAACGAGAATGAATTAGTTGTCAACATTATTAAAGTAAGAGTGTTAATTATGTAATTATATCGATAAATTTTATAACTATTCGGTACCGAAAAGCTTCATATTTGTGTAGTTGAAATTATTCACAAGCACAACTAAAAACCAATTTTATGGAATACTATTTTAGTAAAACAATCAACTGCAGTTTCGACAATGCAGTTCAAAAAGTTACTGAAGCACTAAAAACAGAGGGTTTTGGCATTCTTACAGAGATTGATATAAAAGCTACATTAAAGACAAAGCTTGATGTGGATTTTTATAACTATAAGATTCTTGGTGCATGCAATCCACCATATGCATATAAAGCACTTCTGATTGAAGACAAAATCGGAACCATGCTGCCATGCAACGTAATCGTTCAGGAAAAGGTGCCGGGAAAGGTGGTGGTTTCGGCTGTCGATCCAGCCGCTTCAATGTTATCAATAGAGAATGATGAACTACGTGAAATTGCTACGGATATCAGAGTAAAATTACAATACGTTATAGATCAGTTGTAGTCTATTGGCTATTTACAAAAAAAGTTAAAAACACAGTTTTGTAGGAAATATTTTAATTTTTATTATGAAACATACATATTATGTTTATGGCATGAGCTGTAATAATTGTCGTACTCATGTGGAAGAAGCTCTTAAAAAAGTTGATGGGGTAACCAGCGTTTCTGTCGATCTGCTGAAAACAGAAGCTGTTATTGAGATGGAATCACTTATTCCATTGGAAAAGTTTCAGGAGGCATTGAAAAATGAAGGAGGAAATTATAGTATTTCGCTACCCGGAGATGTTGCATTTGCGAATAAATTCAAAGAGCAAGAGTTAAAACCAAAAACTGCCGGAAAAGGTTCAGGAGTATTCTATTGTCCGATGCATTGCGAAGGAGATAAAACCTATGATAAACCTGGCGACTGCCCTGTATGTGGTATGGATCTCCTGGAACAGCCTTCATTTAATAAAAAAATTCAGTATACCTGCCCGATGCATCCCGAGATCATTAAGGATGAACCCGGTTCATGTCCCATCTGCGGAATGGACCTGGTACCACTGAAAGCTAATGTTGAAGAGGAAGATAAAACCTATAAGAACCTGCTCCGGAAATTTAAGATCTCAATTATATTCACTGCACCCATATTTCTCATAGCGATGTCAGAAATGATTCACAATAACCCGCTTATGAGAGTTATGCCCTGGAAATACTGGAACTGGGTACAGCTTGTACTGTCAATTCCAGTTGTATTCTATACCGCATGGATGTTTTTTGAACGGGCTTGGCGTTCCGTTAAAACATGGAATCTTAATATGTTTACACTTATTGGAATAGGTTCCGGAGTGGCCTGGCTTTTCAGTGTTACAGCACTTCTTTTTCCCGGCATATTTCCCGATCAGTTTAAATCACATACAGGTACAGTTTATGTCTATTTTGAAGCTACCACAGTAATTCTTACGCTTGTCTTATTAGGTCAGCTTCTTGAAGCCCGCGCTCATGGCAAGACAAACAGCGCAATTAAAGAATTGTTAAAACTGGCGCCAAATAAAGCAACAAAAATCGTTGATGGTAAAGAACAGATTGTTGCAATAGATTCTATTCAGAAGGGTGATGTGTTACGTGTGAAACCGGGCGAAAAAATACCGGTGGACGGAAGTATTCAGGAGGGAGAATCGACTATTGATGAATCAATGATTTCAGGAGAACCGATACCAGTTGATAAAACGACAGGCGATAAAGTAAGTTCCGGTACCATTAATGGAAACAAAACTTTTGTGATGATTGCTGAAAAAGTAGGTTCCGAAACACTTCTTTCACATATTATCGAAATGGTCAATTCTGCAAGCCGGTCAAAAGCTCCTATACAGAACCTGGCTGACAAAATTTCCGGCTATTTTGTTCCGGTTGTCGTTGGCATTTCAGTTATTACTTTTATAGTCTGGGTAATTTCCGGAGGTGAACATGCATATATTTATGCACTTGTAAATGCTATAGCAGTACTTATCATAGCCTGTCCATGCGCTCTTGGCCTGGCTACACCAATGTCTGTAATGGTTGGAGTAGGCAAAGGCGCCCAATCTGGAATACTCATAAGAAATGCCGAATCGCTGGAAAAAATGAACTCAATTGATATAGTTATTATAGATAAAACAGGAACTGTCACGGAGGGAAAACCTTCAGTTGAAAAGGTTATCAGCATCACTCCAGAGATATCTGAAGAAGAGATACTTCAGAAAATTATCTCTCTGAACAGCAGTAGTGAACATCCTCTGGCTCAGGCAACTATGCGTTATGGTGCAACCAAAAATATAGAGATCCTTTCTGTTTCTGATTTTGAAGCTGTATCCGGAAAAGGCGTTACAGGTAAGCTTGGTGGTAAAATGGTCGCATTGGGCAATGAAAAACTGATGGAGCAAGTTAATGCTGTTGTCTCTGATGAATTGAAAACACAGGTCAGTTCAGAACAAAAACTTGGAAAAACAGTCTCCTATTTGTCTGAAGATAATAAGGCGATAGGCTTTGTCGTTATTTCAGATAAAATAAAAGAATCGAGTAAAGAAGCTATTCATAACTTGCAAAAAGAAGGACTGAAGGTAATAATGTTTACTGGAGATAACGAAGAAACTGCCAGGGCAGTCAGCCAAACATTGAACCTTGACGGATACAAAGCCCAGATGCTTCCAGGTGACAAACTTGAAGAAATAAAACGGCTTCAGGCCGAAGGCAAAAAAGTAGCCATGGCAGGTGACGGAATTAATGATGCTCCGGCACTTGCACAGGCAGATATAGGGATCGCTATGGGAACCGGAACCGATGTAGCAATAGAAAGTGCCGGAATAACCCTTGTGAAAGGAGACCTTAAAGGCATTGCCAAAGCAAGGTTATTAAGCCAGAAGGTAATGAAGAACATAAGAGAGAATCTATTTTTTGCCCTCGGTTACAACAGCCTTGGAATACCGCTGGCCGCAGGAGTTTTATATCCTATTTTCGGGATACTGCTATCCCCTATGATAGCTGCACTGGCAATGAGCTTTAGTTCGGTATCAGTTATAACAAACTCGTTACGTTTAAGAAATTTGAAGTTGACATAAGCTAACCGGATGGATAGCTGAACAGGATTTATAGATATCTTTGTCCTGAAAAACAATAACAGAAAACACAATATGGACGATAAATTACAGCTGTTAATATCCCGTCTTAAAGAGTATAATAGTGCTGTAATTGCATTTTCTGGCGGAGTAGACAGCACTTTTCTTGCCCGAATTGCAAAAGACGTTTTTAGAGATAAACTGGTATTGATTACCGCTACATCAAGTACTTATCCATTCTATGAACTTGACGAAGCGAAATCGCTGGCAGTCTTGCTGGGAATAAAACATAAGATAATTGTTTCAGAGGAGATCGATATCCCGGGATATGCTGACAACCCTCCCGACAGGTGTTATTATTGCAAGAGTGAATTGTTTGGCAAAATAAAATATATTGC
Organism: Bacteroidales bacterium; assembly: GCA_003157015.1. Classification (GTDB taxonomy): domain Bacteria; phylum Bacteroidota; class Bacteroidia; order Bacteroidales; family VadinHA17; genus LD21. The sequence goes on from PMIJ01000158.1 coordinate 17,224, forward strand.
GTCACAGGAAGGATATGAAGTTATCTTCGATGGTAGTAATGCCGACGATCTAAAAGACTTCCGTCCGGGAATGAAAGCAAAACAGGAGAAAGGAGTCATCTCCCCTCTTGCAGATTCAGGTTTCACAAAAAACGATATAAGGCACTTCTCAGCTGAACTGAATCTGCCAACAGCCTCAAAACAGTCATATGCTTGTCTTGCTTCCCGTTTTCCCTATGGCGAAAAGATCACAAAAGTGAAACTCGACCGCCTTGCTACTGCAGAATTCGAGGTCAGGAAACTTGGTTTTACCCAATTCAGGATCAGGAGCCATGAAAACCTTGCCAGGTTTGAATTTATTCCGGCCGAAATGGATAAAGCCTGGAAAATAAAAGACAAGCTGACAGAAATTTGTAAGAGCTCCGGGTTTACCTTTGTAACGATCGATCTTAAAGGCTACAGAACCGGCTCAATGAATGAGGTTTTAGCTGAATCGGTTAAGGTGGATTTTTTAAAAAATGTTCGAAGTAGTCGTTTATAAAAACAGCCTATGCGATGCAATACATTTCTTACGGTTTCAGAACTTAACCGTTATAACAGGCAAATGCGACTCTCTGAAGTCGGAAAGGAAGGCCAGGAAAAAATCAAAGGAGCTTCGGTAGTTGTTATAGGTGCTGGTGCACTGGGTTGTCCCGCGCTGCAATATCTGGCAGCCGCAGGAGTTGGAATCCTGGGAATTGTCGATAATGACTGGGTGGATGAATCTAATCTTCACAGACAGCTTTTGTACGGAGTAAAAGATATTGACAAACCCAAACCAATTGCTGCCAGAGATAGGATTATGCTTAATAATCCTGAGATTAAAATTGTCCCGCACTTCATCAGGTTTACAAAGGAAACTGCATTAAATATTTTACGGGAATATGATATTGTAGTAGACTGCACAGATAATTTTGCGACAAGGTATTTAATAAATGATGCAGCTGTAATTCAGAATAAGCCGATAGTTTACGGAGCAATCCACAAATTCTCCGGACAGGTTATGGTTCTTAATTACCTGAATGGACCTACACTCAGGTGTATTTACCCCAACGCCCCCCACCCTCTGGATGCGCCATCTTGCGAAGAAGAAGGTACGATAGGATCAATAGCAGGTACAATAGGTACAATGCAAGCTACCGAAGTCCTCAAAATCATACTTGGCCTGGAAGGTATTCTTTCCGGGAAAATGTTTTTTCTTGATTCTCTGAACTTTACTTCACAGGTATTTTCGTTTGTTCGCGATCCTGTGAATTCAATTGTAAAGGAACTGGGTACTTATGAAGAATTATGTCTCTCCGAAAAAGAACTTGTCCAGGAGATAACAGCTCAGAAATTAAAAGAACTGATCTTCAACAATCCTGAACTTAAGGTAATTGACCTCAGGGAAGAATATGAAAAAACTCCTATTAATTTCAAAACGTTGTCAATTCCATTTCATGAAATAAATCAGAAGCTTCATCTTATTCCGCAAAACGGACCTAAAGTGTTTTATTGCGGACATGGAATAAAAAGTTCAATTGTTATAAACTACTTGCAAAAAGTTCATTATATGAATGATCTTTACAGCCTGAAGCTCTGATTTAGCTTGAAGAGGTTACTTATTTAAAGGTCCCGGGAATATTAACTAAGGGTTTAAATGAGTGAGGCCAGAGTGGCTTCCTGCAGAATATCATAAGTGTTATCCCTTATCTTTTTGAAAACATGCCGTATTTTACAGGTTTCTTCAATCTTACAGAATTCACATGGCTGATAGGCCTTTTCAGAAACACAATACATTAATGCTATGGTACCTTCAAAATGCCGTATCACATCCAGTAAACTGACTTCAGAAGGTGATTTGATAAGGTAATAGCCGCCAGATTTTCCAAGTTTGCTTCCCAAAATTCCCATTTTCTTCAGTTCCAACAATATAGACTCAAGAAAACGTTGAGGGATGTTTTCCATTTTGGCTATATCGCCGATCTGAATTGCCCCGTCGCCATATTTCGATGCAAGGTTAGTGAGAGCCAGCATTGCATATCTTGTTTTCTTAGATAGCATAAATCTCGGTTTCTGTTATTGCAAAAATAGACATCAGTTGTCGATTGACAAAATTTTTTGACTACTATGCTCATCTTTTTTACCCATCCATTTTTATGCATTTATACTTATATGACAGGTTGATTTTTCTTATTTCTTTTGTACACTAATTCAGTAGACTTAATGTATTTAAATTATGGATCTAAAAAAAATTACAATTATCAGCGGTTATGGCAAAGACGGTTCAAAGGAAGAAGTTGACCGGATTGACCTGAAATTAGGCGACATAGTCAGCATCGTAGGGCCTACGGGTTGTGGTAAAACCACTTTAATAAACGACATTGAACTTTTCGCCAACAGGAATACACCATCAGGCAGGCAAATTCTGATAAATGACGAACCTTTACCAGATGATTTCACTTTGGACCCTTCCAAACATCCTATTGCATTGATTTCACAGCATACAAATTTTCTGAGTGATTTACCGGTAGGTGAATTCCTCACAATTCATGCTAAAGTCAGAGGTGCTTTAAACATTAACGAAGTTGTAGAGGAAACAATTGAGTTTGCAAATAAACTAACCGGGGAAGCAATTATAAAAGAAACCGCCATGACCGAATTGTCAGGTGGCCAGACGAGGTCTCTTCTGATTGCTGATGCGGTTGTTATTGGTAATTCACCCATCATTTTATTAGATGAAATAGAAAATGCAGGTATTCACAAAACAAAAGCATTGGAGCTCTTGAAAAAATACTCAAAGCTATTTGTTTTCGTAACACACGATCCAACTATTGCTCTTTTTTCTGATTGCAGAATTATAATGAAAAGCGGTGCAATGCAGAAAATTGTCTATTCAAACTTAGAGGAACGCGGCGTAGCCCAGGAACTACGGAAAATGGATGATATGATCCTCTATTACCGCGGCCTGATCAGGGCAGGCGAAATAATCAATAATAAACATTTGGAAGCATCAATAAAATAATTTTAATATGAAACTTGTAATATTTGCAGGACCGCCTACTTGCGGCAAAACAACAGTAATCCGTCAGGTCATTAAGAGAATGATCGCCAAAAACCTCAAACCATCGTTCGTTAAGATTGATGTTCTTTATGCTGATGAGGATGAAACTATCAATAAAGAGTTCGGAATCCCCACAAAAAAAATATACTCCGGGGAACTCTGTCCCGACCATTGCAATGTGGTCGTCCTCGATGAAGTTGTGGAATGGGCCGGGAAAGTCGGATCTGATTATCTTTTTGTTGAAACTGCCGGGTTGTGCCTGAGGTGTTCACCTTATGTTGAGAATTCCCTTGGAGTTGTTGTTCTTGAGGCTACAAGCGGAATGAATCTGCCCAGGAAAATAGGACCAATGCTCACATTGGCCAATATAAGCGTCATCACTAAGATTGATCTTATATCACAAGCAGAACGGGAAGTGTTCAGATACAGAGTTCTTGAAGCTGCAAAGGATATACAAGTTGTTGAGACAAATGCACTGTATGGAATCGGTATTGATCCTATTGTAAGACAAATACTTAAAACCAGTGATGTTGAATTCCCTATGTACCTCAGAGGTAACCCTCCTGTTGGTACCTGTACAATCTGTGTCGGGAAGAAAGAGATTGGAGCCAAGAATCATTTTGGAGTATTGCGTACAATGGAACAGGAACTTTTTTATGTAGGTGAATAAACATCTGACATATGAAACAAAAAATCTATCTCGACAACGCTGCAACAACACAAGTGGATGAACGTGTTGTGCTTTCAATGCTTCCCTACCACTCTGAAGAGTATGGAAATGCTTCAAGCCTTCATTCGTTTGGCACTCATGCAAAGGAAATTCTCGACAGGTCAAGAAGAAAACTCGCATCATTCATCGGTGCTGAACCAAATGAAATAGTTTTTACTTCAGGAGGTACAGAAGCAAATAACCTGGCTTTAAAAGGTATTGCGTTTGCAAATCGTTCAAAAGGCAACCATCTAATAGTTTCTGCCATCGAGCACGATTGTGTGTTAAATGTCTGCAAATGGCTTGAGACGCAGGGGTTTTATATTACTTATCTGCCGGTTGACAATACAGGTGTTGTTGATGTAGACGAGCTAAAAAAGTATATTAACTCCAAAACCATCCTGGTTTCGATAATGCATGCCAACAACGAAATAGGTACATTGGAGCCAATTGCAGAAATCGGACAAATTTGCAAAAGCTATAATGTTCCCTTTCATTCTGATGCCTGTCAGTCGTTCGGAAAAATTCCAATAAAAGTGAACGAGGCAGGGCTGGATCTTCTCACCATTAATTCTCACAAGATTTATGGCCCTAAAGGCGTTGGAGCCTTGTATGTAAGGAAAGGTGTAAACATTATTCCGTTATTGCATGGCGGCGGACAGGAATCCGGAATAAGATCAACAACCGAAAACCTTCCTGGGATAGTCGGGTTTGTAAATGCAGCTGAATTATGCATAGAAGGAATGAAAATTGAGAGCAGTACACTTCTGAGACTCAGAAAGAACCTTACGGATTTCCTGTTTGACAATTTTGACAATGTTTATATTAATGGATCAATTGATGATAAACTTCCAGGTTTGTTAAACTTCAGTTTTCATGGCCTGGAAGGGGAAACAATGAGATTACTCCTGCTGCTCGATGAAAAGGGTATTGCTGTATCTGCCGGTTCTGCCTGCTCGTCAAATGACAAGACCCATAATGCCTCACACGTTCTGCAGGCAATCGGATTAAACCAGTTTGAGGCACGGGGTAGCATCAGGGTAAGCTTTGGCAGATATTCTACCGAAAAGGATCTGGAAAAGTTTAAGGTTGCACTTACGGAATCAATCAATTCACTTACTTCAATATTTTCATATAAGTCATCATATTAATTAAAACGAAATTCTAATAATATAAAAACAAAGTAATGAGTAACGAAATAAATACATTGACATCAGCTACCCTGGATCTTCTTCCAAAGCTTGACTGCGGAGCCTGCGGTTATAAAACATGCATTGATTTTTCAAATGCAGTGGATAACAATGAATCGGAACTGAAAAGATGCATTCATGTTAAAAACGTTGAAAAAAAATCTGTTGATCATACCAACTGTCTAAGTTGTGCCGGTGAAAATCTGGGTGTCAAACTCGGCTGGAAGGATAGCCTGAAACGTGAATTTGATTTTATTCTCGACATTTTTGAGGGCGAGATAGGCCCTAAAGAAACTATTTTGCCATATAATCCTACTCTGGTTAAGGAACTTGGAGTAAAAAAAGGAGATGTGATGATCGGCCGGCCAATGGGGATGTCGTGCGGCTGCCCCATTACACACTGCGGAGTGGTATCTGAAGTTGATGCACGCAATGGGGTGATCAACTGGTTCGTAACCGGGCCTTTGAGACCGCGCAGCGAAGGTTTTATTGATATCGGCTATTATGTATCACAGGCATACGAAGGAATAATAAAAGAATCAAAAGAAGAAATAAAACTTGGCCGTCGTTACTGGTTCCTGCCAAGAAGATGTATGTTACAGTGGCGTCATAGCGGTCTGGTAAATGCTGTAACAAAACAAAGAGACGGCAGTTATAAAGTAAGAATTGAAGGACTCCTAATTGGTTGAAATGATGATATTTGGATCGAATTGAGTGGCATTGACATAAAATTCTTACTTTAGCCACAAAATATATCGTCAAACTTATGAAATTCGAAACGAAAGCAATCTGCGTCGGTCAGTCAGCAGATCAGGCAACAGGAGCAACTATTGTTCCTATCTACCAGACATCGACATTTACACAGGAGGAAGTTAATAAAAACAAAGGATATGAGTATTCCCGCGTCGGGAATCCTACTCGCACAGCACTCGATGCTTGTCTGGCTTCACTGGAAGAAGGCAAATACGGATTAACTTTCGCTTCAGGACTTGCAGCAGAACATGCAATTTTGTCGCTGCTTCAGCCTGGCGATCATGTTATTGTGCCTGAAGATATGTACGGGGGAACATACCGGTTGATAAAGGAGATATTTGAACCATACAAAATTACATTTACATTCACTGATTTTACTGACCTCAACCTTATTGAGAAGGCTTTTCTGCCATCCACAAAAATGGTATGGATAGAAACTCCGACAAATCCGACACTGAAGATTTTTGATATCGGATCTATATCTGAACTCAGCCATACAACGAATGCAATAGTTGTCGTGGACAATACTTTTTTGTCGCCGTATTTCCAGAAACCGCTTCTTCTGGGAGCTGATATCGTCGTTCACAGTACAACAAAATATATTAACGGGCATTCAGATATTATTGGAGGAGCTGTTATTCTGAATAGTTCAGAATTGTTTAAAAAAATACAACTGGTACAAAAATCAATCGGTGCAGTGCCATCTCCATTTGATTCATGGCTTACTCTCAGAGGTGTTAAAACTCTGGCTATCAGAATGAAGCAGCATGAAAAAAATGCTTTTCAGGTTGCCCGGTTTCTAAAAAATCAACCTAACGTACTTGACGTATTTTTTCCAGGACTGGAAACACATCCCGGATATGAGATAGCAAAGAAACAGATGACCGGTTTCGGTGGAGTGGTATCTTTCAAATTAAAAGGAGGTCTTAATGAGTGTAATGCTTTTTTTAAGAAACTGAAAATATTCCAGCTAGCTGATAGTCTTGGTGGTATTGAATCTCTTGCAAATTACTCTGCACTTATGACTCACGATTATTTTCCATCCGAACTACGTCTGAAAATTGGGGTAACCGATAACCTTATACGTCTATCTGTAGGCATTGAAAACATTGATGACCTTTTGGAGGATTTAAAAAATGCGCTTGACTGAAATTTTCGCACTTATTTTTTTATGCCGAACAATTCAGATATGAATGCTAAAGAAACATCTGTAAATATATTGATTGCTGACAGTCAGTTTTTAATTACAGAATCCCTGAAATTTATTCTTGCGAATGAAGGTCGTTTTAAGGTAATCAGTATTATTGCTGAAAGGAGCGAACTGTTAAAAGCGTTAAAACCCGGTAACATTTCATTGCTTATAATTGATCATTCTCTCGTTGATATAGCCTCCATAAATGACCTTAAAGAGATAAAAAGCAGTTTCCCCGGTCTCAAAGTTTTAGTCATCACCAATAATGTAAGCAAGGCTGAACTGCAAGAATTAAATTATGCCGGGATAAATGATATCATCTTAAAAACTGTTGACAGGAAAGAATTGTTTGATGCAATTGATTCTGCCCTCAAGGGGAAAAAATACTACTCTGGTGAATTGCTCGATATATTGCTTGAGGTTGATCAAAAGAAAAATTCTATTAAAGATACAGGTCAATTAACAATTTCTGAAATTGAAATTGTCAGGCTTATTTCGGAAGGATTAACAACAAAAGAAATAGCTTTACGCAAATTTATAAGCTTTCATACAGTAATATCCCACCGTAAAAACATATTCAGAAAGCTTGGAGTTACAAGCATATCAGAGCTGATAATGTATTCTATTAAGGCAGGCTGGATAAACACTATTGAATACTACATTTGAATGTTATACCATATTTAGGGTACACAAAAATGCCATAAACAGGGTATTGTCTCCAACGCTCTCATCATCAATCTTTGTGCCTTAACAATTTTTATCTTATGGCACAGGAAAATTTACAATTCGACACACTGCAGTTACACGCAGGGCAGGTAGTTGATCCAACAACAAATTCACGAGCTGTTCCTATCTATCAGACGAGTTCCTATGTATTTAACGATTCGGAACATGCTGCCAACCTGTTTGGATTAAAAGAATTTGGGAATATTTATACCAGATTAATGAATCCCACTACCGATGTTTTTGAAAAACGAATAGCTGCACTTGAAGGTGGAGTGGCAGCCCTGGCAACTTCATCGGGTCAGGCTGCACAATTCATTGCTCTCACCAATATCTTACAGGCTGGAGACAACCTTGTATCGACTTCATATTTATATGGCGGGACATATAACCAGTTTAAGGTACAGTTCAAGCGTATCGGAATAAAGGTAAAATTTGTTGATGGAGACAAACCATCTGATTTCGAAAAACTAATTGATGAAAAAACAAAAGCCATCTATCTTGAAACAATAGGAAATCCACGATTCAATATTCCTGATTTTGATGCAATTGCCGCTGTGGCAAAAAAACATGATATTCCACTGGTCGTCGATAACACATTCGGTGCAGCAGGTTATTTATTCCGTCCTATTGAACATGGAGCTAACATTGTCGTTGAATCAGCCACCAAATGGATAGGCGGGCATGGCACAAGCATCGGCGGTGTAATTGTAGATGCAGGCAATTTTAACTGGGCAAACGGAAAATTTCCGCAGTTCACTGAACCATCAGAAGGATATCACGGTCTTAAGTTCTGGGATGTTTTTGGCGCTCCCGGACCATTTGGAAATATCGCATTTATTATTCGTGCACGCGTTGAAGGTTTACGCGATTATGGACCAACATTAAGTCCGTTCAATGCATTTCTATTCCTGCTCGGTCTCGAAACACTATCACTAAGAGTTCAGAAACATGTTGACAATGCCCTTGAAGTGGCACAATGGCTGTCGAAACATCCTAAAGTAGAATATGTCGAATATCCCGGTTTGTCTAACAGTCCTTACCATGAGCTTGGTAAGAAATACCTTAAACATGGTTTTGGCGGAGTACTTGCTTTCAAGGTGAGAGCCGGGAAAGAAGCTGCTGATAAACTTGTGAACAGTCTTAAATTAATCAGCCATCTGGCAAATGTCGGAGATGCCAAAACACTTATTATTCATCCTGCTTCAACAACCCATCAGCAACTTTCAGAGGCAGAACAGCTAAGTTCAGGCGTAGTTCCGGGAGTATTGAGATTGTCAGTAGGAATTGAGAACATCGAGGATATTAAGAATGATATAGAACAGGCACTTAATATCTTATAGATAATTTTAGAATAAATTAAATTGAAGTAAGTTGGTAATGGGACAACACTTTTTGAGCTTAAGTGTTGTACATTTACGGAAGAAAACAAAACAATTTAATAATTCAATCAAATGGCTGACTACACAATACCTGATAAAAAAGATGTTGAGAAAACAATCAAGTCTGTCTTCAGACTACTTTTTCCTGCCACTAATTCATATTCAGACACTGAAATTGAAAACAGCCTCGATCATTCACGGGTTTTGCTGCTTGGATTATTAATTGGGCTTACTGACGAGAAAGAGAAAGTGGCAAATCTGTTTTTTGATAATCTTGAAAGTATAACAAAAACACTCCTTAAAGATGCTGCTTTTATCCTTGAGTCTGATCCTGCAGCAACACAGCTTATTGAGGTTATTGCTATTTATCCCGGGTTCTTTGCAATATTCTGCTACCGGATTGCACATTCCCTGGCAAATTTAAGAGTTCCTCTGCTCCCAAGGATGATAACAGAGTATTCTCATAAAGTTACGGGTATTGATATTCACCCTCATGCTGAAATCGGATCTCCATTTTCAATTGATCATGGCACCGGAATCGTAATCGGAGAAACAACAATAATCGGGAATAATGTAAAACTCTACCAGGGCGTTACGCTTGGAGCTCTTAGTGTTGACAAGAGTAAAGCCTCGAAGAAGCGTCACCCTACCATTGAGGATAATGTCGTGTTATATTCCGGATGTACGATACTTGGAGGTGAAACAGTCGTTGGAAGAAACAGTGTTATCGGAGGCAATGTATGGTTGACGGAAAGTATCGCACCTTTTTCAGTAGTCTACCATAAAAGTGAAATAGTCGTCAGAAACCAGAACGGTTTTCAGGAACCGATAAACTTTATTATTTGAAATATTTATTACAAAACTTAATATCATGAAAGTAAACTCAATTCTCGAAACTATCGGANNTCGATGATAGAAGATGCTGAGAATAAAGGTATATTGAATCAGGGAAGTGTAATTATTGAACCCACATCGGGAAATACAGGAATTGGTCTGGCAATCGTTGCAGCAGTAAAAGGTTATAGGCTGATTCTTGTTATGCCTGAATCAATGTCGCTGGAAAGAAGAAAAATTATGAGCTCATACGGCGCTGAATTTGTGCTTACCCCCCGCGAAAAAGGTATGAAAGGCGCTATCGAACGCGCAAGGGAACTAATAGATGAAACACCAAACTCATGGATGCCTATGCAGTTCGACAATCCGTCCAACACTGAAATTCATAAAACCACAACTGCACAGGAGATCCTTAAAGATTTTCCTGATGGACTGGATTATCTGATAACAGGAGTTGGTACCGGCGGACATATTACCGGAGTTGCAGAAGTGTTAAAGAAAGCATTCCCGAAACTGAAAGTATATGCAGTTGAACCGGAATTATCTCCTGTACTCAGCGGCGGTACTCCTGCTCCTCATCCTCTTCAGGGAATTGGCGCAGGATTCATACCTTCCATTTTAAATATAAAACTTCTTGACGGGATAATTAAAGTGTCAAAAGAAGATGCATTTAATTTTACCAGGAGAGCTGCAAAAGAAGAGGGTCTGTTCGTCGGAATATCTTCCGGAGCGTCTCTGGCAGCAGTAAATCAAAAGCTGAAAGAATTTCCCAAAGGATCAAGAATACTTACTTTCTGTTATGATACAGGTGAAAGGTATCTGTCGATCGAGGGATTATTTTAATACAATTCTTTTAGCCCCCCATCCCATTTGAAGGGGGGCTAATTCATAATTCACAAGGATAATTATCTTAAAATGAAAGTATTAAGCCCCCTTTAGGGTTGGGGGCAATTTTTACTCTTCAAACAGATATAGCTGGCGGTCATCACAATCTTCTGTTTCCAGATTCGAGATACTCAATCCCAGGAGCCTGATTCGTGTTCCTTCGAGCTTAAGCGATTTACGGATTTCCGAAACTTCTTTATGTAGTGTCTCAAAATCTCGGATATAATTCTGAAGTGTTTTACTCCTTGTAATCTGCCGGAAATCCGAAAACTTAACCTTCAGAGTTATGGTCCTGCCGGTAGCTTCTGAATGTTCCATCCTTTCCATCAGCTCTTTTTCAAGTTTATACAGTTCTGCAATGACTTCAAAACGCGTTGTCAGATCTTTCTCATAAGTAAGTTCGGTTCCGACAGATTTACGCTCCTGATCAGGTTCAACCGGACGGTCATCAATGCCCCTTACAATATCATAGAAAAAGACCCCTGACTTGCCAAAATTCCTTACCAGCGAAACACGATCCCACTTTTTCAGATCTGCTCCGGTGTGAATTCCAAGCTTATGCATCTTTTGCGCAGTCACCCTTCCGATTCCGTAAAACTTTTCTACAGCCAGCTCTTCTATAAATTTCTCAGCAGCTTCAGGCCGTATTACATATAACCCGTCTGGCTTGTTAATATCTGATGCGATTTTTGCAAGAAATTTGTTCACAGAAACTCCGGCAGAAGCTGTAAGACCAGTTTTTGACTTAATCTCATTCCTGATTTTTTTTGCAATTACAGTAGCTGAACCAATATTTTTTTTATCCTCAGTCACATCTAGAAATGCCTCATCAATTGATAGAGGTTCAATCAAATCGGTATACTCCCGGAAGATCTCATGAATCGCTCCGGAAACCTCTGTATATCTGGTAAAATTATGTTTCACAAATATAAGATCGGGGCATAATCGTTTTGCAATAACTGATGGCATTGCCGATCTTACACCAAACTTCCTGGCTTCATAGCTTGCAGCAGCTACCACACTTCGCTCCCCGCTTCCGCCGACGGCAACTGGCTTGCCTCTCAGCTCCGGATTATCCAGCTGTTCAACTGACGCGAAAAATGCATCCATATCTATATGAATAATCTTTCTCACTGCGAAAGAATTGAAGATCTTCGCAGCAAGCTACGAAGAATCTTCGATCCGCTAAAGTAAATTCTTAATGCTCCCTGAATGAGCAGCAAGCAACCAAAACCACAGCTTCCACAACAACAAAAAAGGATCAGAACAAGACAGTCGTTACAACCCAGACTCAAACTGTAAAAACAGTTGCTGATACCACTAAGACAAAAGTTGCAGTTAAGAAAGATGGTACTCCTGACAAAAGATTTAAAGAAAACAAAACAACAACGAAAACAACAGGACCTGTAAAAAAAGATGGCACCCTGATATGAGATACAAAGCAAATAAAGGTGTCGTAAAAGATACCACAAAGGTCAAAAAGTAATATTTACTTTAAACAAGAAAAAAGGTTTCCCGATAACAGGAAACCTTTTTTTGTTTATCCTTTGAAAATTGGCCGACATTGACCATTATTGCAATGAATATAAAATCAAATTTATTGGAAACAAGGTCAGATAAAAAAGGTAAGGTATTTGCTCTGATATTATTCCAGCACCGGTTGTGGGGCTCAGTAATACTCCCGTATATTATTCAAAAGGAAACTAACAGGGGATATTTTAAATTATCTGAATGCCTTTCCCCTTTTCCCAATACCGATACATTAAGCATTCTGACCTCTGAAGAACGTGAGTTAGTTAAAATTGTAAACGAATACACCGACAGAAATCTGTTCAAATTGTTTTCGAGAGAAAAGACTGTAAAGGAATTTCTTGAAAAAATAACAAATGAAAAGCTGGAACAATTTATCAGGCCTTTTATAGAAAGAAAGCTCTATAAATGTTTTACAATTGCTCGTGATGAAAACATCCCTATATATTTTCAGAAGACAAAAACAGGTACATTGCATTCTGAGGATCAACTGTTGATCAGCGAAGATAAGGCGGAACCCATCTTCAGATTTATAAGAGATAAGGAGCAAAGCTCCTATAGTCTAAGCATCGAATCTGCAGGGAAACCGGTCGACCTGAGGAAGAATCCGGTCGATATAATATGCATGACCCCTTGCCTGATAAGAGAGGAACACAGGATATTATTTGTTTCAGATATAGAGGGCTCCAGATTAAAACCATTCCTTTTAAAAGAATTCATCCTTATTCCCCAAAAAACAGAATTAAAATATTTCAGCGGATTCGTGCTTAATACAATAAATAGTTTTAAAGTTGAGAACAAAGGTTTTGAAATTATTGAATGCTCGCCCGAGAGGCAGGCCCTTCTCGAAATTGAAACCGGATTAAAAGGGAACACCGGTCTTATATTAAAATATAACTACCAGGGAAATATAATATATTCGAACGACCCTTCCAACTCATTCACTCTATTTGAAAAACAAGGAGACAGTTTTATTTTCAGGAAGTACTATCGGGATTTCAACTGGGAAAAACAATGTCGCGAAAGGTTAGGTGAACTTGGCTTCTTTTCAGATGATGATATTAATTTTTATCCTGTTTCATCAGCCAGCAAGCAAAGTGATGATATGTATGGAGTTTTAGAACTTGTCAATAGCAACTACTCTGAAATAACAGATCTTGGTTTTGTTCTCACTTCAAGACTTGATTTAAATTACAATTTAAGGCCAATCGATATTGAGATAAGCAGTCAGATTGAAAATGACTGGTTTGATCTGCGGGCAACTGTAAAAATAGGAGAATGGAAATTACCCTTCAACCTGTTCAGAAAGAACATCCTTGAAGGGATAAGAGAATATCTGCTGCCTGATGGATCAATAGCTGTTTTGCCCGAGACATGGTTTTCAAAATATAAGAACATTTTTGAGTTCGGGAAAAGTGACATTGACTCCCTGAAAATACATAAGCAACATTTTTCTTTACTTGCAGATGCTTTCAGTGAGGAGGAGCGTAAGGGTTACGCGAAGCTTGAAAAATTACTGATTCCCGATAAGTTACCGGTTCTTCAGCAACCTGAAGGTCTCAATTGCCTTATGAGGCAATATCAGTCTGATGGTCTGAGTTGGCTTAATTTTCTTCAAACAGCAGGCTTAGGCGGCTGTCTTGCTGATGATATGGGGCTTGGTAAGACAATTCAGACGCTTGCTCTTCTGCAATATAACAAGGAGCATTACATATCAAAAAAACTGCCTGGCAACGAAACAGAATTAAGCCTTTTAACAGGATCGGATATAAAACTTACATCGCTGATTATTGTACCGGCCTCACTTATCTATAACTGGGAAAATGAAATAAAAAGATTTGTTCCAGGCATGAATGTTTACAGTTACAAGGGTAACCAACGCAAAAAATCGACCTCATACTTTCAAAACTTTGATATAATACTTTCCAGTTATCATACTATACGTCAGGATATTGAATTAATAAGCACATTTAATTTTAATTATATTATTCTGGATGAGAGTCAGGTCATTAAAAACCCGGCATCAATGCTTTACAGAACAGTTACAAGTTTAAAATCTGAGTTCAAACTTGTGCTTACAGGAACTCCTGTCGAAAATTCACTCACTGATCTTTGGACGCAGTTAAATTTTGTAAATCCCGGATTGCTTGGTGACCTGGCATTTTTCAGAAGAGAATTCGCAAAGCCGATAGAGAAAATGGGCGACGATGAGAAAGAGCTTAAACTCAGGAAGATAATCCAGCCATTTATCCTGAGACGTACAAAAGAAATGGTTGCACGCGATCTGCCTCCTGTTTCCGAGCAGACAGTATTCTGCGATATGTCTGATGACCAGTTCAAATTGTATGATGAAGAAAAGTCATCGGTAAGAAACAGTATTCTTAAAAGCATTTCATCGACAGGTATGGAGAAATCAGCAATAATCGTACTGCAGGGACTGATGAAACTAAGGCAGCTGGCCAACCATCCTGTTTTGGCTAATGAAGAATATGAGTTTGGTTCAGGCAAGTTTGAAACAGTTCTTCAGGATATAGAGAGTGTTATATCGGAAGGTCATAAAATACTCGTATTCTCGTCATTTGTAAAACATCTTGATCTTTATGCTGAAGAACTGAGAAAAAAAAGAATACGTTTCGCCATGCTGACAGGTGCCAGCACAAAAAGAGAAAAAATAGTGAACAGTTTCCAGAATGATCCGGAGAATAAGATATTCCTTATCTCTCTTAAGGCAGGAGGCGTTGGTCTCAATCTGACCGCAGCTGATTATGTTTTTATTCTTGATCCATGGTGGAACCCTGCATCGGAAATGCAGGCTCTGAACCGTGCTCACAGAATAGGACAGCAGAAAAGCGTATTTGTGTACCGATACATAACAAGTAATAGTATTGAGGAAAAAATAGTAAAACTGCAGGAGAAAAAATCACAACTCGCCGACATCTTTATTTCAAGCAATAATCCGCTCAAGGATATAGATATACAGGAAATACTAAACATAATAGGTTAAACTTTTTATAAGGCCACTTTTATATACCCTTTTGACTTCGTAAAGGCTGAGAATTGTTCACCCCCATCCCCCCAAGGGGGGCAAAAAAACTGACTAAAAGTCCCCCCTGGAGGATTTAGGGTGTGAAAAGAATGAGAATAGCAGGGAGTCGCTCGAAAATCAATAAATTTGTAGCTAATTTTTTGAATTAAGAAACATATTGTTATTATCATGAAAGTACTTGGAATAAACTGCAGTCCACGAAAAGGTGGAAACACTGAATTATTGATTAATGAGGTCTTCAGATCTCTTGAAAAAGAAGGTGTAAAAACCGAGTTTTTTCAGCTGGGAGGAAAAGAAGTTAACGGATGTATAGCATGCATGAAGTGCAGGAAAAAAAAAGATGGAATGTGCCATCAGAAGAATGAGGTAATAAACAAATGCATAGAAAGAATCCTGAAATCCGATGCAATTATAATAGGATCGCCTGTTTATAATGCTGATGTCACAGCTGACGCTAAAGCTTTCCTGGAAGTTTCAAGTTTTGCTCTCGGTGGCGCCGGTAAGCAATTGAAACATATGCCGGGAGCAGCGGTAATTGCAGTAAGACGTGCAGGTGCAATTCATGCTTTCGACAGTATAAATCATTTCTTCCTCATAAATGAAATGATCATTCCCGGATCGTCGTACTGGAACATTGCAATCGGAAGGGAAAAGGGAGAAGTACTTAAAGACGAAGAAGGGATGAAAACCATGAAAGTACTTGGTGAAAATATGGCGTGGCTGCTGAAAAAGATAAAAGACAAAGGTTAAAAGACAAAAATCTCAATTATGAGCAACATCTTACAGAAAACCAGAACATAGGTTGAATACAAATCCTTTGTGACACTTCGTGTTAACCTTTGTGTACCTTCGTGGTAAAAATTAATTCATTGAACCACAAAGGATCACAAAGTAAAACACTAAGTAACACAAAGGAATAATAGAATAATAATTGGATTTTTGATAAGTCCTTAGTAATTCTCTTCCCTCATCTGCATGAAAGCTTTTGGATGCAGACAGGCAGGACAATTTTCAAGCGCTTTTTCAGATTCATAAACATAGCCGCAGTTCAGACATTTCCACCAGACCTTACCATTTTTCATAAATACCTTGTCTTCCGATACATTCTGAAGTAGCTTCAGATATCTGCGTTCATGCTCAGTTTCTACTTTTGCAATCATTTTAAACGCAGAAGCAACTTCAGAGAACCCTTCTTCTTTTGCAACTTCTGAAAAATGAGGATAAAGGTCAGACCACTCCTCATTTTCGCCTTCGGCAGCAGCTTTTAAATTTTCCCTGGTAGTTCCTATTATTCCCGAAGGATATTTGGCTGTGATCTCCGTCACTCCTCCTTCAAGGAATTTAAAGAAGCGCTTTGCATGTTCTTTTTCCTGAAGTGAAGTCTCCATAAAGATGTTTGCAATTTGTTCAAAGCCTTCCTTTCTGGCTACACTTGCAAAAAATTCATAACGGTTTCTGGCCTGTGATTCTCCGGCAAATGCTTTCAGCAGGTTTTGTTCTGTTTTTGTTCCTTTTAAAGATTTTGTCATGGCAATAAATTTTTTGTTTGTTAAATTTCAAAGAAGTCAGATTTTTCACTACCACACACTGGACAAACCCAGTCGTCAGGCAGATCTTTAAATTTTATCTTTTCTATGGCTTCGTCATACACAAAACCGCAAGATGGACACTTATATCTTTTTGCTAATGTGTTACTTTTTGATTTTTCCAGTTTAGATTTGTCAATATAT
>PMIJ01000182.1 GCA_003157015.1 Bacteroidales bacterium
GGTCAACATGCTCCGAATTCTCCACGAGGGGAGATAATGTCAGAAATCAATTCTTACGATGTAGCAAATTGTACTTCTCAAGCTTCCTTCTACAACGGATAATAAAAACCCGATTACAACTATATGCAATCGGGATATAAGGCTTAACTTGCAGATAAACTATCAAAAGTATTAAAAGTAATTATTATGAAGATAATGGATTTTTTGACAAAATATTGGAGCCAAATCGGTGTGGTTCTATTTGGTATTGGGTTTATTATTAGACTTCTTCTTGAAAGCAGGTATAAGAAGATTGAAATTAATCATTCATTATTTCAGCAAAATAGAATTAATACTGTAAATAGCTTTTTCTCATATTATGCAAAGGCTGAATTAATGTGGAACCAAATTAGTGTTTACGAAATACTAAGCAATAATATAAAGGCTAAGGATATTGATAGTATTATATTTCCATCTTTGGATGATTTAAATAGAACTGTATTAGAATTAAAGATGTATTTTAATTCTAAGGATCATTCATATTTTCAAAAGTTAGCTGAAGGATTCACATTTATAAATGGGAAATTGATAAAACTTTATTTCAATTCCTCTGATGATATGAACGTTATAGTAAAGGCAAATGAATTTACCCGGTATCGGGATGAAATCCTTGATAAAAATAAATTTGTTATTGATGAACTTTGCTTGAGAATTAGAAGGGCTTTCAAAACAAAGTTTTAATCTGACGTTTACATACACTATAAAAAAGCTACATTTCCTGATTGAAAAACGCTCGCTGCGTGATTCGTGAAAGTATATTGCGATAGGAAGGAAATGCCACTAAAATTTCGGAAATAATAATAATCGAAATATTGATTTGTTTCGAATTTCATTAGTATCATATTTACCTGCAATCGCTTTTATTTTTTTATATAATTTCCTTCGATTTATTTCAAATATTATTAACCCAATTAAGACAATAAGATATACTAACGCAACGAACGAACCAAAAACAAGATTAAAAAATTCGATTTTTTTCTTATAGATTATAAATCTATTGATTGATTTTTTATTGAATTGTGGGAGACTTATTTTTTCTAATATTTTACCATTTTGATTTTTCAACTTAATTATGGTACTATCAATTGGTTCAATTTTAACATAATTTAAAGTTGAATCAATACTAAAGCCATTATAAATTTCATATTTAGGGAACAGAAATTGCCCTGCAGAAAGGTATAATCCACCACAAATAACAAATAACATCATAACTAAAAAAATAGAAAATATTCCCATGGGCGAAGGTCTGGGTATCCTATTCTCTTTTTCAATAGACTTTAGGCTCGTAATTCTGTGATCAAATGATATTTTCTCAATTAGACACTCATTTAAATCCTGGTCTTGAGTTTTTTTATCGATCTCGTCAGAATTAAATTCGATTAAACTATCAAAAGTAAAATACTCACTTTCTTTTAGAAGTTCCCAGGTAAAAATTAACTTGTCGTCTTCTCTAGTTATTTCAACCTCTAAACCATCGGATGTATCAATAATTTTGTACTCTATCCACGAATAATTTGCAGGTAGCTTCAGCGATAAAGGCTTATGAATAATTGATTCATCAATATCAACATTACCAGTATTGAAAATGGTTCCCTTAAATAAAATTAAATTTTCGCCAATTTTATTCCCATGATATTTTATTTCAATACCATCTAAGTTTTTAACAATCGCCTTAAATAAATAGATACAAGTATTTTTCAAAAATGTCAATTCTGTTTTTTTACGTTGTTTAAATGTATATTTTACTCCAACAATTCCAATAACAATAGTTACTATGACACCTAAAATGGTTAAAATGATTTCCATGTTTTGCAATATTAGATTAGTTTCAATATAGAGAAAACTGCTCTTTATCAATATTAAAAATTAGTTCACTTAAATTTTATTTTCAACTAAATAAATAATAGTACCTCTTGGTCTTAAAATATTATAAATCAATTATAATCCTTAATAGGAATCACATCAAAATTGTTACTTATAGAATTAAAAACGGCACCTACTGAGAAAAAAGTCTCGCTGCTTTTCGTGCTTGTCGCTGTGTTGTGAAGTAGGTGCCGCAGGAGTCAATTTACTATATCTATTTTTGATCATTTACTATTCAGGCATATCTTCTTCAAAACATGATGTTAAAGTCTCCATTTCAATCCAATGTACCGTTAAATCAATCAGTTTCTTTAGATCGTCTAAGTTTTTCCCCTCCCATTTTCTAATATAATGAGTTTCATCATTACCGAGCCAGGCAGCTCTCTTCGCTACTGATTGTATTCTAGTGTCATTCACAAAGTTTTCAATTACATTACCAAGTTGAGTTTTCTCAATTTTTTCCTTTTCATCGTCATGATTCAAAATCACATAATCTTTAATTAAGAATTCTAACGCTTTTCTATATCCAACACCACAAATTTCTTTTAAATCTTGCTGCTCAGCAATGTAGGCTTGATCATAAATTTTCACAAAAGCAGAAGATATTTCATTAATTTTTTCTGAGAATTTTTTGGTCTCCAACGTTCCTTTGGTAGTTTCACCTGAAAATTGGGGAACAGGTGAAGGTGGATTAAGACGGTAGTATCCAATAAATACTTTACCACAATCTTCGTTTGGACAAAACATTATTACCTCTAAATTATAAACATGAGTATGTCCAATCAGGATATTTGGGGTTATTGCTTTGTGACAGAAAGGACATTTATCTGGAATTTTTGATAAATTGAACCTTTCACCACCATGAGTTGATATTTGTATCATTGGTTTACTCATTATTTTTTAGGACTATCGTATTAATTTGCAAGGTATCAATTAATTCAATTATATTAAAGATCAGTGGTATTTGAATTTCATTAAAAAAGCGGCATTTCCTAATAAAATAAAACCTAAAGTCAATGTCTGAATCGCAATAAGAGTAAATGGTTTAGAAAATGCCGCTGATACCAAATTTCAGAAATATTTTAATACGATGCAAATAAAAAAAGCCTCTACAAGTTAATGCTAGAGGCTTTCCAAGTTTTATCATAAGGTTGCACGAAAAAAATGGCAAAGTCAATACTTCTGATTCAGTAACCCTTAAAAGGATAAGCGTATTCAGTCAATAGATGTCTGTTTGCGCTTATTTGTTTTGTAGGCAAAGTTGGGGTCGACCCATCAACCCACTGATTATGAGCCAGGTGCTGGGTAGATGATAATAAATACTTTTTAAAATTTAAATAGTTATTATATATAAAATACTATATTCAATAATATCTCTTTTTCAAGTCCCTTACTTAGTCTTTCCTCACTTTATTCTCTTCTAAGACTGGGGTACCTTCTATTATACCAGTTATTAACTTCGGTTATATGGATTGAATCTAATCCATAAAGCATAAAGATTAAATTATCAATTTTATTCTGTACCTCAAAGTAATCAAATTTAGGATTCAATTTAAGATTGCTCAAAATCTTATTAACTAGCTTAATAATCTCATTTTTTAAACTGTCATTGGGGATTACTAGGGGAAATCGAGATAATGGACCTTCATGTGTATCTACTGTATGCTGTAAGTATGATTTAATTATATACTTTGCAAGCTTAGAACAAAGAATTCCTAATAGATATGGTTGTTCATAGATATCACAAAAGATAGTTGAGCCTTTGGCATCAAATACACTGCTCATTCCAGTCCTAAATGTAGGGCTATAAATTCCTGTGGTTGAATAAGTAATACCTTCTTTAAAGTAATAGCCTTCATTCTGAAATCTAGAACCAGATGAATTTCTCATTTCATGCACTGCTGCCTTAGACCAATCTAAAAAATATTCCACTGGTGAAAAGTAATTATTCAAAATCCTGTTTCCGATATTAGAACTACCTCCTTTATCATAGGGTACAAAGTACTTATCATTTATCGAGTCATTTATATCAATACCATGAATTTTAGATTCTGCTGAAAGCTGAGTCAGATCATCAACTGTGAGAATGTTATTATGATTGATGTTGTCATATTCTCTTGATCCATCCCCTAGAGGTATTGAATGATCACGTCGTAAAAACCTTCTATTATCCCCTGTTATTAATCCTTGCTTAATATTAGCGATATCTCCCAATTCCACAACATTTACATTTGCATTTGGCATTTTAATTTTCTTAGTACGAATTATCCTTCCATTAAGTTCTTTTTCCTCACATATAAATTTACTCTCAATATCAGTTATTAATGGAAAAATGTTTGGACTTGCATCAAAAATTGGTAAATGAGAACTACATTCAACAATATGTCCTTGTCTAATTTTATACTTTCCGATTCGATTTAGGTCAAAATTCCAATCCTGTTCATTCTGAGTATTATTTACTATATAGTTATATAAATTTAATAGTTCCTCTTTATCTCTCTCTGGATGTAATTGACTTAAATCATAAAAATGGAAAAAATTTGAATTTCGCTTCTCAGGGGAGTCACATTTTATAAAGTCAATAATCACTGGAAAGACATCGATACCTGGAAATGTACTCCTATGAAGTTTTATAATATTTTTTATCATACAAAATTTAAAAATTCTTTCTCTTAATTTCTTGTGTGATCCAAGAGTGAGAAAGGACGAACTAACAATAAAAATTAAATTCCCTCCGACCTTTAATCTCCTTATTGAATTATCAATAAAAACACCATACGAATCATTTGAATCTAGTTCATAAAGATTCTTTATTTCATTTGCGACATCGATTCCATATGGAGGATTCCCAATAATTATATCAGGATTGTCAGATAATCGTTGCGCATATGTTCTAAAAGATGTTGATTTTCCGCTTAACTTTTCTGTACGTTCAAATTCAAAACTTAATCTAAATTGAGGGATAAATGATTCAGGTGCAATTGAATCAAGACAATCAATACTTTTATCAGGTAACCAATATATAATTCTTGTCTTATTATCGTTGCCAATCTTTTTGATTGACATTTCTTCAGTTGAAACATTATCATGTAGTTGCTCTAAATATATATTTAGAAGTGTCAATTGTATAGCAAACGGATCAATATCTCGACCAAAAATATTTTTAATTGCCGTTATGTGTGCTAGTAAATAATCTGGATCAACATTCCTACTTATCTGATCATCAATTACGTCTTTGATATATTCTCTATATAATTGTCTAATAAAATGTCCCGATCCACATGCAGGTTCAAGAATTTTTTTCCCTAAAAATGTATTGAGGTTTTGATGTCCTAGGTTTATCATAAATTTGACAGTGTGATCTTGAGTATAAACAGCTGCTAGGTATCTTTTTAAGGAACTATCAATCAGCTTCTCATATAAGTCACCAATAAATGAGAATTTTTCTCTTTCAAAAATGATATGACTAAGATTTGCCTTTATTAAAGTATATCTGATTTCTTCTAAAACACAATTTGATGGATAAAACAAATCATAATTTTGAGCCGTTATTAATTCACCAAATTGTCTTGAGTGAACTTTAAACCCATAACGGAAAATATCTTCCCAAGTAATAGTCGACAATATTTCACCTAGATCTGGAATTTCCTTTTTAAGCGTTTTTAAAATAATGTGTTTATTTTTCTTAGAATGAATTTTATCAAGTAATCTATAAGCGAAGATGTTACCTATATCATTATACTCAATTCTTGGACATATCTTACTGATTATTTTGGGAATACCAATAGTATCTGAAATATCCTCTATTATTTTAACAAATAATATCTTAATTGTAAAATGAAGGGCAATACTGTTTAAAGCATACTTAATTTGTTTGTTTAACTTAGCCCTTCCAGTACCTTCTGTTTTTTTTATAAACTTTTCTCTTTTTTCAATTATTTTAATAAGCGCTTCTTTTCTTATTTCATCTAGTCTATCAACTGTATATGTATAATTATTACTATCATAGAATAACCTATCGAAATCTGTTACTATATCGGCTTGAATTTTTGAAAATATTTGTATCAATTCATCAGTACTTAGAATGGAAGTTTCTTCTCCATGCTGTAATTCTTTTATATCATCCCAATATCTCTGTGGTATAGAAAAATATTTTGGCTTATTATCTTCATCAATTTGATCAGATATTGTAAAAAACTTAAAGTTCTTTCCATTTGATAGAATTAAAAAAGGAATAGGTTTAGTGAAACTAAGGCTACATGCATATGCTCTCGCTTGTTTAAAATCATCAAAAGTGATTTCAGAGTGGCGATAAGCTTTAATTTCTATGACAGCTATTGGAAATCCCTCAAAACAATATAACCCATCATATCTTCCATGGCCATCAGTTGTAGTAACGGTTCTTTGCTCTTTGAAGTCTTGTGAAGTAGAGTCCGGGAATCCAAACTTTCGTGACATTATAGGCAGTACCAATTTTGTGGCTGTATCCTGTTCACTAAATTCGATTAATTGACTCTTTGTGTACTCCATCAGAATAAAGTAACTAGCATTACATATAAGAAATAAAAGTACTTCTTTTATCAAAAATTAAGAATAAAATTTGATTATAAATTTTTGTTTAGATTAGCTAGTTAACTTTAAGTCAACCCTGGAATTGTTCTTCACACCAAGCCTATCCCTCCAAATAGCTAATCAAAATACTTAGTTCTGGGTTTTAAGCCAGTCCTATATTGATTAGTATATCTATTTGCAGTTTAGATTAAGCTTATTCTTATCAAACTTCAACTTAACCTCGAGCTATGAACAAGTATCCCGTCCCCATCGGCATTGCAAGCTTGCTAAGCGGTTCCTTTCGGTTTGGAGGGCCAGGTCGTAATCTTGGTAGTGCCGTTGCCTGGGTTTTTATTGCAATGATGTTCTATAACTTTCCTTAATTGAAATTATCTCAGGAAGCCTCTCCTTGTTGTTCAGGGCTTGAACGTCCCCACTGAGAACTTTGGCCTATTCCAATTAGATGGAGGAGTTGATCACTCAGCTTTATTTATATATTCATGAAATAAGATGAGGATTATGTCACCTTTTGTGGATTAAAAAGTGCAGAAAATTGATAGATTTTGCCATAAAAAAGCGCTGAAAATGATGGATTTTGCTGTAAAAAGTGAAAATATTGATGGGTTTTGCCATTGTTTACAATACAAAAAACGTCTTTATTAACACCTCTTTTTAAGATTTAAAATTTCACATGTATTGGAATGATATACCTATTTAATCAGTTGTGTTAGAAAAAAGAATTTTGTATAAATGATTAACTGGCTGAATACAAAAGCTGTCGGTCCTGACTACACCTCGCCGGTCTCACTGTCAATATTGAAATATATTAATTGATAATAAATTAACTCCGGAAATAGATGGTGAGTCTGGTCCTGCTAAAAGTGGTCTGTGCCACTGGCTTTTCCATTATATTTAAATTATAAATTACACTGACTTTGTAAAATACTGTATTTCAATATGTTATCTAGTCATTGATAATTTATAATATTGCTCCATCAAACAACAAATAAATAAGATTAATAGCCTAAATGATTAAATATGTGCATGTTATTGGAATTCGAAAATAGATCAATCACCAATATCAATAAATTAATTAATGTCTAACTAAAAAATGAAACCAATGAAACAATTTACGACCATTCAGGATTGGTTTAAGAACAAACCGTCTGAACAGGAAATGACTAGAGTCCTTGAATTCATAAACAAGAATGTCAAGTATGAAATGAAAAGAGAGCTTAACAAGAAGCAATCTGAACTCAAGAAGATGAATCGACTTATCTCTGATCTGAATAAGGTCGGTTTTAAACCTACAAAAGATATGGAAGAAAGTTATACCGAAAAGGTCAAAGAAGTCGAAGCCCTAAGTCTCGAAATTGGTGTTCCTGAGAAAAAGGTAAAGCAATCAAAGAAAGATAAAAAAGAAGAAAATACAGCAACTTCGGTAGAATAATGACCTAAACATGAGAATAAATCCCTTTGGTCTAGGCTTTTATCATAAAGTTTGAAAGTTTGAAAAATCAAAATAATAAAGTTGCAGAAGTAAGGCTTATCTACAAGACTAAAGTAAAACCTTCAGAACGGTTACAAATAAAGTCTTCTATTGATGCGTATATTATCCTTATCCAGGGGTGGAATCAAGACACCCTAGAACACATCGAGGAATTTAAAATATTACTACTAAACAGGTCAAATAAAGTCCTTGGAATTGCTACTATTTCAATCGGTGGGACATCAGGAACCGTAACCGATGTCAAGATAATATTGCAATATGCTTTAAAGACTAATGCACAAGGAATAATTATAGGCCACAACCATCCATCAGGAAATAATGAACCTTCTGAATCTGACAAAAAGATTACACATAAAATAAAAGAAGCAACGGAGTTATTGGATATGCATTTAATGGACCACATTATAATAATTCCGCATGATGGGTATTATTCCT
Source organism: Bacteroidales bacterium (assembly GCA_003157015.1). Classification (GTDB taxonomy): domain Bacteria; phylum Bacteroidota; class Bacteroidia; order Bacteroidales; family VadinHA17; genus LD21. The sequence goes on from PMIJ01000182.1 coordinate 8,399, forward strand.
TTGCTGATAATGGAATACTGTGAATCTACTTTGGCCAATAATGATAAACTTCATATGATAACATCTGAAAAGAAAATTTACTAAATATTGAATTATGATAAAACATTTAACCGCTAAGACCAGAGAGGAACAAATTAGAGGATTTACCGAATTTGATTGGAGAACTGAATTATATTATGATATGGATTCATATATTGATCGATCATTTAACCAATCAAATAACAAATACGATCGTGAAAATATATTGTATTTTCTTCTGAATACAAGTATAAATTTCCCCGATTTAACATGGAATAACATAAATAATAAATTATTCTATTTCTATAAAAAACACAAAGCCTATCTAAAACAGATGAGTTTTAATCTTGACGATTTTAATGAGCAAGAATTAAAAGACAAAAACCCTCTCTTTAAAAAGTTAAAGGAATCATTTTATAATCGTTTAGAAAGATTTGGTGAAAACAAATTTGGAGATCCCGAAGAATGTGAATCAACCTTACAAGATATTGTTGATCAGATTATAATTAACGTATTTTTTTCAATCTATATGTCTAACCTGACTAACATGATAGATGAATACAAAGAAGATATTAATTATTTATTTGATAAAAATGATATTCTGACTGGAGAATTCGGAGCATG
>PMIJ01000001.1 GCA_003157015.1 Bacteroidales bacterium
GTCAATTTGACCGTTTTTTCCAATATTATTATCAAGAACTAAATTAATCTATATTAACAACCAAGCCAAATTTTATACCTAAACTGGTTCAGCTTGGCCCACAAACAAATAAGCGCAAACAGACATATATTTGCTGAATGCACATATTATTTTTAATTATTACTGAAACTATACTGAAACAATTCTGGGTTTTACTCTAAATTATTAAATTATCTGGGCTGCTGAAGTCAACCTAATTAGCCGTCCGAGTTATGAAAAGTTATTTTTTTAATCTTGGTTCAGCCTAGATCTAATTCAAATCGAGAATTATCATAATATTTTCTTTGAGGTCACAAAAAATAATCTTGACTCATGCTCCTATCCAACTGAACTAGGTTGCCATCAGGATCTTTAAGGTTGAAAAAGACTAAAAATTAAACATCAAAGATTTTTAAGATGATCTGATAAATCGTTTAAATTAATTTCTTTACTATAATATTTTTTAATAAGATAACATTTGCTATTATATAATGCAATAAATGGAAATTGTTCAATATTATAATAGTTTTTGACAAATAAATATTTACCTTCTGTTCCTATTATAATATTTGAATACTTATTCAAGTTATTTCTGGCAACAAATTGCGAAACACTTTCCACTGAAAGATAAGTTATCATAACAACGGCCACATTTTTAAAATCATTAATCCTGGTTAGAAAATTCTCCGTTAATCGCTGACAATCATCACATTCAGGTGAAAAATATATAATTATTAATGGTTTTCCAATAGGTAAATTTTCTGCTTTAAAAATTTTACCATTGGATTCAACTATTTTAAATGATGGTACTTTCCCTGGTTGAGCATATATTTTAGAATATGTAAAAACCATTAAGAATGTCAGGATTAAATATATAATCTTGTTTTTCATTTTGGTATCTTTATGTATTTATTGAAAACCTAATGTTTTGTAAATTAATTTAATATCAAATTAATAATTCAAATTAACTCATTTACTAATAGCGAATCGAATAATTTAATGTGATAATAGCAATTTATTTATCCACAAAATAATCGCTCTTGGAACTGCAATACCAAAATCCTTTCGATAATTATTACGAAAAAACAAAAATAAAACAATTCATTATATTTCAACTCATACACAATTGATTTTAATAGAATAAATATTAAGAACTCCAATGCCTTTATTCTTAAAATTTAAACATAAGAGCTTTTGCAGAAATAATCATTTTATTAAAGTTATGCCAGCTTAGTATTCTATCTTATTTTGTAACTAATTGAATTTGGAATAGACAGTCAACGATTGTATTTTATAAAACCTTAGCATTTATCAAATGCACTTTAGTCGCCGGAAGAGTATTCATCGACTAAGTCTTTGATAAATCTGCATCTTTCTAAAGTCAGTCATTCTGGAAGTTAATGGTCTTTAGATTTTCTCGGCTTATTCTTACTTACTTTCAAAAGCCTCAGGTCCAATATGAACCAGCTATTTTACTAGATTTAGGTAGAGAATCGAACATTTGTCCAAGCAATACTCCCCAAATTGCTATTAATAATCTCAAAGGGAAGGATGATTCCCATATTTTCTAATGGTTCCTCTTATTAAATAGTTCCATTATAGTGTATTTACAAAATTACGGCCACAAAAATGAATTCCAAAATTTAACAATATATTTGCATATTGTATATATATAGTTTATATTTGATAGAGAAAACATCTATAATGTATATATAATGTAATAATTAATTATTGAAACATTTATAAATTGTTTTCTATTTCTGATCAATATGTATATTATTAGTTACAGAGTGTAATTTTACTTCGTTTCGATGTTTTGTTTGGATAGTTAGTTAGGTTAGTAAAAGTACCAGTACTGACGTAAAGAAACTTTATTTAATTAAATATTTATAGAGATATTTACATAAGTCAGTGCTGGTTTTTTAATCAAGTCAAAAGTTAAATATCATTCTATGAATTGTTTTTATTTAAGTTCTTTAACTAATCAATTAGGACTTGAATGGTATTCAACTTGGTGAATATGTTAATTATTAACCAAAAAACAAAAGCAATTTTGAAAAGATCTCCGGAAATTAATCTTCACAAATATTGAGACTCTGGATGATGCGAATACAGGAGCAATTAAGACACTTCTTCCTTTGAACAAGTTTATCAGTGATGTGAATGTGAAGCTGAAAAAACGGAAATATCTGGATGAATATACTTTTGGACTGCATTTCAATAGAGATCTTTATCTATGGTATTGAAGTTCCAAAGGCAAACTCTTATATACCTGAAGATAGTAGTCGCACAATTAGACTCCTTTCAGAACATGATTTTTTAAAGCTGAATGCCTTTGATGTATATGAGATTAGTTCTGTTACTGACGAATTCCAATTAAAAATATCCAGGATATTAAATTAAAATCAGCATATGAAAAGAGTTCTAATAATTTCAAGTCTGCTATTCCTTTTTGTTGGGATTTCAAAGGCTCAACAATTCAGGTTTCCTTCAGTGCCATTAGTCGCACATGATCCTTATTTTAGTATCTGGTCACCAGCTGACAGATTGTACGATCATGAAACTGTGCACTGGACGGGCAAAAATCAACCGATGCATTGCATGGTTCGGATCGATGGAAAAACCTTTCGCATTATGGGCAGTTACCCTAGTCAACTGGAGCCTCTTAAACAAACCGGGTTAGCTGTTTATCCAACACGAACAGTTTATACTTTTCAGAACAAATTGGTAAATATACAAATGTTGTTTACCACACCCTCATTAGTGTCAGACCTCGATGTATTATCGCGACCTGTCACTTACCTTTCGTGGAAAATAAGATCTATTGATGGTATGGATCACAATGTTCAGCTTTATTTCGACTGCAGCGGCGAAATTGCCATCAACAGTCCTGAGCAAAGCTTAAAATGGGACAGCCCTTCAATTGACGGTTTACAAACAGTAAGGATAGGAAACCCTGACCAACCAATACTAAAAAGAAAAGGTGACGACCTACGCATCGACTGGGGCTATGCTTATCTTTCGGTTCCTTCAAATCAGAAACCGCAGGTAGTTGTAGGCGAGCGCGATAATTTAATGAAAAGCTTTATGTCTTCTGGTGTTTTACCCTCCGATAATACCTTATCGCAACCACGTCCTGCTCAAAATGGATGGGTTTCGATGGCCACTGTATGGAGTCCAGGCAAGGTGTCATCTGATGAAACCACCTGTTGGGCGATGCTCGCATATGACGACCAATATAGTATCTGCTATTTCGGCACCAACTTACAGGCATGGTGGAGGAGAAACGGTATGGATATGAATGGCCTGTTACCTCAGGCAGCTAAAGAATACCAGAAATTAATTACCGCTTGTGCTTCGTTTGATGATGAGCTCTTAAAGGATCTTGGAATCGTAGGTGGGTCAAAATATGCTGCAATGACTTCATTAGTTTACAGGCAATGTCTAGCTGCACATAAACTGGTTGCTGATTCTAAAGGGATGCCGCTTATCTTTCCAAAAGAAAATTTCAGTAATGGCTGTATTTCAACGGTAGATGTAATTTATCCAGCATCTCCATTCTTCTTTCTGTTTAGTGCTGCGTTAACAAAGGCTGTGCTTCAGCCTATTTTCGCCTATGCAGCTTCTCCACGCTGGAAGTTCCCCTTTGCACCGCATGATTTAGGTACTTACCCCCTGGCTACCGGACAAGTTTATGGAGGAGGTGAAAAAAACGAAGAAGATCAAATGCCTGTGGAAGAGACCGGAAACATGATTATCATGACAACTGTTCTTGCAAAGATGGAAGGAAATGCAAACTATGCCCAGGCCAACTGGCCAGTTATTGAAAAATGGTCGGAATACCTTCTCTCGAAAGGTTTTAACCCCGAAAACCAACTTTGTACTGACGACTTTGCAGGACACTTGGCACACAACATTAACCTTTCAGCCAAAGCCATCATAGCGTTGGGCTGTTACTCAAAGCTATGTGAAATGACTGGGCGAAAGGACAAAGCTTCCGAAATTCGCAATAAAGCAGAAAGCATGGCAAAGAACTGGGTTAGCCAGGCCACCGAAGGCGATCATACACGCCTCGCATTTGACCAGACTGGCACATGGAGTCAGAAATATAACCTTGTCTGGGACCGCATCCTGGGATTGAACCTTTTTCCAAACGAAGTGATACAGCGTGAAATTCAATATTATAAAACACGCCAGGCTGAGTTTGGCTTGCCACTCGATAACCGTGAGCGTTATACGAAAAACGACTGGATAACCTGGACTGCCACTATGGCTGATAAACCTGAAGATTTCAGAGTGCTGTTCGATCCAATCTATCATTTTGCTGATTGCACACCACAACGGGTGCCCGTATCCGACTGGTATATTACAGATAACGCTTATATGGTAGGTTTTCAGGCACGTTCGGTTGTAGGAGGTTTCTTCATAAAGATGCTTTCTGATCAGACCATCTGGAGTAAATGGATAGCGAAAGGTACCAATATAACCAATTCCTGGGCGCCGATTATACCCTGACTGTTGGCTTCCCTTTAACGTGGCCCAATCAAAATTAGAGTCTTAATTATGTTCTTTAATTTTCTGACCCTCAATATAAGAAACTAGAATGATAGCTTTGCAAACTCCTTTTGATACTTTATGGCTCTTTTCTTGGAATATTCATTATTCAATTATCTTTTTTGTTTAAACCACTATTGATAATTAACCTCACACGCAGTATATGTAAGGCAGATTATAAATAAGGTACGGGATGTGATATCTAATGATGATCAGTGAAACAACAACTAAAAGCGTCGTAGCTTTCCGACCAAGCATATCAAACAAAGTGGTATCAATTCATTGATATTTTTGCCAGTAAAGGTGAATTCTATCTGGTTGCGTGTAATATAAAAATTCTTGAACGGATTTTCCGGATATTTTCTACCTTTTGATTATTAATGAAGTCCGTTGTCAATGCCGGATTAAAGAGGGATGTTCATAAATAGTGAAAA
>PMIJ01000154.1 GCA_003157015.1 Bacteroidales bacterium
GTATAGGTAAATGGTCCTGCTGCTGTTGGTGTGCCGCTGATGGTGACAACATTAGCTGCCCATAAGCCTGTTACTCCTGCCGGCAGTCCCGTGACTGTTGCTCCGGTGGCTCCGGTAGTAGCATAAGTGATATTGGTTATTGCTGTATTGATACACCTGGTTTGACTATCAGTGCCAGCCGCAGATGTAAGTAACAAAGTATTATTTGGTGCTACCGTAACATTAAAGACAGTTGGTGAAGCAGCAGTGCAACCACCAACATCCTGATAGTTAACACTTATTGTCTGAGGACCAGATGTGTTCCATGTAACTGTAGCTGTATTATCCGTACCTAAACCACCTGAAGAAATAAAACCTCCTACAACTGACCACAAATAATTTGATTTACCGGATTCTGTTGTATAAACATTCCCTGTTGAGCTTATGCAAACCAGATTCGGACCTACTAATCCAGGCAGAGGTATAGGATTGATGGTTACGAGAACCGGGGTTCTTGTTAAACTCTTGCAACCGCCTCCCCCATTTGATTCTGCGTAATAAGTGGTTCCTGAAACCAGGGCAGTTCCTCCTGGTAGAAGAACTCCTCCCGATGCTGCACTATACCAATCCACTGTGCAACCCGTTGGAGGTGTCGCAATAAGGTTAGCTACTGTGTGCGCTCCACAAAAGTTTTGAGATGCTGATGCTGCTGGAGCATCAGGTAATATCGTGAAATTAATATTTACATCATCTGAAGATATACATGTCCCATTACTTATTGTCCAGCGCAAAGTATATGAAACACCATTCAAACCAATAAACTGGCTAGAAGGATTAGCGGGTGCTATTAATGTCCCTCCGGCACCACTAACTATACTCCACAAACCTGTACCAACAACCGGAGTGTTTCCAGTCAGGATGGCTGTTGTGATACCACATAAAGTCTGATCTAATCCTGCATTGGATGCAGTTGGAACAGCGTATACAGAAATTGAACTTGCATCGACAACACCTATTGAAGCCCCATTATTATAAGTAAAGTCAGTAAGTTTATAAACTCCGGGAGCAGGTGTTGGCAGTGTATATGGAACTGAAGTGATTGTTACAGGTACTTGTGCAGTTCCATCTACAGTATAACTAAGCGTATAGTTAAACGGAATACTGAAAGGAGCTGTAAAACTAACTGGGATACCGGCAGCTCCGCATACTGGTCCAACAGGTGCAAGTTTGGCTCTCGGCTTCAGATCAGTAATAGAACCTAAAGTAAAATTATCTGTATTTGAATATGTTACCAAACCTGTAGATGTAGCTGTCCCATTAGAATTGGTACCTGATGCGGAAGTGGGTATTTGCTCCCAGCTACTTGTTCCTGTATTGTAATGAGCTAACCTGATATTAGATAAACCACCAGTTATCAAAGGAGTAACATCGCTTGTAGGTATCCAGTTTATATTAAGAATCGACTGGCTGCCTGCAGTTGTCGATATGTTATAATATTCCTGAGCGCTTACTCCTAAGAGGGGAGCTGTTATACTACCCGATGTACCATTGGGGTTTTTGTACTCTGCTGACCATAAAATCGGGCCTGTTTGTGTTGATGAAAGTTTAATATTATTACCAAGAATGTTACCAGGTCCGGCAATAAATATACCTATCGGGAACAGGAAATTATCATATTGACTAATTTTCTTAGTAAGAGGTCCATCTATGAAAGAATTCAGACTTCCTCCGGCTGGAACAACACAATTGATACCAGAATTTGTTATTGTAAGTTTTCTGCTGGATGAAGTATTAATTAATCCATTAGTCAGCAATAAATTACCACTGACCTCAATAGCACCTGTATCATTTATTCTTAGACCCGCACTATTATTAATTTCGAAGTTATTAAAAGCATTTACACCAGTGAAATCGCCTAACACTCCGCCGATGGTCTGAGATCCTGAGCCTGCAAAAGTAACTGTGGCACCTGCTCCAGATCCACTATTGAAGGACCCTGCCAGACGACTCATAGAACCTTGAATAGTAAGCTTTTTATTATATACACTGTTATCAAGGACAGGGCCATTTATTATCAGTTGATTACATACTGTCAGATCTTTATTAGGCAAGATTCTTGAACCTGTTCCTGAAAAAACAATATTAGGTATATTGTCGTACAGATCCGCAATAATGGTATAAGTTCCGCTCCCTCCATATTCAACTGTCCCATTATTTGCACAACTTAAAAATGTAGTAAAAACTCCTGCCGGGAAAGAACCATTTTCCAGATATAAGGTACCATTTCCATCAACACTACCAAGGTTATGACCATAAAATGCAGAAGTTACCTTAAGCTCATCATTTATTGTTGTCCTATATGCTGAACAGAAATTTGCATCAAGAGTAACTACATTATTTATAATTACTATAAAACCATTTGGCCCTCCTGGAGGACAGGGAAGAGGATCTCCGGCTGTCTGTGTCCATATTGCCGGATTTGTCCAATTGCCGTCAGCGTTACTTGTATAGGTCGGTACATTACCAGGAAAGGCAGAAGCCGTTCCTGCTGTGTACTCACCGCTTAAATTATTTGATGTAACATAGTTGAATGTAATTGTGTTTGCAGCTGGATTGACTCCCAGTGTTTCACTCCAGGATGTACCGGGGACCAGCAATCTTGCTGCCAGATAACCAGCTTCATTGCCGACAACATCTCCTTGAAGATAGTTAAGAACCAAATTGCCAGAAAAACCTGTGATTCCCGAACTCTGAACTTCCCAATAATAAGCTAAAGCATTCGATGGGTCAAGTATTGCAGGATGCCTGCTGTTAATATTATTAATACGTACGTATCCAACGGTATTGCTTGCTGTTATAGTTAACAAAGCCGGTGTATATTTACCTGATGTTCCAATAGGATAAAGAAATGAAGTTGCCCCCGGATTAAAAAACTTTCTGAGTCCAACATTACTGAATACTCCATCAGAAGTAATCATTTTTGCGGCACTAAACGGAGCGCCCTGGATATTACTGTTTACACCAAGCGTGACAAGGTTTTTCTTAATATCGAGGATACCGGCTGTCATAGTCAGGTCCTCCTGCAGAGTGATATTGTTTTCAACTCTGGCACCAGCAGCATTGTTCAGTGTTATCCTTGAATAGGCTCCTGTTCCTGTAATTTCCTGAAGGATCGTTCCAATAAGGACCAAACCGCTTCCAACAGCATTATTATCTGTATAGCTGGCGTCATTCTCCAGATTTCCCAATAACGTAACAGCATTGCCTCCAAGAACGAAATTGCCGGAGCTAAGTGTCAGGTTATTATTTACAGTCGATGGATTGCTCAGTGTAAGTGAAGTTCCTGGATTTACTACAAGATTATAAAAATTAGTGGCACCTGTTATTGTTTGTGCACCTGCATATGAAGATCCGTTTGCAGCACTGAATGTTGTAAGATTTGTACCATAAACATATCCACCAACTCCAGGAGTATTAATCAAATTGCCATTAAAATTGACAGCGATGTTGTTTGAATTCAGTATACTATTGGCATTTATAGTCATATCCCCGTTTAGTGTCAACGGGCTCGTTAAAAGTCTTACAGTTGCATAATTAACTGCACTGGTTCCTGTTATTGATAGGTTATATAACGGTATATTAGAATCCAGAAAATAGTTTTGAGGTGCAGCTAAACCACCCTGAGAAAAAATTATTGTTCCACCTGTAGCTGCACCTGTTGCAGGTCTAATATACAAATCGCCAAAAGGTGAAGAAGACGTTGTGGTAGCTCCATTCCCCCGAACAATAGTTAATGTACCATTAGACATTGTAAAGTTGCTACCAGTATTAGTGACTTCGAATTTGGCATTTGTTGCATTTGAACTCTGTCCATTTACAGTAACAGTACCCCCACTCTGTGAATATTGCAAAATTCCACCGGCATTTAATGGATTTCTTCTTATCTGTCCATTAACCACTAATTTACCACCCTGAACGTTAATTGCAGAAGCTCCGCTACTTGTATATTCAATATCGTTTGCAGAAGCAGGAGAAGCAATTGGGCCAATGTAAACATTACCATTAATTAATGTCAAATTGCCGCTTAATAATAAATATCCAGTCGCATTGGCCGCGTTTCCAACAAGAATATTTCTGTTTCCGGTATTACTTGGAAGGTTAACCAAAAAACCTGAGGTAGTAGGAATTGTAAAAGGAGTGGTTGTAGAAATTGTAAAATCTGAACTTGGATTGGTTCGCAAATATTGAAGCGTTCCGTTTTGTAATGTCAACCAGTTATCCGCAGGAGTATTCAAAGTTCCCGCAATATCAACAGTGAGTGTTGTAGCCTGAGAGCTGCCTTTATTTACAGTTACCGTACTGAAAACTGTCAAAGGTGTCCCGGCTGTATTAGAAATGCTGGCCGAATTTGAACCAAAAAATGTAACAGGAATACCTGTAAAATCTACTTTTGAAGTAGTAGTAAGTCCATGAGTAAGACCATCAGTATTATTAATAAGACTTCCTCCTATGGACATACTTTGATTTGTAGCGCCGCTCCATACATATAAAGCAGATAATGTTGCAACTTTCACATTCCCGTTGACAACAAAGTTTTCTGCAAGACCTCCGTTTCCATACCAGATCAGGGAGCCACCCTGGATATCCAGATTCCCATTTACTGTAATCGTTTTAGCAATTATAGGGCCAGGAGGTGTAGGATAATTAAAATTCCATGTCGGGCAGAACCATGAATCAGCATTCTGACCTCTGGTAATAAGATTACCATAAATTGTCAGGTTATTATTCGGGAAAATAATATTTGATCCTCCGAGGGGAGAGAGTATTAAATTACCATATGTAAATACACCATTGGGTAGCCAATAAGTTGTACCGGGAGCCGGATTTGTTGAATAGAGTTCGGTTGTCCCCAGATTAACATTAAAATCGGAAAAATCACCTGCAGGAAATGCGTAAGTGCTTTGATCAGTCCAGGATGTAGTCAACCTGAAATTTCCATTGCCAATTGCACTATTCAAAACAAGCCCAAAACTTGAAGCAGGATTATATCCTATATCAAGTGCCGAGCCTTTTTCAATCTTTAAGCTGGCACAACTTCTTACATCTGTATTTGGTACTGTATTGTTTGTTGCCAGATAGACAGAATCTTGTCCACCAATAATTACTATATCACTTGCACCAGGAACCGAACCTGCTGGAGCACCTGAGTGTTGCAAAACAGCATCAGTGGACCATGTATTAACATCGCTCCAAAGTCCGCTTCCTGCCGCTGCTCCATTGATGCGGCTATAATATATTGTAGGTGTACCAAAAGGGTTTACAGGATTATCATCACCGGCAGTATAATCACCATCAATGAATGCGACATTCTTGAGGAAAGTACCAAGACCTGGTTGCCCTATAATATTATTAGTTACATCAATATCAGCTGTTGTACCTCTGGTCCATGTATTGGTTGAAACATTAAACCGTGCAGCCACATATCCGTCTTCCGTTATACCCGGGCCTGTAACCACATTAGACTGATCATATGTATATCCATGAGTAACTGTAGCACCGCCTAAAGTGAAGCCTAAAGATTTTACACGCCAGAAATATGAAAGACTTCTTCCGGATGTGGTTTCATTCGGGTGGGCATAATTAACTGGTATAATTGTTATAGAGCCATAAGCTGTCGGAGCAGCACTAAGACCAATTGCTCCCGGGGTATAATTAATAACACCTACAGGAAAATTGAAAGTCCCCGGAGACGAATATACCTTTGTTAGACCTCCGTCACCAGCGTTTCCTGCTGATTTAATGTACCTTAAGGGTCCACCATTTACAATAGCTGAAGTAGAATTAAGCTTTACATTGAAAGTATTTATATTAAACAGCTTATCTTGCGAAAAAGTAAGTAATCCATTTAAAGTTATATTTGCTAATAAAGACACAGGAGCAGCTGCACCGTTAGTATTGTTAAGTTCAAGGTTTCCAAATATGCCGTTCCCATCAATAGTTTGAGTCAGAGTTCCATTCAATGACACTTTCCCAGTTCCTGCGTGGATACCTGAATTAAATATATTTCCTGCTATATTTATGGACTTACCATTATCATTCATGGTCCCCAGAACCAAGCTGAAATTACCTGCAACATTTATTAGAGATTGAGTTCCTGCCAGGTTTAAAGCAACTCCTGCAGTTTTATTTATAGTCAGATTATTGAGCATTTGAGGAGCTGCCTGATTTATTGTAAAAATCTGATCGGCATTTCCGTTAAAAAAAGTAGTGTTGGTTCCTGTTATGTAAGTTGTGCCTGACGCAAGAGAAAAATTACCGCCTACGGTCACATTCAGATTGTTTGCAATAAAATCTCCAGAAGGGACTGTAAAATTGTTAAGCACAACTAAAGGATTGGTATTCAATTGAACAGTTGCGGCACCGCTCACTCGGTTAACAATCAGATTATTAAATACCGCTGTACTATTTATTAAATAATTTGCGTCGGGGAGTGAGGTACCTGTAGTTGGAAAAATTTGTACTGTTCCACTAGTTACGTTGATATTTGATACCGGAGAATTAATAAGAATTGCGAGAGGGGTAGCCGTATTATTACATACATCATAAACGGACAGATTACCTCCCGACATTGTGAAAGCATTTGAAACATTGCTGTTTACACTAAAGGCACCTATTCCAACGGCAGGATCAATACCATCTGTTACACGTGAGGTATTCATCACTGGATTAGCAAGATCGGCAGGAACTGTATAGTTTATTGTGTTATTAAAACGACCCCTCACATTTAAGTTTCCGCCATTCTGAACAAAGGAAATCAAGCCGGTAGCTCCTCCTTCAGGATTATGGAATTGCTTGGTATCAACAGTACCCCCATTAAGAATAAATTGTCCCGGAGCATAACTCCAATATAGTAATCCTGAAGATTCCCTTGTTGAAAGATAGCCATTATTAATCTGAAGTTTACCAAGAATGGAAAGGCCACTGAATCCTCCAGAAGCATTTATACCATAAGCAGCATTTGAACCTCCCGAAAGACCATAAGCCGCATTTACTTCTGTATAATCATCAGCGGTGGAAAGTACTATGACTCCTGCACCATCGAGTATCAATGCACCGTTTGAAGGAATAAAGAAGTCACTCTCATAAGCTCCTGCTGAATTCCCCTCCGAAAGTGAAGGTATAACTACTAATCCCTGCAGATCAAGTGTCCCATTTTTAATCCATAACGCCTTTTTCAGATTTGGATTTCCTGCCGGACTGGCAGGCAACGTGACACTTCCATCAGATGTATTCGCACCAAATAATCTAAAATTATTGTAAGCAGATGAACTAACTATGAGCTTAAATGTCTGATCGGTACCTTTATCAAGCACAAGATTGTAAAAATCTGTTGCACCATTACAGGCTATAGTATTATCACTTAATCCCTGAAAATATACAGTGGCAAAACCATTGGCAGGAAATGCATTGTACACTGGATTTGAAAGGTTTGAAAACCTGACAATCCCATTATTAGTAAAATTTCCATATATCTGTACCCGGTGCGAATTAAGCTCATAATAATTCAGGAAAGAGCCTGTATTGCCCGTAATAGATGGCATTGGACCGGCACTGGTCCTTGTAACTCCTGTTCCAATTGCGATTGAACCGGAATTGTCAACTGTAACATTTCCATTGATTATAAGATCCAATCTTCTTGGAGTAGCATCATTTATCTGGAAAGTCCCCTGCTTTACATGCAGGTTACCGTTAAGTGTTAAATTACTAACCTGTATTGAAGTACCGGCAATAGTATTTATAGTCAGGTTATAATAAGTCGCCTGTAAGGCTGACATAGGTCCATTATAATTATACTCAGTAGTTCCGCCATCAGTTGTTACTAATGTATTCACAACTGCAGAAGGAAAGTTTGATGAGGCCAGTTTGATAGTTCCTGCTCCCCTGAGAGCAGTTAACTGGCTGCCAAAACTCCATGTTGTCAGATCAAGAAAACCTCCATTATTTATAGTAATATCCAGGTTTTGAGTAAAATTGTCTGCCTCAAGTGAAACCGTTCGCCCTGAAAGAATAACAACTTTATCATTCTGTCCCGGCACAGTTGTTCCAGGCCCGGTTGTTCCTCCCGGATCGAATGTCCATGTACTTGCCAGATCCCAATACCCTGATTGATAAGAATAGAATATGCCAGGCGCCCCGACTGTCCAAAAGCCTGTAATTGTTGCACTTCCGGTTGATGTTGAGGGGTTTGTACCGGGTACAGAAGGCCCTGTGGCCAATGCCCAGCTACCAGAACTGTTTGTATATGGTTGAAATAATAATGAACTCCCTACTACCTCTCCGGCATTAAACTGATATGAAAGTACAGTAGCTGGCTGGGTAGTAATATTAGTAGCTGTTATATCCCAGTATTTATTAATACTGTTAGAAAGAATATTTAAATTAGTTGGAACTGCCCTAACTGAAACGCTTCTGACAGCGGCTGCAATAATAGGCAAACTTGAAATAACTAATGGATTATAAAATCCGCCACTTCCAACAGGATATGTAATATTAAAACTCTGGTTTGTAACATTCCCTGAACGTATCAGGTGACCAGCTCCCCCGGTTTCAATCATTTTTGTAACATCAAAAGGAGCACCGGTTATTGGCGTGGTATTGGTAATTGTTAAATCATAATCGCCTAGATGTATCACACCGGCAGTAAGAGTCAAGGTCCCATTTAATGTTGTGTTACTTGCTAGAGTTGCGCCATTAGCATCGTTCAGAACAACATTTTGAAAGCTCCCTGTTCCGGAAATATTATGTGTGGCTGAACCGCCGGTTAGAGTAATACTTCCCGCTCCGGTGTGAGTTCCATTATTAACAACATTACCTTTCACCTGCAATGCAAAACCACCATCAGCCAATGTACCTGCTGACACGGTTAAATCTCCATTTACAGTTGTTGCGCCGGCTAATGTCTTTGTACCTGAAATATCAGTTATTAAATTAAAATATCCTCCTGCAGATACTTTTATTGTTTGTGCTCCTGCAAAATTATAGGTTATTGTGTTTCCATTTGCGTTTGCAGTCAACGTTGTAATCCCAACTACCCCGTTGAAACCGATATTAAGTGTGGCATTTACAACCTGTGTTAACCCTCCGGATCCTGCCAATGCCGTGTTAATTGTTAATGAATTATTATTGGTCAGCGTAACCCCTGTTACAGTTACGCTTGGTATGATGAATGCACCAGTTAATGATTGTGAATTTGTATTAAATGTCTGTACCCCTGTTCCCGCTATAAATGTCCCGCCGTTAGTAATGCCTCCACGGAATACTGCTGTCGCATTGCTCGCATTGTTCCATGTGCCGTTTGCTCCAATTGTCACCAGGCCTATAAAGGTTCTTGTTACTGCTGCTGAATTTACAAATACTCCACCAGCTGTTGCTCCGTTTCCAATGGTAGTTGTTCCATTTACTGCAAATGCTGTTGTAAAGGCATTTAAGGTAAGCGTTCCCTGTGTGATTGTTAAATTTCCACTTATAGTCGTAGTTCCTGTTCCGGTTATTGTAGCTCCATTTGCATCGTTTAATTCGAGATTCCCGAAAGTACTTGTGGCTCCACTAATCGCGTGAACTCCGGCTCCTCCGCTAAGAGATATCTTCCCAGTTCCTGAATGAGTCCCGTTATTAACAACATTACCTAGCACCTGTAATACAAAACCACCATCAGCCAATGTTCCGGCTGAGATAGTTAAATTTCCGTTTGCTGTTGTTGCTCCGGCTAATGTTTTTGTACCTGAAATATCAGTTATTAAGTTATAGTAGGCCGAAGAAGGTACTTTGATTGTTTGTGCTCCTGCAAAATTATAATCTACAGTGTTACCGTTCGCATTGGCTGTCAAAGTTGTAATTGCCGGTGCACCTGTGAAACCAATATTTAAAGTGGCATTTGCAGCCTGTGTTAACCCTCCGGTTCCCGCTAAAGCTGTGTTAACTGTTAATGAATTATTATTGGTCAGAGTAACTCCTGTTACAGTAACGCTAGGTATAGTAAATGTACCAGTTAATGATTGTGAATTTGTACTAAATGTCTGCACACCTGTTCCTGCTGTAAATGTCCCGCTGTTAGTAATGCCTCCACTGAATGTTTCTGTTGCATTGCTAGAATTGTTCCAGGTTCCATTTGCACCGACTGTCACCAAACCTGTAAAGGTTCTTGTAACTGCTGCTGAATTTATCACTATTCCACCAGCCATTACTCCGTTTCCAATTGTAGTTGTCCCATTTACTGCAAATGCTGTTGTAAATGCATTTAATGTAAGCGTTCCCTGTGTAATTGTTAAATTTCCGCTTATAGTTGTTGTTCCTGTTCCTGTAATAGCAGCTCCATTGGCGTCATCTAATTCAAGATTCCCGAAAGTACTTGTGGCACCATTAATCACATGAACTGCTACACCTCCGTTAAAATAGATTTTCCCAGTGCCTGAATGCGTTCCGTTGTTAGTTATATTCCCTTGAACAGTGATAGTATTTCCGTTATCGGCTAATGTGTTATTTGCTGTATTAATAAGAGTACCTGATATGGTTGTGGCTGTTGTGATAGTCTGAAATGTAATATTTACTGCAGTAGCTGCAGTTCCAGCACCCAAAGTAAGAGAGAGGCCAGTATTAACATTAAAAGCCACAGTGGCATCAATATTATTGATTGTAATTGTGGTTGCGCCTGTACCGGTTAAGATAGTATTCGTTGACCCGCCGATACTGATAGAGTTTAGACTGATTGTCGGAACATTGCTAATGGTCCATACTGCTCCTGCTGGATTAATAACTACATCATCACCGGCTGCTGGGACAGTTCCACCTGACCAGTTGGCACCGACGGCCCAAGATCCTGAACCACCTGCTGTCCATGTCTTTAATGCAGCCTGGGACTGACTACTTAATAGTGTCAATAAAGTTGCTACAACTACAAACCTATGCAACAGGTTATGTGTTATCCTGGAGGATTTTTTTACTTCTTCTCGAATGTCATGTTTTACTGATGCATTCTTTTCAGAAAGGTAAAATAAACCTAATAAAAACTCAATAATAGGATTTTTGTGTATCATACAGGTCAGGTTCAAATATTTTTATTCAAGTATAATCTACTATATATCAAATAAATACGATTTGTCAGGTTATAGTCTTGCCTTTTAAGCCACAGGTTTAGTAATTCAACTAATTACAGAAGCGAATGTAATCATTTTTTGTTCACTTGTATCATACTAATTATAAAGTGTTTTCAACATATTAACAAGACTTATTATACTACCACTTAGTTGCTTATCGATCTCTTTTTGATGACACTCAAGAATTGACACATGGTTGCATGTCGGCTATTCAGCTGACTGAATTTCTGCTGCTTTTTTGACTAAACTGCTTATTCTTCATTTTAACACTGCAAATTGTTTGACAAATCTTGATTTTTAGAAAAATTTATTATTCATGTTTAATCAGGAACCAAACTCTTCCAGAAACATATGAAATATTTATTTTTAGATTAAGTTTGCAGAAATAAAAATGTAATCTATATTTGCACTCTCTTTTAAGGGGGTTTAGCTCAGCTGGTTCAGAGCATCTGCCTTACAAGCAGAGGGTCGGGGGTTCGAATCCCTCAACCCCCACATTTGAAGATCAAAGAGTTAGAAAACATCTGACTCTTTTTTATTTTATACTGGTTGTAATATGGTTGCAACATATTGAATACTGACAGGACTACAAATAAAATAAGCGCAAACAGACATTTATTGACTGAATGCGCTTATTTCGTTTAATGGTTACTGAAACTATACTGAAACAATTCTGGGTTTTGCCCTCATAATTGAAGCTCTTCGCAGCAAGCAACGGAGAACCGAGTTTACGAGCTCGGCGAAGCCAATGCGCTCGCGGGGATTCAATTATCTGGGTTGGCAAATCAATTAGCTAAATCGTCTGTGGTCACCAGTAGTTTTTTAATCTCTTAATCACGTATTTGTCACGCTGAAAGAGAGTCAATACCCCTTTATTCGTTTGTTGAAAAGTCATATGGGACCAAATCAGCAATACGTTGTCTTGCAATTTCTCCTTCCCAGATAATTCCATCGGGTTCGAAATATCCACTTGGATCAAAAAAAACACTTTCTTTTAGAAAAACAATATGGCTTGTAAACTGTTTTGAATAATAAGATATGCCAAGACCTGAGGGGTAATTAAGGTATTTTGTATGGTTGTCCTTTTGGAATACCATCTTATCATAAGGGATAATCGCGTTTGCTGAATTCCTTACCGTAAATCCGGCAGAATTTAAGTCATTCGTCCAAAGCGCTCTGAAAAAATGGATTCTCGACCCAAGGTATGCAAGTTTTCTTTTTCTTTCAAAGTATTGCTTTTTTGCAGCCGTAGCTGTTGAATCCTCCCGGAAGATAATATTTCCCTTAAAGAGAAATGATTTACTCTGTTTGTCATATTCAAATTTATCAAGGTAATAGGTGATTTTGTATCCTAACGCTCTATTATCAATTAGTATTGGTTTGGTTGCGTATGCTTTCAGTGTATCTTTATTTGAGCTATATTTAAATCTTATATCATCCTCATTAGTTATTTTACAATTCATGGCATTACCGGTAGTTCCAAGAAATTCATTCCTGAAAATCGTTAAATTTTCACTCCTTTCCAGACCATGAAATTTGGCATTCACTGTTACTTCATTCAATTCAAACAGTTTTGGGTTCATATAAACGGCATTCGGTTTAACAGTTGAAAAATCTTTCAGTGTTACAGAATAATAACCTATAGCACTAATTGTCAAGGGCATTGAAGGATGATATTTAGAAATATCCAAATGAAAGTTCCCATTCTCATCTGACAGAGTTCCGACTGAGGTTCCATTAAAATATACCGATGCCGAGTAAATAGTACTTTTGGTTTTTATATCGAAGATGGTTCCTTTAATAACTTGGTTATAAGCAACTAAATTGATATTGAAGAAAAGAAATAATAGAATTAACCTTCTCATTAGGTAAATTTTAATACCCGTTTATAATTATGAAGAGAAATAAAGTATACTGAATATTTTTACTGTTCCTTATCGTCCGAGTTATAGCTAGTGTTTTAAAATTGTCTCGATGTAACTAATTTTCTGTATTGGTTTGTCGTGAATTTGATCTATGTTTCTATTTTTTTTAGTTCATGCTAATCTGTGTATTTACCTCTCCTGAGTAACCATTTTCAACTTCTATCCCATTAGCTACGACTTCTAGCCTTGTTCGACGATCACTTGTGAAAAACTCTACTTTAGCCTGTCCATTTTCATCTGTCAAAATTGAAGGCGCCCAAAAGAGGGTAGCTCTGCCATCATAAACCGGACTATTTTTCAAAAAGCCTTCATAACGAGGAGAGTAAAATACTCTTGGGGCATCCAACCCATCAAGAATAAATGTTTTAGTACCCAGAGGATCGCCTCTATAAGTATTATTTGAATATGTTTCAATTATTACCAACGATTGCAAGATAAACTGCGGGAAACCAATAATTGGATAATATGCATAATACATTCCAATACTTTTCCCTGGTGGCACTACAAGTATCCTTTTTATTGCATCTACATGAAAAGAGGATAAAGTCTGCAGCGGTGTAAAATCAAAATTCTCTCCGTTCCAATATTTTTTCCCATCGATTATATATATTGGAAACCAATAACTTCCCCCTCTACCAGCCAATCTCATAATTGGCAATAAAATTGTTTGCAAGCCATCTCTACTATACCTAATAGCTCCAAATTCCTCAACCAAAAGATCATTTAAACTTCTATATCTGTTGCCACCAGGGTCTATAGTGTCAAGATTTGCAATCTTAATGGCATCTTTATCATAATTTCGCCACCAATTTTTTGGTTCTACTTTCGCCGATATGACGACTTCCCCTAGGGTTATGGACATGTTGCCAGGTAGGTTAATTTTCGAGTTTTCAGTTTTATTAACTGTCTGTTTTTGGCTTATATATTCCACGGATGGAGATACTAAATTGTTGCTCAATCGTGGCATCGTTGTAAATTGAGGTCTGTCGCTTTGATTATTAAGGACTATATTCCCATCAAACGGCTTCTTTCTAGAAGTAGTTGCTTGCAACATAGAATGTGATTTCCCAAACAATAGAGGTACTTGAAATTTGAAATTTCCAATACTGTCAGGTTTGGATAGTCCAAGGTATGAGTTTTTAGAACCACAAATTAACACTAAACCAATATCCCGGTAATTAAAGTTTTTATCTCGTGATTTATTACTATTTAATTTAATATATCCGGAGATGGTAAGACTCTTTTCTGGTTTGAATTTTTGTTCTTCAGTGTTGCTTGATTTGAATAAAAATCTCCTGTATCCCTGTGTCATAAGTAATAAATCCAAATTGTCTTTATAGATGCAGCTATCATTTATGAAATAGGAATCTGCATCTTCTACATAGCCATGAAGCTCAGATCCAATCAATTTATAGGCACTTATTCCATGAATATTTTGATCTTTTATTTTTTGTTCTTTATCTATTACTGCAAGTGATAAATCGGTTTGAACAGGCGCTCCAATGAAATTAGTAGTTTTTATAAGAAGGGTTATCTTGGATCGTGTACTATATGATGATGAGTCCGAAATAACTTCGATTTTAAATCTTTGATTTTTATCAACAAAAATGAGTCTTTCACATTCAGGTTCAAAATTTTCATTCAGAAGGGTTAAACGGCAAACTCCTTCAGGAAGAAGTTCAAACGGAATTTTCAATCCGCAAGAGTCTTTAAAAGCTTTCAGCAGTGCTGAGAACCAGACCTTTCCGTAAGCACTTCCCGTGATATATTTATGTGTGATCGATTCAGATTGTGTTTGCTTAATCGAAAGAATTGGTTCTTTGTTGTTTTCTATTAAGTTTAAAGACATCACTGTACCTTCTTCATATACTCGCGGTAGTGGAACAATATATTTTTGGTTGTTGTACCAGAAACTGGCTGAATATTGTTTCTTTAGCTGTGGTTTTAACATAAAGTATCCCATCCCTGTGTGCATGCTTTTAAAACCTGTGACAACCTTTTCGTCATCATCTAAAATTACACCTGATACATTCCTGCTTAAACCATCAATCCCGATTGCTTTAAATGCTACTTTGCTTTCCAGCCCGGCAACCAGGTTACCTCCTTCGGGAAAAAACTGAAGGTCAATATTTTCCTCAAGGGGAATCGTAAATTGCTTTACAAAAGATAACTGACCATCCATGATATAAAAACTAACAACAGCCACAGAATCATGTTTGCTTATTGAGGTAAGGCTGTATTTGAGTATCTGTTCTTTTGTGTTTTCTGCCAGGATACTGTCTTTTTGAACCAGAAGGTTTCCGATTTTAAGGGAGTAACTTATTTTATGTTTGAGATTATTATTCAGGTTACCTGCAGCGTCAACTTCAAAAAACCTGAATCCGATTTTCAAAGAATCCTTTCCTATCTGTTTTAATATAACTGGTGTGCAATCAAAATGAAATTTCTGTTTTATAGGACTTATATTTATGGTCTGATAAAATGGCTCATATGTTTTAATATCCAGCATCAGCTTGGTGTAAGCACGAAGAGAATACAAGCCGGGAGCAATAGCTGAATCAAGACTAAAATCTCCATATGAATTACCGTTTTGAAGAAGAAGCTTCCTTCTTAAAGCAACTATTCCCTCAGCATTTATTAGATCGACATATAGAATACCACTAATAGTATCTGGAATCTGGTCAAACCCATACCACGAATATGCTTTAAACCATATTGTATCTCCCTGAGCATAATTGAAACGGTCTAGATGAAGAAATACTTTTTCAGAGGGGAATTCATTGTGTAACTCTACGTATTCTTTGATTGATCCAATAACAGACTGAACTGCAGGTGAACTGAGACTCTTTTTGGCAGAATCAGTTTTTAAAGATTGAATTAACTGAGCAGGTTTCTGTCCTGATAAAATAGTGGGGATAAAAAATAAGATAAGAACAACGAGCATACTTAGAAAAGACTTAGTCATAGGTAGTTCTATTTTCCTATTTAATAATTTCATTCACTCAGAGATTTTAATCAGGTTTGTAGGATTGTCTATTATTTTTACCTCATTATGAAACAAATTTTGTGCCATATATGTAGTCAACTTAAGTAGAAGATGTGTCATGGTTTAAATTAACAGTCTGGTATGCTGCTCATAGGCTATAACGCGTTTATAAGAGTACCAAAATTACATGATAATACCAAAATCTTTAGGATATAATTACATTTTAATCTTCTATCTGACATTTGTTTATTTTAATCTTTCAATTTAACAACATTCATTTAATGCACTACTTCGTCAGTCACAATAGCATCGTGCTTACAACATCATTAAATACAAATCTATACGATACTTTTGTCTGACATTCAACGATCCTTCTTCATATTAAAGTTACACATATTATTTGAATAGATCTATACAATTCCTTCATCTCCCATGCTGTAGTAATTACCTTCTGGAACAATAATTAAATGATCTAATAGCTGTATATCCATTACAATTCCAGATTCCTTTATCTTCCTGGTTATTGCAATATCAGATTCACTTGGCTGAACATTACCACTAGGGTGATTATGACATATTATAATATCACTGGCATTAGCTTTAATTGCATATTGCAGTATGATCCTTATGTCAGTTACTGTACCACTTATACCACATTTTGATATAGTTGCAATCCCCAGAACTTTATTTGACCTGGTTAATAGCAGGAGCTTAAACTCTTCAATATGTTCTATTGAATCAAGGTCCCAATTATCCATAAATATGTCAAATGCATCCTTTGAGCATTTAACTTGAAGTCTTTCAGAAGCTTTGACCTTAGTCCTATAGACAAGTCTTACTTCAGATATAGTTGTCTGTTGCGTTTTCATATGATTTTGATTAGTGATTAAATAAAAATGAGAAAGCCTGGTCCCAAAGTTCCAGGCTGTACAGTTGAATATTTATAATGCAACTACATCAAATGCAATAATTATCTGATATAAAACAATAATCAACTTTGATGCTTCGCTGAATGAAGTTGCAATGGAATAATGGATCTTGTAAGTTATTCTGGATTAAAGCCTCAATAAGAGTCCATATTATTCATAAGGATAAAAGAATAAATGTTATTTTACATGAACAAACAATTTCATTGATGATTGAAGGCAGTTTTTTGACAAAGGATTATTACCTTTTAAAAATAAGCTGTAGTTTTGATTAATGTTTTAATAAAACATAGGTTTGTAACTTAAAAGTCCTTAAAGGGGAACACCTAATGATTGAACTTGAGAATCTAATTATTGAACCATCTGCAAAAACTCCACAGATTGATTTAAACCGGTTGACGGGTGATCTTTTATTTTGTGGCAGGTCAATTCCTGAAAATGCTACAAAATTATATGAACCTGTGTTAAATTGGGTAGCAGATTATATTTTAGAAGCCAATCCAACTACCAATTTAAGACTTGATCTGGAGTATTTCAATACAGCATCATCAATGTATCTGGCAAAGATACTTAAAGTCCTTTCCCGGATTAAGGTACCTGAATATGTTTTAATTATACACTTATATATTCCTGTTGAAGAATTTAATGAAATAAATGAATTTGAAGATATTTGTGATACGTTTTCTCCGATAACAGATATTTTTCACGATTCCACAACAAGTATTGGTTTAAAACTATATGCAAAAGACGACAGAGGAGAAATAATTAAAACTAGATTGGTATTTATCGAATCTAACAATTAACGAACTTAAATCTAGCCTAAAAGTATATTTAATGTTAAGTTCTATTATCCACACTTTTTTCAAAGGATGATATTATCTGGCCATTATGTTTATTCTATTTAGAAGTGGATCTCTATATGATTGGCCTATAGGTATGTCTCTAACTTCATTTCCAATGATCAAATCAAGAGAATTTTCTTTTATAGTCTTTATCAAACTTATGTTCACAATAAATGATCGATGTACTCTGATAAAAATGCCAGAAGGTAATTGATACTCAATTGCTTTCATAGTAAAATGAATTGTAAACTTTTCATTTTTAGTATTTAGGATAACATAGTTCTCAAGAGCTTCAACGTATATAATGTCTTTAATTTTCAGCTTGACCAACGCTGATCCTTTTTTAATAAATATCTCATTAACATCGCTGTTGCTGACTTCCTTATTTGCAAAATACCGTATTGCTTTATCAACGGCTTTGCAGAATCTTGAAAAAGTCACAGGTTTAATCAGATAATCAACAATATTGAATTCGAAGGCTTTAAGGGCATCCTTATCATCTGATGATATAATTATTATGTTTGCTCGGTAGTCGAAACCATTGATAAAATTAGAGATATCCATATCTGGTGTCTCGACATCAAGAAAGATAAGGTCAATATCGTTTCTTTTTGATAATTGATTGCTCATTGAAACTGAATCACTAAACGTCCCAACAAGATTGAGAGAAGACGACTTTCCCACGAATTCTTCAAGAACCTTGCTACTACTATTACTGGCGCATATAAAGCATTTCATAAAGGCGAATTTAGTCAATATTATTAAATCAATAATTGTGACTTACTTCATAAAAAAATCAAAATGTAATAAAGTTTAAGAATTGTTTAAGCTTGTATATCAAAAAAAACCAGGTTTTACAGTTGCATTATTATAATGCTGATATATAGGCAGATACATTATTGTGCAACTACAACAAATAATCTAAATGCTTCTTATTAAGCGATTTAAACCATTATTGCGGTTTAGAATTGCAGAATACTATAGGGATATAGAAAATTGCTGAAACAAGTCAGAATTGGTTTAGGATGAGATCGTAATTGAGTAGTATAAGTCTGATATTAAGTCCAATGACGATGATGGGGAATTGGGAAGCAAAGTTGCAATATGTTTGCTTCTCTTAGTGTTTACCGAGCTGATTGTATTTTCAAAGGTTAAATTAATTTCTTATTTGCTTCTTATCTGCTTAAAGGTATAAATCACTCATACTTTAATGCGTTCACAGGATTTAGATGAGATGCTTTATAAGAATGAAAGAATACAGTCAAAAGCACAACAACTAGAGCAACTGCAAATGAAATAATAAATACCCACCAGCTAATATTTACCTTAAAGGCAAAGTTATTTAACCACCTTCTCATGAAATGAAGAGTTAACGGAACAGAAATTATTGCAGCTAACGAAACAAGAATAAAGTTTTCAAACAGAAAGGAATAAATAATTGATTTTTCAAGGCTGCCAAATACTTTTTTAATACCAATTTCTTTGGTCCTGGATTTCGCCACAAATAGGGTAAGTCCAAACAGTCCAAGTGCTGCTATCAGAAGTGTGAAGAGTGCAAAAATAGAGACTATAGAAGTTAAGTTTTTCTCAGATGAGTAGAGGGATTGTATAAGATCCTCAATGGTTTCATAACTAAAACGCCGATCTGGAGCAGCCTTTTTCCATTCTGTTTCAAGCATTGGCAATATGCTCGTCAAGGTTCCGGGCTTATAGTGCACAACAACTTGTTGAATATATTTTTCTGTCAAATGTATTGTAAGAGGGGGTATTTTGGAATGAATTGAATGAAGATTAAAATCTTTTACAATACCTATTATGGTTTGGTCGTTGATCATCTTTCCAAGGGGATCTATAATTCCGAGTTGCTTTACAGCAGTTTCATTTAGAATGATGGACTGAGTAGGATCACTACCATACTCTTTAGAGAAGTCCCTACCTTGGATTACAGAAATACCCATTGTTTTAAGAAAATTGTAGTCGATAGCCATTGCTTCAACCTCAACCTTCTGGTCTTTATATTGAAAATTGGGAATCATTGTGAAACCTGAATTCTGCATAGGAAGACCTTCCATTGTTCCTGCAGCCATAATAACATTTGGATTTGATTTTATATTGTTTATATAAACCGAATACCCGCTAAATCCGTTACCAAGATCTATCAAGAGAATCTCACTATTGTAATATCCCATATCTATTTTAAGTGCATATCGATATTGGGAACGAATAATCAGGGTACAAGCCACAAATGAACAAAATATGACTAATTGAATAACAATAAGTGATTGTCGGAAAAATAGCCTTCTTTTTCCAGAATGTACGGTACTTTTTAAAATATCCAAAACCTTTAGACTGGAAAGATAAGATGACATATAAATTCCGGATACTACACCTATAAATATTGTCAAAGTCAGGTAGACAGAAACATAAACTAGAATATTTGAATTGATGATATGCAACTGGGTTTGAAATAGCTTTCCGGCATAAGGCATTGTCAGCCACATCATTACTAACGATATTGGCAGTACAAGTAATGCAAGTAAAACAGATTCGGATAACAATTGATTTTTGATGCTGTTAATACCTGCACCATAGGTTTTTCTTATACCTATTTCCTTTGACCTACTCGAGGATACTGCTGTAGATAAAATGATATAATTAATAGCCGAAACAAGTATTATCAGGAATGCTATACCAGAAAATAGCCTGAGATTACTAATGTTACCCTGAATTTGGGTATTTAATATATTATCTGAACCTAAGTAGACATCTGATAAGTTTTGTAAGGAATACTGACTATCTGGTTTTTCGCTTATGTTCTTTATTTCAAATCCGATAAATTGATTTTCAAGTGATTTAACATTACAATCATCTGAAAGCAAGACCCAAGTGATCCAAAAATCCATATCCCATCGTGACTCTATATCTGATATATTAAAATCTTTATTTAAGGGGGCAAGTGTCCACTTACTATTAACCATGCATTCAGCTCTGAAAGTAGAATTAACTGGAATATTTTCATAAACCCCTTTAACTATAAAAATATGTTCCTCCTTGTTTACTAATCCAAGAATTTCTTTTCCTATAGGATTTTGTCCCCGGAAAAACTTATCAGCCATGTCACGAGAAAGAACAATTGAGCTTTGATCATCCAATAGGTTTTGATGAGATGAACCCATTATCAATGGCAAAGTGAAAATGTCAAAGATGTCTGAATCTGTCGCCTCAACATCCATAATATTTACAAATTCATCCTTAAGTTTTAATTTAAAACCTCGTACATGTCTTAAATTAACAGCCTTTCTTATCTGAGGAAATTCGTCTTTTAATGCATGGGCCAGTATGTAAGGTGTGCCCGAAAAAGTTTTGTTAAAAACTTTGTAATAGTTGATTACCTTATATACTCTCTTTCTGTTTTTGTGGCATTGGTCGAAACTAAGTTCATTAATTACAAAAAGCAATATTAAAAATGATGCTGCAAGTGCAATTGAAAGCCCTAATGCATTTATCCCTGCAAATAGTTTGTTTTGCTTTAAAAATCGTAAAGCCGATTTAAGATAATTGTTAAACATTGGGTTTGGTTGAATTATCGGATATTTTTTTAATCATGGACAGATTCTAACCAAATTTAGATTTTTGTCTATATAAAAACAATTTTATTTTACACTTCCCAAAACCCCAAGTAATTGAGTTGCATAATTGATATTTTAATATATAGGGTTAAAATAAATTGCAATTAGAAATCTGTTATTTAATGTGCTGTTTTAATGTGTTTTACGTAACTTTATTGTTTCTAATTCGTATACAATAATATTACACGTTCGTATCAGTTTAATCCGGGAATTAATGGCTCATTCTTATCCGGAATAATCATTTAAAATTTAATAACACTAAACTACTCCCCATTCTTAGGAC
>PMIJ01000026.1:0-544 GCA_003157015.1 Bacteroidales bacterium
ATACCCCGAAGGGTATTAATTTTATAGTTGACCTTCATCAGCAAAGCTTCTGTATAGATCCCTTTCAGGAGTAAGGATAATATGATCAAGAAGCTGAATGTCAAGAAGATTTCCAGCCTCTTTTATTTTATTGGTTATCTTCATATCGCTCTCACTTGGGTTGATATTTCCTGAAGGGTGATTATGAGCGATTATTATTCCGCAAGCGTTACCCTTGATGGCATACTGGTAAATCAGCCGAACGTCCGTTACAGTGCCGGACAGACCTCCTTCAGAAATCGTAGTAATTCCAAGGACTTTGTTTGCCCTGTTGAGTAGCAGCATTTTAAAAGTTTCCTTGTGTTCGATCGTGTTTTGATTCCAGGAGTCGAAGAAGATCTTGTGTGCATCCCTGGAACAACTAACTACGAGGCGCTCCGAAGGTTTAACTTTAGTCACGTAGATAAGGGAAACTTCTGCTACATGAAGAAAATCGATTGTTTGCTGGGTGGATTGTGTGTTTTTCATAATGCGATAGAATTAAGTTAAACAAAGTTTTTACCAG
>PMIJ01000026.1:583-6558 GCA_003157015.1 Bacteroidales bacterium
GCGCTGTGAAGGGTTTAGAACCCGAATAGACAGAATGGCTAAAAGGCTTCCGCAGCGAAGAGTAGCCCGTAACATAGCGATCGCGGGAATAGATAAACAATGTGACCAAAAAGAACACCTCTTCCCGTGAAATGCCCTAAGATTCAAAATAAAAACAATAAAACAAATAATTTGTGAAGTACTTAAGCTATAGTTAAAGTAAATGCTACCAAAGCCCGATAAAAACCATGTTCAAGCAACTTATTTCTATCCGATTATTGGGCTTAGTTGTTTTTTATTATCATGTATTCTTTGTCCAACTCGATAGCAATAAATAGTTAAAGGCAAAAACAATAATAACATTATGATACTTGGAAAACTTCCTAGATACAAAACCTTACTTTGCATACCAGAAGACATAAGTGGAATTATCATGAAAGCATGGAAAAGAACAGAGGGAATAACAGAATCTGCTTTTACTCTCAAATATTGCATAATGATTCCAAACTCAAAACAACTTACTATAAACAGTGGAAAACTGATCCAGAAACGCCCTTCAAGAGAATAATAGTGGGTTGGAATATGCCATATTGACCAAATCAGGGAAATTATTATTGTAATTTGTAACCAAGTCAACTCTTTTAATTTACTGAATAAGTATCCACGCCAAGCGGTTTCCTCCGTAAGTCCAAGAATTAAAGCAATTATTATATCCCCTAAAATAATATTTGATTTAGGCATTGAAAACTCACTAAGTTTGAAGTGAGTCTGAATTAAAATCATGAAGAACATTAGTATGTAAGTAATTATAATAATACTAAAAAAAGGCAAAGGATTAAATCGTTTAAATTTAATAAGTGAAAACTTATCTCGTAGAATCAATATAAAAGCTATCGCGACAATAATTGGACTAAAATCGAATATATGAAAGACATTGTGCATAAGAATCCGTACAGTCACAACAGAAATTAGAAAAATAAAAGCAAAAATCATTTTGTTTTTCATATTAAATTACACTTAGTTAAAATCATTACGAGAATTTTTATCATAATTTATATCAGGTAACCTTGCTCTAAGCGTTTCCACCAATTGGCCACACCATCCTGTGTCAGTTATTGTTATTTTTTTGCAAATGCCCGTACGACGGACGGTTTCTCGTCCAGTTGTAATTGTCTTGGTTGCATTGCATAAACCACGAAAGGCCATTGCAGGCCGACAGCTTAGATGTAAGAATAGGTAAAATGAAAACAACCGAAGAAACAGGTAGTTTACATAGATTCATAATCTTTTTTAATTAAAGACATCGAAATCATCAAATTGTTGCAGTTGTTTTTTAAATTTATATTTGTTCCCAATGTTCTCTTTAGTCTGAGTCTTCGATTCTAATTGAGAATTACTGTGTGTTTTATGCTTATTAGTAAAATCCAAATTTTCAACCTCTTGCCGACCTTCAAACAAGTCATTGATAAAAAACAGGTTTGCAGCTCGTAACATAGCGACACGGATTAAAGTAATAAGGTGAGCGAAGTGAACACCATCGCCAGGGGAATGCCCTGGGGTGGAATGGGTTTGCTTTATAAACAATCAAAAAAAATAGAATATTAAAATTAAACGATAAAAAAATTTATTTACGATACCCGCTAATGAGACTGTACAAATCAATTTCGTTTACACGATCCTTGCTATAATAGTAAAACCTCTCAAGATAATACGTTAAAACAGTTTCATAATTTTCACCTGTTAATATTGGTTTAATAATATTTTCGCAAAAATGGTTGTTTTCAAGAAGAACGCTGCTATCATTCATGTGGTCTTTCAAATAAAATTTGTAAAATTTCCATGTTAGGGGAGTTTCTAACTCATATCTGAAAATATCTTCCAGTTTTATTTCTCTATTTTTGTAATGTTTTTTCATCATGGGCAAAGACCAGTTTACTCTTTTGCTGCGACTTATTTTTCTCCAATCTATCTTATCTTTAAATTTCCTTATCAATTTTTGATCCCAAGGAACTATAGAAATAAGATCTAAATCATATTTTGAAAGATCCCAATTCAAATTATTCTCAAATTTAGATAGAATGGATTTTGACCATGGTATACCTCTATTACGGGAGATTTTTCTCCAATCCCACATATCCTTGTATTGATCAAGAAGATCAAGAGACCAAGGTAAAGAAGGATTTCCACTTAATGTAGTCCAATCTAATTTTTCCTTATATTTCTCAATAAAATCAATTGACCATGCAAAATACCCAATATAATTTGCTTCAGGGATTAATTTGCTGAACGATTTCCAATCTATGAGATCTTTAAGAGTTCCAATAAGATAATCACTCCACGGAATTGAAGAATTCTCTGAAATTCCTGTCCAATCAAAATCATAATTATTAAGGTATGCAACTACTTGATCTCCGTTATGAAAATAAAGATTCCTGCCGATGCCGCTATTAAATGATAAGTTTTTAAAATCCCAATTTTTAAATATACTTAAAAGAGAGTTAATTGATGTATATGTATAATAACCTGAATCATCCAATCTGCTAGAATAGGAAATATATGGTCTAGAATAATTTTTATCAGGTACACCTATGCAGTTGAACGAAATATTTGGATTTAGACTTAATGCTGGCCAATCAATCAGATCTTCGAATTTTTTGATTTTTTCATAGTCCCAATTAATACTTTGATTTCCACAAATTCCCGATTTCCCTGTGACAAATCTACTTCGCCACAATTCATTACTAGTATCATTGAAACCATTCGAACTTTGCCAATTCCATTTTGTTTTAAACTTATCAATCAGATTAATATTTAGATTTAAGTTTAAATTATCACTTAATTCAATCCAATCCCACTTATCCTCAAAATATTTTAACAGAGTTTCTGACCACCAGTTTAATGAAACATTTCTCGACAGATGTTTCCAATTCCATTTGTCTTTAAATTGATCAATAAGCTCTAATGACCATCTGACTGAAGTATTATTGCTAAGACCATTTGTTGGAGGCCAAAAACTACCATCGTCATCATGTTCCAAATCAGTACTATAAAAATCTAAAATACTTTGAAGTTTGTTTATCTGTTGAAAATCGAGTTGCCCATAAATAGATAAGTAATGTATCAAAAAATTCTTATCATCTTTTAAGAAATCTAATATTTCTCTGTTACGCTTATTAATAAAATATTCGCTAATCATATTAATTTTTTGTTTAATAAAAATAAAATAATAATTAGACCAGTAGAATCACAATAGAATGATTAGTAACATCTTTAATCAAAATGCAAATGCATTATTTCATTTAGACGGTGTGCAATTTTCTCCTTATCTATTGGATGTAATTCTATTCCTTCAAATTCAAATTCAATTTCATCAGAATTAAAGATTTTCCATTCGGGGGAAAGCTTTTCCAAAATTGTCTTGAAAGGCTTATTGTCATAAGTGAATTCAATAATAAATCTTAATCCTTCCTCCTTATCAAAAGTAATTTTAACAACTGTTTCCCTATTCTGGATGTGAATAATTAGGAATGAAGGATTTTCATAGCATTTAAATATTTCCTTCTTACTTTTCCTTTTCATTTAAATACTTTTTAAATCTTTAATTGTTAAAATCTTAAAGTTACAGAATCGTTGTCATTTTGTACTCTCTGATAGACAAAAAGTATGTGTTTAGCAGCCGGAACGGTCTACTAAACTCTTGCTTGCGCGTTAGCAGTCCCGGAATCGGGCCTGTACTCTTAAACCTAACTAACTCGTTTTTAGGTGTAGGATTGTTTTTGAATGTTTATTTTTGATACCAGATTTATTGCTTTTTCGAAACCTATTAAAGTCAATTCGATATGGTTTCTAAAGTATTCAGGTAATTCATCTCTCTCACGAACTAATTTTTCCATTTCTTCCTTGATGCTGAATGATTTGATGTGATCAGATCTAAACTTAGTTTCGAGACTTCGATGATGGACAATCATTTTTCTATGAGAATTAAATTCTGCATACTCATTTTTAGCAAATTTATCCAGCCAGCTAAAGGATTCACAATCTTGATTATTCACTTTCTGTAAAATAGTAGGGAAATAGATTCTTCTGTAGTCGATCTCCTCGTCTATTGAAGCAGCTAAAAGGATAGCTATTTGACTCCAAAATGTATATATTTTTTCAAAGGTAATTTCACAGAACATAAAATATCTTCGATCTGAGAGAGACATGTGATATGGATAATACTTTTTATCTCTTATTACAATCGGGTTTTCTACTGGATTATAAAGAAAAGGTCTAAAAAAATATAATTGTGCTGTAAAATACATTATGGAATCACTAATATATAGTAAGTTGTCAATGTTTTCGAAGCTGTTAAAATCCCTTTTTAATCCTTTAGTTGCCTCAGAATGCCATTCAAGAATATTCTTACCATTCAGGATATAATTATCCTCATTAGTTCCTCTTAAGCATTTCAATTTTTCTCGAGAATAGATTTCTAAATATCTATCATGGAGTAGGTTTAAAATTTCTAGGTTTGTCATCTTCTGCCTGTTTTCAAATTATATTCAGTCTCACTCGAAGAAGTTCTTACACCCAACTCGTTTATAAAGGTATAAAAGATAATTAAAAATCAAACCTGTTATCAGATAGACGCACGTTAAAGTAAAACCGTGGTAAAAACTTGTTAACCTGGTGTGTATATGGAAAATCGCATTAGCGCTGTGAGGGGTTTAGAACAGGAAAAAGCTTTTTCAGCTTCGAGGCTTCCGAAGCGAAGAGTAGCCCGTAACATAGCGTTCGCGGAATAGACATAAACAATGTGACCAAAGAAAACACCTCTTCCCGTGAAATGCCCTAATAATTAAAATATTACCATAACAAAAAATACAATTAATAATTTGCAAACGTCCTGAAATTTAGTGAAATTTGATTTCCCCTTGAGGAAGGAAACGGGCTCTGCAGGAATGCAACCCGAGAGTGCCAAAAAGGGAGCTCGACGAATGCAGTGAGAAAAAAGGAAGCAGCCCCAAAAGGCTGCTTCCTACATTACACCAAACGTTAAATTAAACAAAAAACCTAATTCAAAACCACATACTGAGAGACTATATCAGACCAATCCCCACTATTATCCTTCACCCTAACCTTTATCAGCTTCTGACCCGCACTACCAAATATGTATCGTATCTTACTAAGCGTAGAGCTAAAAGTATAGTTCTGAAGGGTGTACTCGTACTCTACTATTTTACCATTAAATCTTGCATCCTTATCATACGAGGCCGTTGCATCTACCTCATATTCGTAAGGGCTTGAAACACCTATTTTTTTAACGGTAAATGAAGCAATCGGGGCAATATTCCGGAATACAGTAAAAGAAACAGAAAACTCTACTGATGCTCCGAAAGAATCTTTCGCCACCAGGGAAAAGCGGCTTTGCCCTTCATTAACCCCTGTAAAAGTAATCAATTCACTACCGATAGAAACCAGATCCTTTCCCTGATCCTGAATAGCCAGAAGTGGAATTTTCTCTTCATCACTTATGAAATAGTACAAAGGGTAGGGTTCACCAATTTTAAGAGAATCATTAAGAGTATTACCAGTAAGCTCCACGCCATTCTTAACAAGCGATAGGGTAGGGGCCTTATTAATCTCCATAAAGTAATCCTTTCGGTTATCGCACGATGTAAAAAAGAGAACGATCAGGGCAAAGGTTATCGTAATGTATTTTACTTTCTTCATTGCTTAATGATTTTAATATTTTTCATTGTTTCCTGCGCCCCATTAACCTCTAAGAAATAAATTCCCGATTTAAGCTGGCTAAAATCAATAGAAACGCTCTCTTCACCAAAGGTAAGAGACTCTATAAGATTACCATTTATAGTGAAAACTCGAATTGTTCTAATGCTTTCGCTGCTGGTTAAGTAAAGCTTTTCACTCACCGGGTTGGGGTAATAAGAAAACGTTACGTTTTTACTAGTTTCAATGCCGGTAATATCATTAAATACGGTAATCACATCGCT
>PMIJ01000114.1 GCA_003157015.1 Bacteroidales bacterium
TTTCTTCCAGAATTTTCATACTTAACTGAAAATTATTTGCTGTTATTTAGAACTGATATCTTCTT
Source organism: Bacteroidales bacterium (assembly GCA_003157015.1). Lineage (GTDB taxonomy): Bacteria > Bacteroidota > Bacteroidia > Bacteroidales > VadinHA17 > LD21. Next base: position 66 of record PMIJ01000114.1, read on the forward strand.
TCGATCTGGTTCAGCGTAAATCTCGAAAGACCGTTGAATAAAACAACAATCAGAAACAGGAGAAAAGCTGAGAACATAAGGGCCGATTCATAGCTGGGCATTGAGAGCATTTCACCGTAATTGTTTGCGATTAAAGCAGGAAGGGGATAGCAGGCATCAAAAATTGAATGAGGAATCTTAGTTATATTTCCGCATACCATCAAAACCGCCATTGTCTCACCGAAAGCCCTGGATAATGCAAGAACAGTTGCGGCAATTATGCCGGAGACCGATTTCCTGAGAACCACCTTCTTCACTGTCTGCCATTTGGTTGCACCCATAGACAGGGAAGCATCGGTCATCTCTTTTGGAATGGAACGGAAAACTTCCACCATTATGCTTATCAGAAGAGGAATAATCATTACAGCCAGCACAACGCCTCCTGCAAGAACGGTGTATCCGGAGGAAAATGGAACGAATCTGGGAGCTATCTTATTGGCTATCAGAGGAACAATTGTCAATGTACCCCATACTCCATATATTACCGGAGGGATACCTGAAAGCAGATCCACGACGGGTTCAAAAAACCGTTTCACATTCTTTGAAGCATAGGAATTAAGATAAATGCTTGTAAGAATTGAAAATGGAAGGGCAATTATTATGGCTATGAGTGATACGTAGATAGTACTGAGAATAAACGGGAGAAAGCCGAAATCGCCTTTGAATGGTTTCCAGTCAGCGGATGAAAGCAATGTCCAGAGGCTTTTCTCCTTCATTATGGGTAATGCTTTGAAAAAGAGGCTTAACCCGATTACAATAAGAAATAGTATCGTAAAAATGGCAATGCCCAGCATGATATACCGAACAGTCTTGTCTTTTGCAGCTCTCAGGAGACGCATTTTATTTCATAAGAGTTTCTTTTGTTCCATTTCAATTCTATCTTTTGGAAGAGCTATATATCCTGCTTCTCTGACATATTTCTGTCCATCAGAGAGTACCCACCTGATAAATTCTGTCAGCACTTTATTGTTTTTAGGGCTTCCTTTCATCACGAAATACAATTCTCTGGCCGGAGGCGAAGGATATTTCCCTGAAGCAATTGCAGCCATTAAATCGTCCATTGAGGTATAAAAATCTTCATCGCTGTCAATCTTGCCATTATTATTCAGATCAACCGGAATCACTCTTATGCCTTTGACCTGTTTTCGCGTAGTTGCATCATAAGCATAACCGATATTATTAAATCCTATTCCAAGGGGATCTTTTTTTACAGCCTGGGCCAAACCGGGGTCGCCAAACACACCGACTCCTAAAAGATCTTCTTGTTTTTTTCCAAAGAATTTTGCCCACATCTCAGCGGCCCCACAGGCATCGGATCTTGTGTAAATATGGATAGGGGAGGACAATTTTGCTCCAAAAGCCTGCGCCCATGTTGTGTACCTGCCAGTTATCCAGATATTGTTTGCGGCATCTTTCTTTAATCCCTTTGTCATAATGTCGTCAAGAGCAGGATTAGACTCATTTACAACTGCTACCACTGCATCTTTTGTGACAGCAATCGCGAAAGCTCCTTTTTTGAGTTCTTCGGGGTATATCTCACGCGAGACCATACCAATTTCGACCATTCCGTTCAGAACATCTGAAATACCCTTGCCTGCACCTCCTGCAGATATGTCAAAACGAACACCTGGATTTATTTTTTTGTATTCATCTGCCCATTTTATGACCATCGGATAAAGCGCAAAAGCGCCTGATATGCTTATCTGGCCCGAACTCTTTTCCTGTGAATATGATCGGGGAAATGTAATTGAAGAAAAAAGAAGCGCAATTATTAAGAAGGATCTGCTTATAATTTTCATTTTATCTATTTAAAATTTTCAGAAACCAATCTGGTATTGCACAGATAGAAAATTGTTTTTTACAGAAGGTCCCTCTTCCTGCCGGATAGTATAAAATGCCTGCAGGCGTGACCAGCTGTTAAAATTGTAATTGCCTCCAAAAACATAGTTTGTTGAAATGTTACTTGGGGTAGCAGTATTCGGATTATATACATCATATTTGGCAAGAATCTGAACCTTCTGGGGAATGACAAAATAACCAGCCTCGATATACCATCCGGCCCTGTTGGTCTTGCCATCTTTTCCCGCAATATACTCGCCTCTCAACAAAAAGGCCGTAGTAGTATAGCTGAATTCGCCTCCGATCCTGTTTCGGGTTTGGCTATGACCTGGAACATCAGGTTTTATAGCCTTATCCCATCCTCTGTAAATGTTTCCTCCAAATGAGAATCCTTTTAAAGGAGTGAATATCAATCGTCCATCAATATCTTTAGCATTATTTGCAGTATCTGCAACATTTATTCCTGAACCGTTAAAAACCCCCAGCCGATATTCAATTAAAGGCAGATCTTTGATTTTCAAAAGTGTGCCACCGACCTGTACCCCGATATCGCGTCCGTTCTGATTTCCGATTACATCCTTGGTTCTAGCTACCAGAGCCTCAACGACCTGTGAAAAGTCGATCATCTCCATCTTATTAACCGGTGCCAGATTCTCCATAGAAAAAGGTATCTTAAACTGACCGGCAGTTATTGTAAAGTAATCGGCAAGCTTTATTTCGCCATATGCATCAAGTAATTTTGGACTCCCAGCAAAATCGGCTTGCAACCTGTAAGAAAAAACCGGGGTGACTGAACCCTTCAGGTCTACTCTTGCACGATGAATATCAAAGCTGTTGTGCTTTCCTGACTCCTGAAACTCCTGATACCTGATCTGTGTATATCCTGTCAGCTGCATCTGTCTTGCTGCAGTAAGGAAAAATGATTTCCGTGAAGCATCCGCCTGCTGTGGTCCCAGAGCAGCTTCAGCCCTTATTGAGTCAGCCTGAGATTGACTAATAGTTTTGTTTGAGATCAGAAGGTTTAGAACATCATTTGTCGATTGTGAAAATGAATTTGCTAATATTAGCATAAAAAGCAGAAGTGAAATAATAAGTTTCATAATGTCTACCGATTTTGTGAACAAATGTAATGTTCTTTAAATTGGATTTAATTGGCATAAAAACCACAATTGGTTACGTATTAATACTTAACTTTATTCAAAATAATCAGCCCTACATATGATTTTGTCAAAAAAGACCCGTTATGCAATTGTAGCTTTGGCACGACTGGCCCGCGAATATGGAAAAGGGCCGATGCAGATCAGAGAAATAGCTGAAGGAGAAAAGATACCAAAGAGTTTTCTTGAAAATATCCTTCTTGATTTAAAAAAGGTCGGAATCCTGGGGAGCAATCTGGGCAAAGCGGGCGGATACTATTTGTTAAAAAGGCCGGAAGATGTAACACTGGCTGATGTTGTCCGTCTTTTTGAGGGTACAATCTCATTAATGTACTGTGTTTCAGAAAATTCTTACCGTCCTTGCGAGTTTTGTAAGGATGAAACCACCTGTCAGATCAGAAAGGTCTTTAAGGAAATAAGAGATACCACATCCAGAATTCTGGCCCGGACAACTCTTAGAGAATTGATAAAGAGTTAATATCAAAAAAAAGAAGAACTGTCACAGAGAAGCACAAAGAAGTACAGAGAGTCTCAGAGAGCCATTGGCAACTGGTTCAGTGAACCTCTGTGAACCTCTCCCGCCGAAACGGGACAAGTTGTGCAAGTTTTTAAATTCTTTCCCCGGTATCTTCTCCAACCTTTCTGATCCTATCCATGAGCGCTCTAAGATCATCTTCTGAAGTAACCGGATTAATTATTGTCAGCCTGATCCAGATTTTTCCATCAAGTTCAGCTTGTACAATATAGAAAGATCCCTCTTTAATTATTGTGTCTATTCTTGCAGCATTAATTTTATTAATAGTGTTTCATTGTATCCGTCAGGAGCATATCTGAAACATACAATATTGCTTTCCGGATCAGTTGCAAGTTCGAAAAGCTGATCAGATTTTATCATATCTGAAAATACTCTTGCCAGATCGTATCTGCTGTCGATATAACTTCCGTAGTAACTCCCACCATAATATTTCAAAGCAGTATATGCAATTATTCCGAGAGCACTTTTGGTACATTCTATTGTTCTGATTGCGCTGTTGTACCAGACATTTTTCTGGGATTTCTGAAATAAATAGGATGCTTTCTGGGCAAAAGTTTCAAAAGATCTTTCTCCATTCCTGAAAATTACCAGTGTATTAAGCGCCGGGACGAGGAGCATTTTATGAAAATCAATCACAACTGAGTCAGCTCTTTCAATTCCCTTCACCCTGTCTTTATATTTTTCAGAGAAAAGGACTCCCATGCCGTGTGCCCCATCAACATGCATCCATAAGTCATATTTTTCACAGAAACCGGCTACAGCTTCCAGATCATCATAAGAACCTGTTGCCGTGGAGCATGAACTGGAAACCACTGAAATAATTCTTATCCCTTTTTTCTCTGCAACATTTTTAATTTCTTCCAGCAGGTCGGTTCTCATCCGGAAATGTTTGTCAACCGGCACTCTGACAATCGATTTGTCACCCAATCCCATGATTTTAACATTTCTGCCGACACTGTAATGGGATTGTTCAGATATCATATAACCGGGTGTATCCGATTCCTTAACGCCATCTTCCCAGATATTATAATCTGTTTTTACCTGTCTGGCGGCAAGCATTGCTGTGAGATTACCCGATGTGCCGCCATGAGTAAAGATGCCGTCAAATTGTGTTTTATAACCTATAAGCGACCCAAACCGTTTTATTACATTTCTTTCCATAGCCATATTTACCGGCCCCATTTCATAGATTGCCGCACCGTTATTCAGGAGTGTTGTGCAGAACTGTACCAGTACAGCAGCCGGCAGGGGTGAGGTGACCTGGTGACCAATGTAGTGCGGATGATGAATATGGATAGAATTATCAATGATCCTTTTAATAAAAGAATCAAACAGTTCATTCTCTCCGCCGGCTGATTCGAATGAAAAGACTTCTGCCAGATGATCAGGATCATTCCAGGGTAATACCGGCATCTCCTTACCTGATAAAGCATCCCTGAGATAATCTGATAAGGTATCAATCAGGGCATGGCCATCTTTTCTGAATTCTTCAGGACTAAAAGGATATGGTATTTCTGATTTAATTTTATTCATTTTCAATTATACTTTTTGCCACTAAGGCACAAAGTCACAAAGATTCACCAGGAGTTTTCACAAATGGTAAGTTTCTTGGTGCATCTTAGTGCCTTGGAGTCTTTGTGGCATAATTTTAATATAAATTTAAAACCGATAGTATTATGTTTTATTTTAGATATATTTTAAAAGCGGATAATTCTTTTTTTAATTCAGAAAAATACCAAAGAATGATCGGATCGACCATGTATTTTTTAGAATGCAGATAAATTTCTTCTAATTCTATTTTATTATTTATCATTAAAACAAACGTCTCGACTACTCCACAATAGCCTGAGGGGTTTTTAGTTCCAAAATGATAATACGGAAGCTGATCATTATAATTACTGAAGAAGTCATCAACAATAGTATATCTATTTTGGTGTTTCTTAGCCAATTCAATATTATGTCCGAATGTGCTAATAAAATTTTCTAATCTTTTACCGGCGTTTTCTAAGATCAGATAGCCGATTTTTTTTGGATCAGTTCCCCTGGTCAAATAAATTTCCGAGTACCTGAATATACCGATGTATCCAAAAGCATCCAGATCGTCGGCTACTGAAAGAACCTGCAGTACCTCATTCATTGAATTTATGCCAGCATAGTCTTTATTATCATGATTTTCAATTGCTTCCAGAACAATCTTCCAATCGCCAAGAGGAAGCTGATTCTTACTTAAAAACCGGCAGCATAATTCTCTGCTGTATCTCCCATGTTTTATTCCCGGATCAACAGACATTCCAATATCATGCATATAACATGCAATTATAAGCTCAGCTGGAAGCCGCGAGGCTAGCATGGTACTCTTTAATTGAAGAATTTTTAGCAGCTCCTTTGAATAATTCCAGACTCTTCTATGATGCTCGATCCCATGCGAAGAGAGTGTTTTTTCATTATATATGGAAATGAAAAAATCTTCAAGGATCTGCAAATACTGTTTTTCGGCAGATTCTATTTGTCTGGTGAATTTCATAATATAAAAAAAGCAAAAGACAGAGCCTTTTGCTTTGAACAGGCTTTCAGTTCACGAATTAGTAATTGATCATTTTCCGGGCGAGATCAAGTATTGTAGTATCGTCGATAGTAACTATGCCACCATCGGGTCCCTGTTCAAAATGAATTCCAACGCTCTGGCCCTTATCAAAATTTCTCCCTCCGAAGTAGTTTCTGACTGTCTCCTCATTCATATCCAGTTTTTCTGCAATCTGTCTCATACTACCGGAGGGTAACTGGTCTTTTATTTTCCGCAGTTCGTTAAAAGTGATTGTTTTAGCCATGATATTTTTGCTTAGTTTGTCAATACTATTATTAAATCTCATCACGAGCAAAGTTAAACATTAAAAAGACAACTTGATTAACATTTCTACAAATTTGAAACATCTCTGATTATATAGACATTATATTCACCCAGGTGTTTAAATCCGAATTTTTTATAAAGATTGATAGCTTTTATATTGGTTGAATGAACCTCCAGTTTTACCTGGGCGCCATTGCTTTTTACGAACTGAAGAGACTCTCTTAAAAGGATTTTTGAAAGCCCTTTCCCCTGGCATTCGGGCAATATTCCAAAATGGTGAAGTAAAATTCTTCTCCCATCGAATGTCATCCAGGATGTACCACAAATCTGTTTTGAAGATTTTGATTCCATTACCAGCAGTTTACCACCTAATTCAATAGTCCTTTTGATTGTCTCTTTAGAATCCCCTCGCTCAGGATTTCCCATGTCGGTCAACAACCAGAATCTGACTATTTCATCATAGTCTGCTTCCTTGTAATCTCTTATTGTCAGATCGTTATGTAACTCTATATTATCCATAATATCCTATTTTTATCTTTATTTCCTGCCAACCCTCATATCTTTTTTACCCCCCATCTCCCGCATTGCGGGACTAAGAAAAGAAACAGTTTATCAAGTCTCCCTTGGGGGATTTAGGGGTGATAAAATAAAGAAATTATTAAATAATTTTTTAAGATGTACCCATGTAGGGGTTGCCGGGGGGCTAAAGTTCCGATATGAGCTTGAGAAATAATTTAAGCGCTTTTTTCTTTTCATCGTTATAATTGAAATCGATATTCTCATTAAGGTATGTCCTGAGGAATTCACTGTTCATTGTTCCAGTTTGTCCAAATTTATTTACCACTTCCTCAATATTATTCACTCCCTGTGCCAGAGCCTCATCAAATTCTTTAATAAACACATTATCAAACTGTTTATTGGATGTCCAGCATGCAAAAACAAAAGGAAGTCCTGCAAATTCCTTCCATGCATTTGCAAGATCAATTTTGTATCTGAAGCTGCTTTCAAATTCAAAGCATTGATCACCTATCAGTACTACGGCTTCATTGTTACCTATATTGCAGAAATCGAATGATACTGATGTGTTTATCCATGTGAACTCTCTTTTCCAGCTGTTTTTCGCAAGTACTTTAGTGAGGTTGACTGAGGACCGTGAGCGATAGTCGAGGTATATATTTCTTATCTCCCTAAAAGGAGAGTTGCTTAATAGCAGAACTGTTCTGACATTTCCGTTAGCACCTATACAGTAATTACTTATAATATGATAATCTTTAACAAGTGGAAGAGCTGCCACAGGAATAAGACCGATATCAACTCTTCCGCTAATTAGTTTTGCTGCACAATCAGATGGATGATCAGTTTCGAGGATTACCTTCTTATCAAATCCGCTTTCAATCAATCCATAAATAAACGGATAGGTGTTTGCATATTTGACGGCTGAAATTCTGATTTTATCCATACCTTTTTTTTAAACATCTAAAATAGTACTTTTGCAGATATACTTATAACAAGTGAAAACCCAATCTGACAAATAATGGAATTAAATTTTCTTACTGCCATATCTCCTCTTGACGGAAGATACAGACAAAAAGTTGATGAACTCGACATGTATTTTTCTGAATTCGGGCTGATCAGATATCGTCTTATGGTGGAAATAGAATATTTTATTGCACTGTGTGATATTCCTCTTCCTCAACTTCTTGATTTTAAGAAGGACAATTTCAAGGTACTCAGGTCAATCTACGAGGATTTTGATCTGACTGATGCCGAAAAAATTAAAGAAAGGGAGAAGATTACCAATCACGATGTAAAGGCAATAGAGTATTTTCTAAAAGAAAAATTTTTCCAGTCGGGGTGGGGAAAATGGAGTGAATTTATTCATTTTGGGCTCACCTCACAGGATATAAACAATACCGCTATTCCATTATCAATTAAGGATGCAATGATAAATGTCTATTTCCCTGTTCTTTATGAATTGAGAGAGACTCTAGCTTCATTTGCCGATAAGTGGAAAGATATTCCGATGCTTGCGCGAACCCACGGTCAACCGGCGACACCAACAAGACTGGGCAAAGAGATAGAAGTATTTATTGCCAGGATAGACGGACAGACAAAATATTTTGGACAAATTCCGTTCTCTGCAAAATTCGGTGGCGCAACAGGAAATTTCAATGCTCATAAAGTTGCATATCCTGAGATCGACTGGATCACGTTTGCAAATAACTTTGTAAATGAAGAACTGGGTCTCGATCGGTCACAACCAACAACTCAGATCGAGCATTATGATAATCTTGCCGCCTTATTTGACAATATGCGCAGGATTAATATAATATTGATTGATCTGGCACGGGATTTCTGGACATATATTTCAATAGATTATTTCAGGCAAAGAATAAAGAAGGGAGAGATCGGATCCTCTGCTATGCCTCATAAAATAAATCCTATCGATTTTGAGAACGGAGAAGGTAATCTGGGATATGCAAATGCAATATTCGAACACCTTTCTATGAAGTTACCGATATCAAGGCTTCAGCGTGATCTGACCGATTCTACTGTCTTAAGAAACATAGGTGTTCCAATCGGACATTCTCTAATCGCTTTTAATTCTTTATTGAAAGGTCTTAACAAACTGATTGTTAATACTGAAAAGATAAACAGCGATCTTGAAAACAACTGGGCCGTTGTTGCGGAAGCTATCCAGACAATATTGCGAAGAGAGGGTTATCCAAATCCGTATGAGGCACTTCTTGATCTCGCACGCACGAATCAGAAGATCACTTTTGAAACGATTTCGAATTTCATTGAAAGCCTTGAACTGAGTGATTCTGTGAAAACCGAACTTAAAGCTATCACTCCCTTCAACTACACGGGTTTTTAATCATATCCATTATAGATGAATAACGTCAGGTTGCTGCTTAAATATATTGCTCCCTATAAATGGTCAGCAGTTAAAAATATTCTTTATAATATTTTAAGTGCTCTCTTCACGGTGGTCACTTTTTCACTTATAAAACCTTTTTTGACTGTACTCTTCGATTTCAATAAAATTGTGACGGTTCCAAATCCGGGCCCATTTCAGCTGAATTCAGACTATCTCGATAAATTTCAAAAATTTATACTTTCAGATTTTATCGGGAGGTATGGACCCTCCGGAGCATTGCTTCTTGCAGTCCTTGTCGTACTGGTTGCAAGTCTCTTTAAGAATACTTTTATTTTTCTCGCTAATAACTGTATGGCTTTTATCAGATCAAGCACTGTCAGAGATCTTAGGAAAAGACTGTACAGCAAGATTCTCAGATTGCCTCTGTCGTACTTTACTGACGCAAGGAAAGGAGATGTAATGACTAGAATATCAAACGATGTACAGGAAATTGAGGTCTCTGTTATGTCTTCACTAACAATGATGTTCAGGGACCCTATTTTAATTGTAGTTCTTGTCATTTATCTTTTTATCTCAAGTTATGAGCTGACGCTCTTTGCCCTTGTTCTTCTACCTGTAAGCGGCTGGCTTATAGGCCGGGCCAGCCGTACGCTGAGATCAACATCACTGTCGGGACAACAAAACCTCGGAAGACTTCTTACTATTGTTGAAGAAACATTAACCGGGTTAAGGATTGTTAAGGGGTTCAATGCGGAAGAAAAGATGAAGGCCCAATTTTCAGAGTCAAATGAAAGATATTCTAAGGTGTTTAAGAGGGTAATCAGAAAAGCTTACCTGGCCTCACCCCTGAGCGAATTTCTATCAACAATTGTAATTCTGATAATTCTATATGTCGGTGGCACTCTTGTTCTTAACAAAACAGGAAAAATGTCACCGGCTGACCTTATTGTTTATCTTACTGTTTTTTCCCAGATAATTCAGCCTGCAAAAAATATCACAACTGCTTTTTTTGCTATACAGAAAGGGATGGGTTCAATTGACAGAATCGACCAGATACTCGATGCCGAGGAGACAATAACTGAGAAGAAGGATGCAATCACACCAAACGGATTTAATGACTCGATTGAATTTAAAGGTGTCTGGTACGCGTATAACAATGAACCGGTACTCAGGGATATAAATCTTAAAATAAAAAAAGGCCAGACCGTGGCTATTGTGGGCAAGTCGGGCGCCGGAAAATCAACTCTGGCAGATCTTCTTCCAAGGTTTATGGATTGCGATCAGGGAACAGTCCTGGTTGATGGTGTTGATATCCGCGACCTGAAGATAAAGGAACTGAGATATCTCATGGGCATTGTCAGCCAGCATCCCATCCTTTTCAATACATCTTTCAAAGAGAATATAGCTTTTGGTGTTAAAATAGCTGAGAAGGAAAAGGTTGAATCTGCTGCCCGGATAGCTAATGCGCATGAGTTTATTATGGAAACTGAACAGGGTTATGAGAACAAAGTTGGAGAATCAGGCAACAAACTCAGTGGAGGCCAGAGACAGAGAATAAGCATTGCCAGGGCAATCATGGCCAATCCGCCAATCCTGATTCTCGATGAGGCAACCTCTGCTCTCGATACTGAATCAGAAAGACTTGTCCAGGATGCTATACTTAAACTGATGAAAAACAGAACATCGCTGGTAATTGCACACCGGCTCTCAACTATACAACATGCTGACTTAATCGTAGTTATTGATGAAGGAATGATCGTTGAGACAGGTACGCATGCTGAACTGATGACGAAAATGGATGGATTTTACCGAAAACTGCATAGCTTTCAGGCTATATGAAAATAATAAAATAAAAAGATATTTAACCATGGATTGCACGGAGCTATACGGATTAAGACCGATCAATAACTCCGTGAAACTCCGTGTCTTCGCGGTAAATAAATAAAATATGCGACATATTTTAAATTTAGCAGTAGTCATATTATTTATGACTTCATTTTCTGCACAGGCTCAGAAACCAAAACACACTTTTAAATTAGGAGCATCAGAATTCCTTCTTGACGGACAGCCTTTTCAGATAATAAGCGGTGAAATGCACCCTGCCCGTATTCCATTGGAATATTGGAGACACAGGATCATGATGGCAAAAGCCATGGGATGCAATACAATTTCGGCATATGTTTTCTGGAATTATCATGAAACTGAAGATGGAATTTTTGATTTCACATCGGGTAATCATAATCTGTCTGAATTTTTCAAAATTGTGCAGGAAGAGGGTATGTGGCTGATCCTCAGGCCAGGACCTTATGTCTGTGCAGAATGGGACCTTGGTGGAATTCCTCCTTACCTGCTGCGTAACCCTGATATTAAACTACGCTGTATGGATCCGCGCTATATGGCAGCTGCAGAGCGATACATAGCAAAACTGGCTGAAGTGATCAAACCGTTTCTTATAACGAAAGGAGGACCTTTGCTTATGTTACAGATTGAGAATGAATACGGCAGTTTTGGCAATGACAGGAATTATCTCCTAAGGCTGAAAGAAGTATGGGCGTCGAATGGCATTAATATACCCACATTTACAGGAGACGGTCCCACAACAAAAATGCTTGAAGCCGGAACTCTGCCGGGAAGTGCGGTCGGTCTGGATTCAGGAAGTTCGCCTGAAGATTTTGCACTTGCCGGTAAAATAAATCCCGGAGTGCCCGTTTTTAGCAGTGAAACATATCCAGGCTGGCTTACTCACTGGGGTGAAAAATGGGCAAGACCCGATACTTCAGAGTTATTGAAAGAAGTAAAATTTCTTCTGGACAACAAGAAGTCTTTTAATTTCTATGTAGTTCACGGAGGAACGAATTTTGATTATACTGCCGGCGCAAATTCAGGTGGGAAAGGGTACGAACCTGACGTTACGAGCTATGATTATGACGCTCCGATAAATGAACAGGGTCAGCCTACACCTAAGTATATGGCTCTAAGGAAACTTATAGGATCATATCTCCCAAAAGGGAAAATTTTACCTCCGATTCCTGATTCGGTCCAGGCAATTGTAATATCAGCTACGAGTATGATGCCCTTCACTTCTGTTTGGGATAATCTGCCTCAACCTGTGAAATCAGTTCAGGTGAAACCATTTGAAGCCTTTGGCCAGGACCACGGTTTCATTTTGTATAAAACTGAGCTTACCGGACAAAAAAGCGGGAAACTGTCAGTTAATGATATTCATGATTATGCAACGGTTTTCCTGAACGGGAATTTTATCGGGAAACTGGACAGGAGAGAGGGAGTAAACTCCATTGATTTACCTGAAAGCAACGTCGATTTACCTGTTCTTGAAATATTTGTTGAAGCTATGGGTCATATTAATTACGGGAAGGATATAATTGATAGAAAGGGAATTACTGATAGCGTGACCCTTAATGGTACAACATTGCTGAACTGGCAGATATATAATCTTCCAATGGACAAAAAATTTATATGGGATCTCAGATCATCAGGCAGATCGCTTAAGAAACCCGGCGTCTTCTTTAAAGGCAATTTTGTGCTTTCCCGCGGAGAAGGTAATCTGTATTCCGACACTTATATAGATGTTTCAAATTACACAAAAGGAATTCTCTGGGTAAATGGGCATAATCTTGGACGTTACTGGAACATCGGACCACAAAAAAGGCTCTATTGCCCATCTTCATGGTTAAGAGAGGGAATGAACGAGATAATGATATTTGATTTGCTTCAGACAGAAGCGAAAACAGTAACAGGTGCGAAAACACCTGAATAACAACTCTTAATTTAAATCGAACAGTCTGTTGATGTGTCTGTAATAAATATTTTCATAAACACACTTCGAAACGATCTTCTCATTCGCTTCCAGTAGCGCGTAAAAGGTTTTTATCTGTAACCCGGCCAGTTTATAGGCAACATGTATCAATTGCCTCATGTCAGGATTATAACAGGAGTTACCGGGTTCATGTTTAAGTGATTCTGAAAACCTTTTTCCGTTCCATAGCGAAACTTCCTGTTTTGACGGGAGTGAAGAAGCTTTAATGTCGATAACATCAGCATAAGGAGCACATAACTCTTCTTTTATATCTAGTGATTTAAAATAAATCTCTTTTACAAATTCAAGGCCTTCTCCACCTGATTCGGCAAGACCGATTATTTCTTCAAGCCAGGTAGTGCCGGCTGTTTTCAGATGTATTCCCTTATCATATTTTTTTATTATTGAACCAATAAACGGATATATGGAAAACTTATCAGAACCTGAATGGATGCTCATTTTCAGGTTATCGGGCAGACCAAATTCACTGACTGCATAATCAATAACCAAAAGGTCCGATTCAAAATCCCTGGCAAACAATAAGGGATCGCCTGTATAATCTACACCCTTATTGAATCTTCCCGGGAACTTCGGAGCTATAGTCTGAACAGGGATGTTTTCAGAAGCCAGCATTTTAAGAATGAAAAAGAGCTCTATTGGCGTTTGTGGCCGTGTAACTTCATCCATTGAAACTTCAGTGATAAAACTTCCATACCCTTTTACATCCTCGATTTTTTTGTAAATATCCCTTGCCTTTACTGCTGCAAAAAGGTATTTTTCTGCAATTTCTTTAATTTGGAGTTTTGAGGTTTTAAACGAAAATTCTGTGCCTTTGAGTTTCACTTCACCGCTATAATTCTCTGCATCTGACAAGAAATCAAGTATATCTTTTTCTTCAGCCTTCATGCCAATATACGATGCAACATCGATTGTAAAAAAATCGGAACATTCAATAAAGCGATCGACTGTTCCAATATTAATATGATCGGCATCAACAAAATATGGTTTATTGAATCCGGCATTTTTTGTTACTCCATCTGCTTCTCTCCTGACGTCAATAGGTTGGGTGCCAATTGTAACATGTTCCCTGTTCGATTTGTTCCAGACCGGGGTTATTTCGATGCCTTTATCTGATGCTGCAATAATTGCTTTTAACTGAGCTTGTCCCTGGTGACCGAATCTGTCGCCCAGACCGAAAGAGTATTTACCAAGAGTTTTCATCCGTTTTTTAGTTTTGGCATAATCAAAATTTGGATTTTCCTTTGTGATACTTTATAAAATACTTGGTGTTCCTTTGTGATTTAAAAGATTAAATTTTAACACAAAGGAACACTAAGGCTATCACTAAGGTTTACAAAGGAATTTAAGGGAATAATGTTTTTATTCATAAAAAAAATTCAACATTTTCAGAAGTTACAATATCAACAGGCAGATACTCAATTTTATCAGGTATCTTATGAAGCGACAGGTATTCAAATAATTTCTTAATACCCTTATATGTTTGTTCTTCAGGCCGCTGACCTATGAGGAACCTTATACTGCCTGATTTTAACAACCTTACATTGGAATCCAGAAGATCGTATCCTATCACGTTTATTGAATTTAATCCCCTCTTTTCCAGATATAAAGCGATAAGATACGCTCTTGAACCGGTGATAAAAACTGAACCTATCCCCGGATTCTCCAGAAATGCTTTGTCGATAGCAGTTTTTATTTCAACAGTAGAAGGGGTATGTATGTTTACAATAATTTTTTTGCCTTTGTTTTTGCCTGAATTACTGAAATAGCTCAAAAATCCTTCCGTACGGTTGATAAGGTGGTGAACATTGCTGATGTTTCTTGCGATCGTTACCACCAGTATGTCACTCTTTTCAGGAGTGATCATGTCGGTAAGCTGTCCGGCAACTCTTCCGCTACGGAAAATGTTTTCTCCGATATAGGCCAGAAAATCTGTACTTTCAATATATTCATCGATGAAAACGAAGGGTATGTTCTCTTTTTGAAGCTGCGAACAGAATATAGTTGATTCTGACTTGAAAATAGGAGCCAGGAGAATACCGTCAGGATTGAGACCTAAAACTATACCGGTTTTTTCCTGGAAGTCCTTTTCACTCTGCATATCAAATGTTACCTTGCTATGAGTAACAGGAAAAGGGTCGAGTTCATAGATTGCCCTGTTTACTCCAAGCATATGCTTTTTCCAGAATGAGTTATCTTCTGAAGGCGTTGGAAGAAGTGAAACAAGATGAAATCGTCTTTTTGATTTCAAAACCTGTGCCATTACATTAGGTGAGTAATTGGTCTCTTCCAGTATTTTCTGGACCTTAAGCTTTGTTTCTTCAGCGACTTCGCCTCTGTTATGTATTACACGGTCCACAGTGCCAATTGAGACACCGGCCATAGTAGCAATATCTTTGATCCTTGCTTTTTTCTGAGACATTGTAGTTCAGTGGTTACATCTTATAAATTATTGACACGTTTCATCGTTGGCACAAAAAAGTGCATAATGATCCATGCAAGGATATAGGCAATTCCGCAAAAGATGAACAGAATTCCGTAACCCACTTCAATTTTACCCTGTGCGGTATAATGTTTTAAAAGCAGTCCGGCACATTGAGATAGAATTATTCCCCCTATCGCGCCTGACATTCCGCCAATTCCGGTAACAGAAGCAACAGCTTTTTTAGGAAACATATCAGTAACCGTTGTGAAAATATTTGCTGACCAGGCCTGATGGGCTGCACATGCAATACCAATTACAAGCACTGCATACCAGGTATTAAACTGACCTAACCAGCTTGCTGATAGTACTGTCAGTGGAAATAATGCATAGATGAACATCGAAAATTTACGAGCCTTGAAAGCAGTCATTCCGTTATTTATGAGTCTTTTAGGTAACCAGCCTCCGTAAACAGATCCGAAAGTTGAAATTGTATAGACAACAGCAACGGCCAGAGTCCAGCTGATTATTCCGGGAATCTCGGATATTACACCTGTAAAGTTTGGATTTAGTAATTTATATTCAGCCATTTTCCGGGCATTATCGCCACTCAGAAAAGCAGGTAACCAGAATAAATAAAACCACCATACTCCATCGGTCAGTAACTTTCCAAAAAAAAATGACCATGTCTGCCGGTATGTCAGAAGCTTTGACCATGGAACCCTTCCCTTTTCTTCTTTACTATCTTCTTTTTCATCTAAATCGCTATTGATATAATCGTATTCAGCCTGACTTAATACACCTGCTTTAAGTTTTTCTTCAGGAGAAGCATAAATGCGATACCAGAAAAAAAGCCAGACAGTACCTATAAGGCCAACAAAAATGAATGCCCACTGCCAACCCCAGTGTATTGCCATCCATGGAACAAACAACGGGGTTAAAATGGCACCTATATTAGCGCCGGAATTGTAAATGCCAGTGGCATAAGCTCTCTCTTTTTTAGGGAACCATACTGCCATCGTTTTATTTGCAGCCGGGAAGTTACCGGCTTCAGTGAATCCTAAAGCAGCACGCCATGCTCCAAATGTAAATGTATTATGAGCAAGAGCATGACCAATAGCAGCAATGCTCCACCCTAACAGGGAAAATGTATAGCCTTTTTTTGTTCCGATCCAGTCTATGAATCTTCCGGCAAGTGTCATGCCTAATGCATAGGCAATTTGAAAACTCATTACAACCCATGAATAGTATAACTCCTGATTACCTTTATCAGCTCCAAAAATTCCTGCTTCAGACAGTGTCGGTTTCAAAAGACCCAGTACACTACGGTCAAAATAATTTACGGTTGTTGCGAAAAAAACAAGTGAACATATTGTCCATCGGTATTTTCCAACTTTTTCATTAATACCAGTAAATGACATAATGGGTTTATTTAAATGTACTTAAGCTTAAACATTATACGTCGAAGATGCTGTTTTCCCACCCCTGCCTGTCCAATTCGTATGGAAAAATTCTCCCCTCGGTTTATCGATTCTTTCGTAGGTATGAGCACCAAAATAATCACGTTGAGCTTGCAGCAGATTTGCCGGGAGTTTTTCGCACCGATAGCCGTCAAAATATCCGAGAGCGGATGATATGGCAGGAACGGCTATACCATTCATAGCAGCTTCGGATACGACATTTCTCCAGCCACTCTGTGCTTTCTCTATTTTATCATTAAAGAATGGATCGAGAAGAAGGTTAGTAATTGATGGATTATGATCATATGCTTCTTTAATCTTGCCAAGGAATGCCGATCTGATTATGCATCCGCCGCGCCACATAAGAGCGATGCCTCCATAGTTAAGTTTCCATTTATATTCTTCAGCAGCAGCTTTCATCAGTTCGTAACCCTGTGCGTAAGAAACAATTTTTGAGGCATATAATGCATCTTTGATGTGATTGATGAACTTAACTTTGTCACCCGAATATTTTGGAACAGGACCATGCAGTATTTTTGATGCTTCCACTCTTTCGCTCTTTATTGCAGATAGGCATCTCGAAAAGACGGCTTCTCCGATTAAAGTCAGCGGTATACCAAGATCAAGTGCAGTAACGGCTGTCCATTTGCCTGTACCCTTCTGTCCTGCTGTATCGAGAATTTTATCTACAAGTGGCTTCCCGTCAGAATCTTTATAAGCAAGGATGTCTCGCGTTATTTCAATCAGATAACTGTCTAGTTCACTTTCATTCCATTCTTTGAAAATAGTATGCATATCATCAGCTGTCAGGTGCAGCAGATCTCTCATAATCTGATAAGCCTCTGTGATAAGTTGCATATCACCGTACTCGATGCCATTGTGCACCATTTTTACGAAATGACCGGCTCCATTTTCCCCAACCCAGTCACAACATGGAGTTCCGTCTTCCACTTTTGCTGCAATTGCCTGAAAGATAGGTTTCACAAATTGCCATGCCGCTTTTGATCCACCTGGCATAATTGAGGGTCCTAACAATGCTCCTTCTTCACCTCCCGACACTCCTGTTCCAATATAGAGGAGACCCTTTGATTCCACAAAAGCAGTTCTCCTGTTAGTATCAGGAAAATGAGTATTGCCACCATCAATAATTATATCTCCTTTTTCAAGATAGGGGAGAAGTGTATTGATCATCTCGTCGACCGCATTTCCGGCTTTGATCATCAGCATCACCTTCCTTGGACGTTCGAGAGATCCTATAAGTTCTTTTACAGAATGAGTGCCAATGATATTTTTACCTTTTGCTCTTCCGGAAAGAAAATCATCAACTTTCTGTGTCGACCTGTTGAAAACTGACACTTTGAATCCTTTACTCTCCATATTAAGCACAAGATTCTCACCCATAACAGCGAGACCGATTAATCCGATATCTGATAAATTGCTCATAACTAAGAGATTATATTTATAATATTATGACTTGTTTCAAGTTATTCATTTTATTAATAAATGGCTTAACGGCTCAATGGCTCAACGGCTCAACGGGGAAAAAACTTTATTTGGTTGATACCTTTGTGCCTTTGCACCATTTTTCACGCCTTTCCTTTATAATACTCCTTCACAACCTCATCCATCACATGGCTTGTTCTTGCTGCAGTTATTCCGGTACTCGGGGAGACACCCTGACCGTTCAGTGATTGAACTATTTTTTCAATCAGATTGTACTGAACATGAGCAGGACGTTCGTTGATGAATTCTTGCCGGCCCGATTCATTTGTAAGGACTATAGACTCAAAACTAAAGGTTGAAAATTTAATTGAACCTTTATCTCCGATAATCTCAATTGTATCTCTTCCGCTTTCAAGAGGTACACTGAATGACCAGGTACCTGATCCAATAATATTATTTTTGAAAAGAAACTCAGCAGAAACAAAATCCTCCGCTTTGTAAAAGCCTGAATGATTCACAGCTATGGATCTGACCTTATGGATTGGTCCGAATAGGAAATCTAAATAATCAAGCTGATGGCATGCAAGATCGAAGAAATGTCCACCACCGGAAACATCGGGGTCGACCCGCCAAGATGGTTTCCCGGTTATTTCATCATAAGATGGAGACTTGAATAGTTGTATTATTATGAACCGGACTTTCCCGATAGCTAAGTTATCAATTAGATCTTTTACCAGCAGAAAACCAGGAAGAGCTCTTCTATAGTATGCCACAAAGACGGGAACTTTATTTTTTTCCGCAGCTTTATTTATTTTAAGACATTCTGAGTAGTTTAAGGCCATTGGCTTCTCGATATAGACAGGTTTTCCGGCTTTTATAACTTCAATCGCATATCCGGCATGGTGTCCAGGAGGAGTGGCAATATACACTGCATTTACATCCTTGTCATTTATGAGATCTGAAGCTTTAGAGTAAAACTTAGGGACATTATATCGTTTCGCATAATCCTCAGCAAGGATGGCATTTCTTCTCATTACGGCCATAAGTTTCGACCCTTTTATCAGATTAAATGCCGGACCACTTTTTACTTCAGTAACATTTCCACACCCGATTATTCCCCAGTTTATCATAATATGAATTTAATAATCATTCTTGATTCAATCGCTGCTTTGATGTCCACAATCCAAGGGCAGGGTTTGAAATGAAGTAGACTTCCTCTCCATATTCCATACTATTGAAGCCTTCTTTAAGCCTTTTTGGATCGAATTTCTTCATCATATCATTGAGATCACGATATTTAAAATTTACTGATTCAATCTCATCTTTTGTAAGGAAACCGGGGCAATAAGTTATTGAAAATCTTCCTTCTGAACTTCCATGAATCAGATGAGCCGCTGCACTCAGATTATTATTAAGTTCTTCATTTTCCCTCTGGGATTTCAATGTCGCAGGTGTTCCCCGATACCCGTATTCTCTGATTAGCCGGTCTATCTCTTTGTCTTCGCCAAACTCCTTTAAGCCGGGAGCCAGAACGATCAACTCGCCATTATCGGCCATAGCCATACGTGTTCTGTATATACTTTTGTTACTGAGCCAGGTACTTTTATACTCGGAAGGATCAAGAAAGACTACCACTTTTTTCAGAGGTTCTTCAAGTACGTTAAAATTTACCTTAAGAGAAAGATCGGAAGCAAGCCTGAACACTTCTTCATCATCTCCGATAAAAAGCCCCCTTACCACCAGTGTGCCTCTATTATCACGGCCAATTACTGTATGTATGTATACAATGGGCAAATGGTTGGTAAAATTTGCTGAGGCAAAGTTCAAAAGCGACCTGACCGGGTTATCAGCTTTTCCCATTATGCGTTCCATCCCATAAACAGCGCCTATGAAATGGCTTTTATTGATCCCTTCATGGCCCCCGGTCCCAATGAAAAGGTTCTTATTATAATTGGCCATCCCCATAACTTCGTGTGGAACAACCTGCCCCACTGATAAGATCAGATCATGTCCTCCATTAGCAACAAGATTATTAAGCTGCGCGGGCCATTGAAATTCAAGCTTGCCATTAGTTATTGATGATACGAATTCTCCAGATACTGTTCCGACAGTAACAACGTCCTTTCTCCAGTCATGTACTCTAAAGAGTGATTTTGGAATTCCTCCGTACATGCTGTCCAGTTGGGTGCAGGTCATAGGAGTGTGGGTTCCAAGGGCAGGAAGAATATCTTTCAGGCAATCCTTGTAATAGCTATATATATAACCGGTAAGTTCTCCAGCTCTTGAATGATAACGAGTGCAGTCGGGAGGAACAACCAGAACCTTCTTTCTGACTCCAAGCTTTTCAAGGGCAGAATTAATCCCTGACTCAAGATCTTTTGAATCAAGAACTGTATTTTCAGATCCTAGTTTGCAATATATCATAGTTTATTGTTTTTGGCCCCCACCCCTAAACGGGGCCTAATTTTATCCGTTTCAGAATAATTAATCTACTTTTTAACTTTTGTCTTCTTACCTTTGTCTTTTATCTTACACTATTTTTAAAACTGTGCGCCTTACACTTCACCACTTACGCCTTCTTCCCCTGAGCTTTTCCCTCACACCTCACACCTCACACCTCACACCTCACACCTCACACCTCATGCATATTGCCCACTTCATGCCTCACACCAGCTTCCAGTGAGGATGTTCCGGCAGGTAAGTCTCAAATTCTTTTATCAGTTCATCTTCATAACCCCCTCTAAAGGTTCCGGCAAAGAATCTGTCAAGACCCTCGATACAGAGTTTTTCCCAAGATTCTTCCTCTTTACCAGGATTTATCGGGAAGAAGCTGACCCCATTTGATCTGGCAGCTTTCAAATCACCATTTGCATCGCCTATCATCAGTATTTTATCATCAGGATACTTCCCCTTTGCTGCATATTTAAGATGTTCTGCTTTTGTACCGTGTTCCTGTCCTGCTATCATCCTAACGAAATTGTCGATTCTGTTCTCTTCCCACTCTCGCTTCAATGCTTCGAGGGGAGTTTGTGAAACAACCATGACATCAGCAGTTGACTTTGTTTTCTCAAGGCATTCTCTGACAAATGGAAAGGGAGCTATTCCGGATATCATTTTTTTTATATCCTCATTTACCTTAAGTGACCATTCAAGAGTCTGTGAAATGAAAGGATCATTAATTTCTTCTGCATACTTTTTTAACGTCTGATTCCCAAGTTTTGTCTCTTTATTTGTCCATTCTATAAGAGGGGCCGGTGAAGGAACAGTGAAACTTCTGGCTTTTATTTCAGGTCGCATTGAGAGCAGTCTGAGAGTCTCATTTACTGCCAAAAAACGATTGCATCCCCTGTTGGTTGAATAAAGATTAACAAACTCCCATGTTTCACGGGCATACTTTGAAACGGGCTGCAGACCAAAGAGCTTTATAAAATTAGGGCAGAAACATTCTTTCTGCTTTATCTCCATAGTGTCAAATGCGCAGCCGTCGGAATCTATTCCAATAAAAAACTTCTTCTCCGGTATTAAAGCTAATAACTGCTCCTGTGGATTCATCATATTTATAAGTCGAAAATCAAAAGTTAAAAGTTAAAAAGATACCATTAAAAGTGAGAAGACGTGGAACTAAATAGTAAAGAGTAAATTATTGTTTTTCATATGCTTCCGGTAAATAATCAGGCAACTTCTTATCAGCAAATTTCATCTCAAATCTGGCAAACCTTTGTCTGCCATTGATAATCGGTACTGATGGCCAGTCTTCACCTATCAGAGGTTCTGAATAAGCAATAAAATCATCCGTGACATCATAACGGTTTTTCGCAATCCAATGTTCAGGAAAGGTTCTTTCTGACAGTGCAACTTTCTCCAGAGGAACTTTATCGTATCTCACGTTGTAAATAAAGCCTGATTCTCTTAAAATAGTAGCCATCCAGCCATTCCCATCATACAGAGCTATCTCAACGGCTTTCTGTGCCACTTTATATGCTTCATCAAGGTCTACTACTGAAGCAAAGGCGGTGGTGTCGCGTTGATCAGTTCCCATGACCTGGCCCCTGGCGGTGCCTCTGGCTTTTAGTCCTTTACTGTTCAGATAATTAACCACAGTCTGGAAGACTGAACTCTTACTTGAACCGAAATTGATATGTCCAAAGGCATCTTTCACATCACCCTTATTTCCAACATTAAAACCTTCGCTTATAACAACAATGCATCTTTTGTCTCTTTTCAACTGGTCATTTACGTTATCAACCAGGTTGTCTATAGATATTTTTGATTCGGCCAGATAAATCTGCAGAGGCATTATTCGTTCCGGATCGGCTAGCCTTGCGGCAGCAGGAATATATCCAATCTTCCTTCCCATTGCCTGGATAACAAGTACCGGGTCAGCCGGAGCAGAACCCATATTCTCCTCATTGGCATTCTGAATAATATTCGACCAGTACCTTGCTACGCTGCCATATCCAGGGGTGTGATCAATAAGTTTAAAATCATTGTCGCCCATATCATTATCTATTGTTTTTGGCACACCAACTGCTACCAGGTCGAGACCTTTGGAATTCGCCATTTCACTGACTTTTAATGCAGTATGCTGCGAATCGTTGCCGCCTATATAGAAAAAGTATCCGATATTATGAGCTTTAAATACTTCCATTATCCTTTGGAAATCCTTTTTATGTGCATCGAGGAGTTTATATCTGCAGGTACCTATGCTTCCGGCAGCAGGAGTGTTTCTAAGAAGAGCGATCTCTTCTTCTTTCTGTGATGACAGGTCAAGTAACTCCTCGTTCAGGACTCCCTCAATCCCGTGCCAGCCGCCATATACCTTCCCGAATTTATCAGGAAACATCATGCAGGTCTCGATGATGCCTCGCAATGAACTATTTATTACCGGTGAGGGTCCGCCTGACTGGGCAACTATTACGTTTTTAGTCATAGTCTTTGTCTTTTTGCTTTTGTCTTTTATCTTCAAATTCTGTTCTTTGCCCTTCGCCCTTTGCCCTGTGCCGTCAAACTCCGCTGTATGCACTAAACCCACCGTCAACCGGAATAACTACACCTGTGACAAACTTTGACAGATCAGAAGCAAGATAAATCAAAGTACCGGTTAGTTCTTCCGGCAGGCAGTAACGTTCCATAGGAGTGCCGTTAATTATTTTCTTTCCCCTTTGAGTATACGCTCCGGTTTGTTCATCAATCAATAAAAATCTGTTCTGGTTTGTGAGCAGAAACCCGGGAGCAATGGCATTTACCCTTATACCTGTTTTTGCAAGATGAACAGCAAGCCATTGTGTGAAATTATTGACCGCTGCTTTTGCCGATGAGTATGCAGGAATCTTTGTCAGGGGTCTGAAAGAGTTCATTGATGAAATGTTAATAATTACTCCTGATTTATTCCTGACCATATCAGTTGCGAAAACCATTGACGGAATAAGTGTGCCCTTAAAGTTAAGGTCAAAAACCTTTTCAAATTCTTCGATCCGGAGTCCGAAAAATGTCTCTTCAGGATTTTCACTTTCACTCCCATCCATTTTTTCAACCTTCGTGGTAGCTGCAGGAGAGTTTCCCCCGGCGCCGTTAACCAGGATGTCGATGGTACCGAACTGTTCATGTATTATATTCATAGCACTTTGGAGGGAAGCTTTATCGAGAACATTTGCTGAAACTCCAATTGACGATGTTGTATACTCTTTCTCTATCTGTTTGGCGACAGAAGTTGCGGCATCTTTATTAAGGTCAAGGATAACCGTTTTTACACCATGAACGGCAAGCGATCTGGCCATGGCCGAACAGATTATCCCAGCGCCACCAGTTATTACTGCAACTTTATTCTTGAGATTTAATTCATTCATATAAAATGTGTTATGTCTAACTTTTAGTACACCTCAATTTTACCTCTCCTTAAATCTCTCCCCCAAGAGGGAGGGACTTAATGCATACCCCCTTCTCTCCTGGGAGAAGGGGGCAGATTGTAGAGGCATCAGAACAGGGGTTTAAAATCCAAAATATTCCTTTGCATTCCTGTACGAGATACCCTCGATTAATGGTTTTAATAATTCTTCATCTTCCGGAATCAGTCCCTTTTCAACCTCCTCTCCCAAAAAATTACAAACCAGTCGTCTGAAATATTCATGCCGGGGATACGACATGAAGCTGCGTGAATCCGTCACCATTCCTATGAACCTTCTTAATAATCCATGAGAAGCCAGGTCCTTCATATGCTTTTCCATCCCGTTTTTCTGGTCAAGGAACCACCATGCTGCCCCATATTGTACTTTTGACACAATTGAACCATCATTAAAATTCCCTGTCATTGTTATCATCATCTCATTATCTGCAGGATTCAGATTATAAAGGATTGTTTTCGCTAGCTGGTCATTTCTATCAAGTTCGCTGAGAAATTTTGAAATATTAAAAGGGTCCTGTGCAGGGCCAATTGAATCCCATCCAGTATCAGGCCCCATCTGTCTGAACATCCGTGAATTGCTGTTTCTCAAAGCGCCAATATGGAATTGTTGGGTCCAGCCCCTTTTATGATTCATCCTGCACAGTTCAAGCATCATAGCAGTTTTGTATTTTTCAGCCTCTTCTGTTGAAAGTGTTTTGCCACTGAGAAGGGTACTGAAAGCTGAGTTTATTTCTGCAGCAGTAGAAGTAGCAAAATAGAAGCGGTCAAGACCATGGTCCGATAACCGGCATCCCATTTCATGAAAGAATTTGTGTCTTCTGTCCAGTACCTCAATAAGAGAATCAAAATTCAGGATATCTTTTTCGCTTGCCTGTTCCATCTTCTTTATATACATTATAAATTTCTCCGGATCTTCAATTTTAATTACATTATCGGGCCGGAAAGTGGGCAAGACCTTAATTTCGAAGGAGTCTTTCAGTTTTAGATGATGTTCAAGATTATCAGCAGGATCATCAGTTGTACATATGATTTCGACATTCATTTTCCGTATTATGGATCTGGTACTAAACTCATGAGTCCTGAGAAGGGCAGAAGCTTTTTCATAAATACCTGTAGCTGTCGACGGAGATAGAAGTTCAGTAATGTCGAAATATCTTAAAAGTTCCAGATGGGTCCAGTGATAAAGCGGATTTCCTATTGTGGCCGGAACAGTTTCTGCCCATTTTTTGAATTTTTCTATATCCGTAGCATTTCCCGTGCAGAATTTTTCACTGACACCATTTGTTCTCATGGCCCGCCACTTATAATGATCTCCCTTCAGCCAGGCTTGCGTCAGATTTGTAAATTGATGGTTCCCGGCTATCAACTCTGGTGAAAGATGGCAATGAAAGTCGATAACAGGTTTATTTTCAGAATATTTATGATAAAGTTTTTCAGCAGTTTTATTACCAAGAAGAAAATTATCATGAATAAATGGTTTCATATCTTTCGAACAGATAATAATATTTTCTAACTTTGAATACTGATGTTTCGTTAACGATCACGAAATTATGAAATGCAAATCAATTTATCAAGAAATATCAGAAGATAAAAGTATAAAGATTGCTTCGCTTCGCTCGCAATGACGTTGCAAGTAATCAAATCCTGATTTAAACGGGAATTGACAACACTAAACATGAAACGCAAAACGGCCGTCTGGTAAAAAGAAACAGGAAAAAAATGGAATGACAAAATTATAAATTGATGGGACACTGTAAATCCTATAGAAAACTATTTTTATGACAACAGGTAAATGTATTTTGGCAATTACTTTAGTAATTTGCTCCATTTCAATTTTCTCACAGGAACCGGCAAAAACTTACTATAATGCAGATTTGAGACTTTCGGATGTTAAAACTGTGCTAAAAGCAGTTGCAGACTGGCAGATAAGAACTCCATTGACCCATGAACTTGCTGACTGGACTAATGGAGCACTCTATGCGGGTATGATTGAATGGGCAGAAGTTGCAGAAAATAATTTGTACTATGAATGGCTGAAAAATATTTGTGATAAAACAGGCTGGTCGTACATGAAGAGAGAGAATCCTCTCGGGAGATATCATGCAGATGACTATTGTGTGGGACAGACTTATATTGAATTATATCGCAAATACAATGAAAAGAGGATGATCGAACCGATGAAGAAATATCTGGATCAGATAATTAAAAACCCGGCCACAGGCAATCTCACATTTGAGAATACTGATAATTACTGGTCAACCCAGCGATGGTCTTGGTGTGATGCGCTTTTCATGGGTCCGACAGTATGGGCAAAAATGGCGAATGTGACTGGCAGTAAAAAGTACCTCGATTTTATGTATAAAGAATATAAAGCCACCACGGATTACCTTTACGATAAAGATGAAGATCTTTATTACAGGGATTCGAATTATTTTACAAAAAAAGAGGCAAACGGAACAAAAGTTTTCTGGGGACGAGGAAATGGATGGGTTTTTGCCGGCTTGCCTATAATAATAAGAGAGCTTCCTGCAAAATATGAGCATAGGGAGTATTTTGTGAATATTTATAAGAAAATGGCTGCGAAACTTCTCAAATTACAGTCAGCTGACGGATTCTGGCATGCAAGTCTTCTTGATCCTTTCAGTTATCCCAATCCGGAAATGAGCGCAACTGCGTTTTTTGTGTATGGATTTGCCTGGGGCGTAAATAAGGGATATCTTGATAAGGAAACATATCTTCCGGCAATAGTAAAAGGATGGAAATCAATGGTTACTTCTGTATGGCCCGATGGGAAGGTAGGTTTTATTCAACCCATTGGAGCTGATCCAAAAAGTGTTTCCAGGGAAATGACTGAAGTGTACGGTGTAGGCGGATTTCTTATGGCAGGATCAGAGATTACCAGGTTAATTGATAAAGGAATCTTATAATTACGAATTGCGAATTACGAATTACGAATTACGAATTGCGAATTATCAACTGAGAATTACAAATTAGAAATTAAATCTAGAATGAAGAGCGACAATGTCATACAAACTAAAAGTTACGCTTTTGCTTTAAAGATTGTAAAAATATATCAGTTTCTAATTGAGGAGAAGAAGGAGTTTGTACTTTCAAAGCAGCTTCTCAAAAGCGGTACATCAATTGGAGCAAACACTGAAGAAGCACTGGGAGGACAAACAGATAAAGACTTTTATACAAAGTTTAATATTGTTTATAAGGAAGCCAGGGAAACACATTTCTGGTTAAGACTTCTGAGAGACTCGAATATTCTAAGGGGTGAGCAAGCAGACAGTCTTTTAGAAGATTGTGAGGAAATCCTAAAAATTGTTGGTTCAATCACTAAAACACTAAAGTCAAAACTTTATCCAAATAATAATTCGTAATTCGTCATTTCTAATTTCAAATTAATTATCCAATTATGAAACAAAGAAGTTTAATATTATTTGTAACAATCTTTCTGGCTGGACAATTTGCAGATTGCCAGGGATTTCTAAGGGTTCAGGGAAAACAGATCGTAAATGAAAAAAACGAAAATGTCCTTCTGCGAGGAATCGGTCTTGGTGGTTGGATGCTTCAGGAACCATATATGTTTCAACTTTCCGAAGTTGCAGGAAATCAAACTGACATAAAATCAAAAATAAGCGGATTGATCGGTCAGAAGAACTGCGATGAATTCTATAAACGTTTTCTGACTAATATGATAACAGAAAAGGATATTGATGCTCTAAAAAAATGGGGATTTAATTCTGTACGGCTGCCAATGCATTACAACCTGTTTACCCTGCCCGTAGATAAAGAACCTGTTGCCGGACAAAATACATGGCTGGAAATCGGATTTAAATTGACTGATAACCTGCTGTCGTGGTGCAGGAAATATAATATCTACCTGATTCTTGATCTCCATGCCACCTCGGGAGGCCAGGGAAATGACAGGCCTATAGCGGATATAGATACTCTTAAGCCGAGGTTATGGCAGAGTGAAGCAAATCAAATGAAAACTGTTACACTTTGGAAAAAACTGGCTGAAAGATACAAGGATGAAGAATGGATCGGAGGATATGACCTTATAAACGAAACCAATTATAAACTTGAAGGAAATGCAGCCCTTAAAAAACTTTTTGCAGAAATTACCCGGGAGATCCGGAAAGCCGATAAAAAACATATTATCTTCATTGAAGGTAACCAGTTCGCAAATGATTTTACAGGACTGACACCACCATGGGATAACAATATGGTCTATAGTTTTCATAAGTACTGGAATCCGACTACCCTGGAGACAATTCAGAAATACCTCGATATGAGAGAAAAGTATGATATCCCGCTATGGATGGGAGAATCGGGCGAAAATACCAATGAATGGTTTAAAGCTGCGGTTAACTTGTTTGAAACAAACAATATTGGCTGGTCATGGTGGACAATAAAGAAAATTGGCTCGGAAAGCAGTTTATTGACTATTTCAAGACCAGCAGGTTGGCAGAAAGTTATAGATTATTGGGCAGGGAAAGGGCCAAAGCCAACAGTTAAAGAGGCAAAGGCTACATTCATGGATTTAGCTGAAAATGTGAAGTTTGAAAACTGTAAAATAAATAATGGAGTGATAGAGGCATTGTTTGGGAAGAAATAGGAATCAGAGATCAGAAATCAGGGATCAGGAACCAGGAAACATGAGATATGACTAATTTAATTTCGATCCTTCCGCCTCAAGCCTGACGCCGTTTAGTTTATTGGAAGTTTATGTTAATTATGATTTTATGAAAACAGAACTAAGATATGCCGCTCATCCTGACGATGTAAAAAATTGGGATACAGCCAGATTACGTAAAGAATTCCTAATTGAAAACATTTTTCTTAAGGATGAGATTTGCCTGGTCTATTCAATGTATGACCGTCTGATAGTCGGAGGTGCAATGCCTGTCAATAAACAATTAACGCTTGAATCACCTGATGAACTGAAATCAGAACAGTTTCTAAGCAGGAGGGAAATGGGAATAATAAATATTGGAGGAGAAGCGGTAATTCATGCTAGTGGCAAGGTTTATAAAATCGGATTTAAGGAGGCTTTGTATCTTGGAAAAGGGTCTCATGATGTCACCTTTAATTCTGTCTATTATGATAATCCTGCAAAGCTGTACATCAATTCAGCTCCAGCTCATCAGGCGTATCCTTCAAAAAAAGTCACTCTTGCTGATGCTGAAGTAGTTGTAATTGGAACACCTGAATCTTCCAATCGCCGGACGGTAAATAAGCTGCTTATAAACAGTGTGATAGAGACCTGTCAGCTACAGATGGGAATGACTGAACTTCAGACAGGCTGTGTCTGGAACACAATGCCGGTACATACACATAACAGGAGGATGGAAGCCTATTTCTATTTTGAGGTACCTGAGAAGCAAGCTATTTGTCATTTTATGGGCGATCCTGATGAAACAAGACATATCTGGATGAAGAATGAGCAGGCTGTACTTTCACCATCATGGAGTATTCACAGCGCTGCTGGAACTTCCAATTACACTTTTATCTGGGGCATGGCAGGGGAGAATCTTGATTATGGTGATCAGGATATCCGGCAACCCGATACTTTAAAGTAGGTTTTGCCTCCGTGCAACTCTGTGATCCTCCGTGTACCTCTGTGTAAGTTCTTAAAATCAGTTACACAGAGTCACACAGAGAAGACACAGAGGGAAAGAAAATAATATTATGAATTATGACAGATTTATTTGATTTAACAGGCAAAGTTGCACTTATTACAGGTGGCACCCAGGGTATCGGGCTGGCAATAGGATTGTTATTGGGGAAAGCCGGAGCCATAGTATGCGTAAACGGACGGAATAATGAAAAATTACAGATCTGCAAGGATGTATTCAAGGCACACGACCTCGATATTTTCACCCTGAAATTTGATGTTACAGATGAGTCCGATGTTGATAAAGGAGTTTCCATGATCGAAAAGAGTGCAGGACCTGTTGACATACTTGTAAATAATGCCGGGATAATAAAGAGAATTCCAATCATTGATATGGCAATAGCTGATTTTAAGAATATAATTGATGTTGACCTGGTTGCTCCTCTGGTAGTTTCAAAACGTGTTGTACGAAAAATGATTGAAAAGCGAAGCGGTAAAATAATAAATATGTGTTCGATGATGAGCGTATACGGACGAAATACCGTTTCTGCATACGCTTCGGCAAAAGGTGGTCTTAAACTTCTTACTCAGAATATGACATGTGAATGGGCAAAATACAATATTCAGATCAATGGAATTGGTCCGGGATATATTGCGACTTCCCTGACAGCACCCCTGCGTGAAAAAGGACATCCTTTCAACGATCTGGTAATGTCGCGCACTCCGGCAGGACGCTGGGGTGAACCAGAAGACGTTGCTAATGCCGCTCTCTTTCTTGCTTCAAAAGCCAGTGACTTTATCAACGGTCATATTTTATATGTTGATGGAGGTATCCTTGCTAACTTTGGATACGTGAAGGGGGAGAATGAAGTCTGAAAGGATGGAAGTCTGATGGTCTCGAAGTTTTGAGGTCTGTTGTTTAAGTGCGTCCCAAAAGACCTATGCGCAAAGACACAAAGACACAATGACACCAGAACAATCAACCTTTATTTTCCGGATTATCCGGATGATCGTCAGCATACGGTTTGGCATAGAGATCTTCAACTCTGACCCTGTTTTCTTCCGTGGATAAAACCACTATAGCCTGGTTTTGTTCTTCTCCAGCCTTTCCATTAAAATAAAGGATGCACGCAAAAATCGGCATTATAGGCAGGGTTAGAGCGTTCATTATTGCAGATAGTATTATGAATAATGGTTTGGTTGTAACATCAGCAAGCTTTGTAGTGTCTTCCGGATTGACAATTGTCTTAATAAAACTGCCTGTGAAAGGCAGGAGTATAATACCAGAGAGGATCACAGATACAACAAGCATAATTATGATAAAGACGCTTACCCAACCAATGTTTGACCAGAAATTTTTATGAGTGAGTTTTATAGTTCTTGATATCGTGGAACCAATATTCATACCCTCAACCATCATAACAGGTAAAATGAAAAGGTAGAGCGTTACCACATATAACATTGCAAATAATGCTCCGATAATAAGTACAAAAATGCCAAGAGCTATTGCAATAGTGCCTACAAAAGCAAGAAGTACCATAATTACAAGATATGGTACAAAATATTTCAGCGACCTGACAATGGAATTGAAAATAGTATTCTCTTTATCTACAGGGTTATACAGAACATAGTACTGAAGAATAGTGTTAAAAAGCAGGCTGATAAAAGAAATCGCTAATATCGGAACGATTAAACTCTTTAATTTTTCAAGTACAATCATTGGATCTGTAATTGAAGACAACTCCTTCATATTTATAAAGGTTGAAACATACTGCAAAACGAGCGACATCAGCAGTGAAATAATGAATAATGAAAGAAATTTCTTTTTATAAAACGCCCATAACGAACTCATGGCACTGTCAATATTATGCCTGCGGTAAAGAGGGTGATTGCTGAACTGATCCATGAAAAATGATTTTAAATTGTCTGCAAATTTAGACATTATTGGTTTCCATCCTTTTCTTGACGCGAAAGAATTTCCTGTAATATCATGTTAAATTTTCCAGGTTCCTCAAAAATCGGAGAATGAGCTGAATTCTCAAAAGGATAAAACCTTTTTATCGGCGCTTGCAAACTATCATAATATTCTTTCGCTATCGCAAAGCTTGTCTCATAATCAAAGGTACCCTGCATGATATAAACGGGAATCTTCTGAGATGGAATAGCTTGAAATAGATTTGTTTTCATAATAGCATCCCATAGGTAGTTTCTGGTAAATTTCATGCCCTTTAAATAATTTATCTTTTCAATTAAAGTATATTCTTTACAAAAAAGAATTGGTTCTACGGCTGCAGGGTAAAAATTCCCTTTTTTAACAGCGCCTCCATATCTGATGACATATTTTCTCTCAGTCAGCATTTTATCAATTGCTTCTTCAGGATCAGAGTAGGGAGGAGGACCTATCTTTTCAAGTTTTCTGATTGCTTTTCGGTCTTTTAATACCCTGGCCCTCGACAAAACAAAATCATATGAAATTCTTTCGGACCGTTTCTGATCACCTACTTGTCCTACAGCTATGAAAGCATAATAATAATCGGGAAATTTATTTGCCGTAAATGCCCCAAGCATAGTTCCCCAGGAATGTCCGAGCAGATATATTTTTTTACGTTTAAATTTATGAATCAGATATTCCGAAACTTTTCCGGCATCTTCAACAAACTGGGCCAGAGTCATTGTTTCCGGTGGAATGTCTTTTGAATATGACAGACCTGCGCCACGCTGATCCCAGTAACAAACCACAAACAAATCTTCAATTTCAGGATTAAACTTAAGCACAAACGGAAACTCCGGATCTCCAGGTCCGCCATGCAGATATAACAGAACAGGCTTTGTGGAATCCCTGCCGCGAATAATCATTTTCTGATTAAGGCCATTAATATTTACAGTTTCTGTAATTGAAATGCTCCCCGGGATTTTTTTCCCATTTTGGTTCAGAAAGGGCTTTGAGTTACCGGTACTTTCTGAGAGAACAATAATGATGAGGATTATCAAAAGCAGGGGAATAGAAAATTTGACAACATTCAGGCTGGTAATCAGGAATTTTTTCATGATTTGGATCTTTGGTAAATTATCACACACCTTAAATTACACAGGCTGGAAATAATATATTTTCTAAAGATACTTATACTTAACGGATAAACCCTCCTAACACTGAAGCTGTATGATTTCCTCACTTGATTCTGAAGAGCAGGAAATGCTTCTCCCTTGACTTCTTATTATTTAGTTTTTTGCTTTTGAACCCAATGCTTCAGTCGGGGTCTTCGCTTCGACTTCTGACTTCTGACCTACTTCCCTTTTCTCCACTGTCTCAGTACATTGCTGAAGGGAAATATGCTATTTGGTTTTCTCGGAGTAAAAATACCCTCATTGACTGCCTTCACATCCTCAATTGTATAAAAAGCATTTGGATTGAAGCTGGTAATAATGTCAAGTACATTTGCCAGTTCATTTCTCTTTATAATTGAATAAATCAGATGAATATTTTCTCGTGCTCCGTGAGCTTCAACAACTGTTGCTCCAAAACCCTGCCTGCTTAAGGACTGTACAAGTTCGTTTCCTTTCTCATGAGCGAAAACTCTTATCATAAGGATTCCCATTGCCAGCCTTTCCTCGATTAGCATTCCTACAAGATTACCTGTTGCAAACCCAGCGGCATAAGCAACAAAATTTATATAGTGATCGAGGTTCTCCATAATCTTGCTTATAGCTGTTATCCATATAAGAACTTCGAAAAATCCGAGGATAGGAGCTATGTTCCTTTTCCCTTTTGAAACGAATATGATCCTCATTGTTCCTATTGATACATCACATATTCTTGCCAGAAATATCAAAACAGGCATAAGTACGTAACTGAACAGACCGGAGTGAAAAAAGGAGGTATCCATGGCAGTGAATATTATATAATTTAAACAAATATAGTAATAACAGGACCTCATACCTCACATGTCGTATCCCCTGCTGCAGACCGGATTTAAACTTTTTTGTCTTTTATTTGTTAATGAGATAATCAGAATTGTGTTCAGATTCAAATAATCAATATTCTTGGTAATTAAATTAAACAAAAACATATAATAAGATGAAATTCAGAAAAATAATTGTTCCGTTGATCCTGGCATCAGTTATCGCGATAGGTATAGTATCGTGTACCGGCAATGCTGATAAAAAAAATACTCACACAGGTGTGGAATATTACAGGAACCTTCAATTCAGTGAAACTCCATATGATATTGAAAAAGGAAATCATCCGTTAACTGCCGAACAGGCAAAAACAATTAACAGCTATAAATTTACTTATGATAAGACTGGACGTCTACTGTCGGTAGAATATGTAAGAAATAATGTTCTTCTTGGCTATTCATCAATGCAGGGTGCAGCCAAAATTACCTACGATTATAGCACCAGTCTGCAGACAAAGCATTATTTCGATAAGGATAATAAACCAATTGAGTCAGCCGGCGTTTTTGCTGCTCAGTATTCTTTAGATCCTGGTGGGAAAAGGACCGGTCTGATGTTTTTAGGCAAAGACGGATCGATGGTCGAGAACAGGAATAAAATCCACTCATATACATGGAGCGTACTGCCCGATGGTATGGTAAAAGAACTCCGTTACAATCTTAAAGGAGAAGAAACTGTTATGAATCCATTCTGTCCTTTTTATGAACTGAGGTTTACTTATAATGACAAAGGGTATACAATCAGGATGGCAAATTTTAAAGCCGATACACTTTATAATTGTACCGCGGAGAATTGTGGCGATATCGGTGTTTCTTATTTCGCTTTCACTCCAAATCAGAGTGGAGACCTTGAAAACTTTTCAGTTTTTAATGTAACCGGACAAATGTCAAACCTTTATTGGGGATGGTCAAAGCGTATTAATAAGGTCGATGAGAATGGATATGTACTGGAAACTACTTTATTCGATCAGGATAACGAGTATGTTAAGGGTAAGCTGGTTCCTGTCACTCGGAATGCTTATGATAGCCATGGTGCCGTCATCGAAGTAAAGAATATGGATAAAGACGGGAATCTTATTAATAGTCCGGATAATGGGGTAGCTATAACACAATACAAATATGATGAACTGGGAAATCGTACAGAAACTCTCACGTTCAATAAAGACATGGCGCCGGTAAAGGTTTAGCAACTTCAGAAACTATATAGATATGAAGAGAAAATATTTTTCCACATTTATGCTTTTTATTCTGGTACTTTTTGCTTTTTCAGGATGCAACGGGAAAAGAGCTGAAACCAGGAAGGAAGCTGAACAGGTGGTGAACAAGCCTGTAGCCCCTGTTGCAATCGGAACCGAGACTGCTCTCTTGCTGAAAGATCTTAAGGAGAATGGTGATTATGTAAACAGTAAAGTATTTCCGTCGCTGATCAAAGCCTCAATAGTAAATGAAAGTCTTGGCAAAAATATTCTTGTTGTTGATATTCGTCCTGCAAACCAATTTGCTCAAGGGCACATCAAGGGGTCAGTGAATAAGAAATTTGAAGATCTGCCTTCCTATTTTGAAAAAGGGATTAAGCCATTTGAATTTGATAAAATAATTTTGGTAAGCGAAGACGGACAGGTGTCTAGTTATACGACGTGCCTGTTAAGGCTTATGGGATATGGCAATGTCTATTCGATGCGCTGGGGGATGTCTGCCTGGAATAATATGTACGCTAAAGAGGGATGGCTAAAAGGGGTATCAGGAAAGTATGAAACCAAACTCGAAAATACTGTAAATGAAAGACCAGCCCTGCTTGGCATGCCTGAGCTTAAAACAGGCTTAACTACAGGATCCGAAATAGGAGCAGCGAGATTTCTGAAAGTATTTGAAGGAGGAATCTCAGATATTTTTGTAACAGCCGATGAGGTTTTCAGCAACCCTAAAAAGTATTACATCATTAACCTTGACCGGAAGGATAAATATGAAGATGGACATATACCCGGATCAGTAAGATATAAACCGGAAGGCACGTTGGGATATACTGATGAGATGGCTTCTATTCCTTTTGATAAGCCTGTAGTTGTTTACTGCGCAACAGGGCACAATTCTGGGTTTGCCACAGCTTATTTGCGTTTGTTTGGCTATGATGCACATACTCTCAAATATGGAAACAATGGTTTTATGTATGATAAGATGGTAAAAGAGAGAACTGCTTTATCGTGGCTTCCCTTTGGTTCAGAAGATGTCAGTAATTTTGAAGTGGTAAAATAGTTTTTCTGACTTTTTTAATACTTAAAATTCCGATCAGTTCAGAGTATCTGGCCGGAATTTGTATTTAAGAACCTCATTGTCAGTAGAATCAGTTAGAATGTAAATATTCCTGCATCCCATCTGACTCAGAAGCATCCATATTCTTGCCGATAAACCAGGATCGGAAGAATAAAGCAATACGGGGCCAATATGCTTCATGATCAGACTTTCATGATTTTTATTCAATATTGAATCAGGAGGGATAATTCTGGAATCACCTGGTAACTCCATAATACGGCTTACATCGTTATCGAGAGAGATCATCAGGACTTTCCCTTTTAGAGAACCTGCCTGTTTGATGCTTATGATATTCGATTTATCTATTGATGGTTCAGCCCATTTTTTGGCATCATTTTTAAAATGATTCACGCCTAATGATCTGATAAGTATAAGAATCAATATTGGGAGTACCACTCCAATTGCCAGTTTGAATTTTTTTATTAATCCCATCTTTGATTCTTGAATATTGTTTCTCGTTTTGCGTTCCTCGTTCCTCGTTAAAATCAGACCTTGATTACTTGCAGCGTCATTGCGAGCGGAGCGAAGCAATCTTTTTCCTTTTTCCTTTCGCCCTTATCCTTCTTCCTTCTACTCACATCCTCCGTCAAGTTTTTTAGCAGCTAAGTGCTTTGAGTTGACGTATTTCATTTTCAGGCTGTCAGGCAGACTATTCATTTCAGTAAATAATTTTTTTGCCCTTGATCTTGTTTCAAAAAGCGCATTTTCCCTTGCCGAAATCCTTTCCCCTGTAAAGTTGCTGTTCATAACAGTATGGAACCATTCATTCAGGCCGCCTTTCATTACATAGGAATTATTATATTTTAAACCTCTCGTTATTGCCAGGGCATAATTTGCATCAAAATCGCCGTTTGAATAGAAGATATTTCGTGTTTTCCCATTGTTAAGAAGATTGACTGGATCGTGTTCAAGAAGTTTACCATAGGGAATATTTACTGAACCCGGTATATTCTCCGCTCTGAATTCTTCAGGTGATCTTAGATCAATAATCTGAACAGAACTATCCTCTGAAACAATGAATCTGGCAACCTGGTCAACTGTAAAATAGTTGCCATTGTCGAGAACTTCAGAAAGAAGCTTTTGCGGCTTTCCGGTAAATGACCTGCTCCCGGAAAGTGGCAATAATGCAAGGATAAGGCCGATACTCAACAGACAAACTGAAAATTTTTCCCGTGCGTTCATTTTTTTGTATTTAAATTTCGCTTGAAATATCTGGTCTTGCAAATTTCTTTTCTGCAACCTCTGCAAGCCAGAACATTGCAACGGCCGCTACAATAAGAAGAAAAGTGAAAAGACCAGGTGATATACCCATCACCTCATTGATCTTAACAGGACCCTTGTATGATCCATTAGCCAGTTTTTGAATGTAGGGATATGTTTCTGCAAAAAGGAATGCACCTGTCAATCCACCAAGGAAAAATATCATTGCATCTATCTTACCGATTGAAAGAGCACATAAACCAGTTCCGGGGCAAAACCCACCCATTATAAACCCGGCTCCCATAATAATTCCGCCAACTATTGAAGCAGCCACATAATACTCATTCACAAATACAAGATTAAGGTTAAGCAGTCCAAAGTAACTTAACAGTTGTGACCCCACAAGTGCAACAATTGCGGCAGTAAAAAATACTTTGATTACTGTCGTATCATATCCATAAAACATTCCAGCCAGCTTCCTGCTGGAAGAAAAACCAGCCTGTTCAAGAGCAAAGCCGAAACCGACCCCAATCAGAAGAGCGATTAGCAAATCGAGCCATTCAGGCATTGATATTAAGGAAGATATAGGTCCCATTTTAAATTTTTTAAGTCTTTTTGTCTTTTACTTTTTTTAACTACGGAGTTTCACGGCTTTCGTTTTATTTTAATCCCAGCCTTGTATTATCTCTGTGCCCTTCGCCCTTCGCCATGTGCCCTTTCAAATCCAGTTTTTCCTGAAGAACCATGCAAAAAGATAGGCAGAACCGAATATTGCAACCATTGTTACAAATCCGGCTACAGATAGTACTGCCATTCCTGAAAGTGCTGCACCGCTTGTACATCCACGGGCCAGCTGGGCCCCATAAACAAAAAAGACACCGCCCAGGAAAGCAAAGACCACTCGCCTCGAATTAGAAATCTTTGGAGATTTTTCAATTTTGAATTTCAGCCTTTTGGAAACGGCTCCCGATAAAAAACCACCCGCAACTACACCGAGTATTTCAATTGTGAGCCAGTTCTTTAATGGCTTTTTCCCATCTTCAAAATACTTGCTGTAATATATTGATCCGTCTGCGTGCGGACGATCGACGGCTCCCACTATTGAGACTACGCAATATTTAAGGCCGCCGCTTGCACCCAGTCCGCGGCCGGCAAGGAACATAGCCAGAAGCAGGACTATGCCAAGCATAGTACCTGCCATGTACGGATTCATATATTTCTTTTTCATATGAAACGTCTTCAGTTTTTCGCATAAATACAAATTTAGCATATCTATGGCTCCAGTCATAACAGTTAGCAGTCGATAATGTTCATAACCTCTTTTTAGGTTCTTAGCGTCTAAACATAAGACTGCTTCGTCTCCGCCAAACCATCTTAATATCATTAAGATTAAGGAGACAAATTTCGTACATTTGCGGACTAATATGAAAAAGATGGGAAGATTCAAATTAACAATTGAATACGACGGTACACGTTATTCAGGCTGGCAGATGCAGAAGGGTGGCAGAACAATTCAGGGCGAAATTCTGGATGCATGTCGCGAATTATTTAAAAATGATGAGATTGATATTTTCGGGGCAGGACGGACGGATGGCGGAGTTCACGCATCAGGACAGGTTGCTCACCTCGACGTTGTAACTGATCTTGCTCCACTGAAGATAAAATATGGAATTAATGACCGGCTGCCACCTGATATTTGCATTATAAATGTTGAAGAGGCACATCAGAAATTCCATGCAAGGCATGATGCAAATGCCCGTAGTTATATTTACCAGATTAGCAGAAGACGAACTGCTTTCGGAAAAAAATTCGTATGGTGGATAAAAGACCCGCTCGATATTAATCTTATGAACGAAGCTGCAAAACATTTTCCCGGGCTAAAAGACTACAGATACTTTACCGACGAAGAGGCTGAGACTTTATCAACAAAAGTGGAAGTATTACATGCAAAAGTGAATGATTTTGGTGATATGCTTGTTTTTCATGTCGTAGGGTCACACTTTCTCTGGAAACAGGTAAGAAGAATGACTGGAGTTCTGGTTGAAGTTGGAAGAGGCAAACTTTCTCCTGCTGATGTTGGTACATTTTTCAAAATGAAAACAGATATACCTGCAAAGCTTACAGCCCCACCGAGTGGATTATTTCTTGAAAAAGTATATTACAAGAAAGAGGAGATCTCTTACGAGACACAACCAATCATTAATATTTAAATTACTGCATACTTAATATTGCTGCTTACTGTTTGCTAGTTTGGTTTCGCGTTCCGTGTTTCTCGTTGACTTGTTATTTACCTCTTTGTTGCTCTGTGCTCCTCTGCGTCACTCTGTGAAAGTTCTTCTTTCTTTATTGCATTCGCATTCCACAACAGTACCTATTTGCTGACTAAGATTCATTTTGATAAGTCGGTCAGTTCTTCCATATAAACATTTATTACAGGTTGAAAAGAGTCCCAGATCCCAAGTATCTGCGAAAACCCGTCCTGCCTTTAATCCAATTCCATATTCCAGAACTTCTTCCAGGGAATGAATATCCGGTAAGCTGAAATCTCCTTTATTCATCAATAAATCAATAGCTCCGTTTCCGGCTCTGACAGGAATAACTGTACAACATTCTACACCGGAGCTGAATGCAAAATCGAGTGACCGTTCAGCCCAAAAAACACCTTCTGATTCTGAAAGAAACGGTGGTTTAAGCAATATAAATGCCCTTGTATTAATATCATGTTTTGTAAGAAAGCTGACAGAATTACTGAAATCGTCAATTGTCATCAGTTTATTAAGCTTACCTAAAATCTTTTTGTTTACAGTTTCAAGTCCAAGAGCAATCTGTAGTTCAGTTTTAAGCATATTTCTGAAATCCAGGCATTTATTATTGATTAGCCTGGGATGACTTTCAATAATGACTGTCTCAAAATCCTTCAGAATTGAGGCAATATTTTCATAATCTACCATCGGAACAGCCCTGTTATCAAAGAAGCTTCCGCTGTTATAGAGTTTCAGATGCTTAACATCTGGCATTTGAGACAGGGCTTGTTCAATCTGCGCCGGAATTGCCCCGGAAGGAACAGATTCATCTGTAGTGTTCTTCCAAAGATCGCACATCAGGCAATGAAAGGGACATTCCCTGTTGGTCAGAAATATAATTCCTGTATCTTCAATGCTCCCTGACACTGTTCGTTCCTTTTCGACCATCCAGCCATAAGGCTTCAGAGGGTCGACAGGATTTTTATTTCCCCGCGAGGCTACAATCCATTGATCATTTATAAGCAGATCTGTCTTTTCACTCATAACTTGAAAGAAACTCTTTCCTGTAGGCTATCTCCTTTTCAGGGAAATGTTTGTTGAAATTTCTGTCGGAGGCTGCGCCATGCTGAAAACGTCTTTTCTGAAAAACGGGCATTTCTATTCCTGTAATTGCTTTAACGCCTGCGGAAACAACTTTACCTTTAAGTTCATAGAGTTTTTCATGATCCCAATTGGTCATATCTATGTATGGAATACCTTCAGATATTTCTATCACATTCGGTAATGTATAAGGACTGAACCCTTCAAAACCCATGAGATCACCGGTAGCAAATGTCCGCATATATCCCCTGCTTAAGCCTCCGGAATAAGTTAATGAATGTTTAATGGATTCCACTCCCCAGCCTTCATGATAGAGCATTAGATTATTAAGGACACTTTTTATAGTTAATTCCGGATTTTCTTCAATTGGATAATCTTTCAGGTTTTCATCCCCGCCATCGCCGTCGATTAAATATTTCCAATCGGGATAGCATGACCTTATTCCCTGCAAAAGAGCTAAATTCATTGTTGCAGACTGAATATCAAGAGCTTTATAATCTTCGACAACTTTCACTGCTTTTTTCCAATCCAATGATGAATAATCCACTTCAACCGGTTCGAGGAATAATCCGAGATTCACCGCTTCCAGAAATTTCCTGGCCTGGAGCAAATCAGCTCCGTCTCCATCAATTGAAAGAGTGAAAGCTTTCAATCTCGACGGACTTTCACCAAGTTCTCTGAGTGCATGATATGTCAGGAGGAATACAGAGCCACTGTCAATCCCTGCAGAAAAAGTTACGCCTACAGGACCCGATTTGGCACGGAACTTAAGCCACTTTTTAATCTCATTATATAAAGTTCTGATATATTTTTCTCCGATGCTTTCCGGATCATAACCTGAGAATCTGTTGCGCTCAGGATCAAAGAAGCGTTCATAGACGGGGTTAGGGTCAGGACAACCCAAAAGTTCAATTTTAGTAATATAATGGGCCGGAGCCATCCTTGTATAAGATGGATGAAACTGATGATCAAGTCCTTCCTTTTTCAGGTAGTTGTAAATTACATCAATTCGCTCAGCGATAACCA
Source organism: Bacteroidales bacterium (assembly GCA_003157015.1). GTDB lineage: Bacteria > Bacteroidota > Bacteroidia > Bacteroidales > VadinHA17 > LD21. The sequence continues at coordinate 41,883 of PMIJ01000114.1, forward strand.
GTTCGGGACCACCCGGACGTTTAGCTATAAAATACCTGATCGGACGTCCTATCGATCTGGCCATCCTGATTGTTTTACCCTCAACTGAGACCAGTGAAAACTGTCCGTCGATCGTCCTTACAGCATTGACATCACCTGCCTTTACGATATTTACGGCTTCTTCATGCGTCATATTATAAATGACATTTTTCTCTGGATTTGTGAGATCCGTAACATTGCTAACATAATGATTATTCATATAATTGGATTTTTAAATGTTCTTATAAATCAAATTGCCTTTTGTAGAGACGCCCAATTTGGGCGTCTCTACAACAAATTTATCACAAAATTAGAAATAGGAGACACCCAGATTGGGCGTCTCAACTATTTCGATACAATTCCTGTTCCTTCTTTAATAGTAATATAACGGTCCGATGCAATTTTATTGTATACCTCCTTTTTCCTGTCGGACCATCTGATTTCAAGTATGTCGATCATCTTTTCCTTACCGAGTCCGAAATGTACTCTTGGGTCATTGTTAGTAAGATAGGAAGTTGCCCATTGATTTATCATGACATGTTTTTTCCCGCCGGCGGTAAGGGTTACTTTTGCTCCTATTGCAGCTGCTGGACCGTCCTTTCCTTTGAGTGTCAATCCGAGCCAGTGATTCTTGTTGCCTCCATCGTTTCTTAAGAGGACAGGCGTTCCTTGTTTATCAAGATGAGAAACAATAATATCGAGGTCTCCGTCATTGTCAAAATCCCATACAGCCAAAGCTCTGCCGGAACGCTTGGTTGAGAAGTAAGAACCATGTTCTTTTCCTACATTCTTAAAATGACCTGTTCCATCATTCTCCAGCAATAATGGATATTGCGGGACAAGTTCTTCTGCAGTTCCATTTGCGGCCACTATATCGAGGTTACCGTCGTTATCATAATCAAAAAGTTGTGCACCCCAGCTGCCTTTGCCTGCCATGGCAGCCGCAACGCCACTTTCCTCAGTAATATCCTCAAATAGGCCATTACCAAGATTGCGGTAAAGAGCTCCATAATCAAGGTCTGATACAAGGATATCAATCAATCCATCGCCATCAACATCACCAATTGATGCGTGCATGGAACCTGTTCCTTCACCATGGCTGTTTGCTGCCACACCGCTTTGCACCCCGACTTCCTTATAAATTCCATTGTCATTTCTGAAAAGGAAATTCAGCTGGTGATCGTTTGCCTGAAATATATCAAGATCACCGTCATCATCGTAATCAAATACTGTCAGCCCCATACACTTAGAATCGGGGTAATAAAGATTATTTTTCCTGGTAACATCAATAAATTTTCCATCGGCTTGTTGTTCGTAAAGCATTGATGCCTGGCCCCTATACTCAGTTGGACTCGGCATCATATTTGGTGAAGCAGGAGTAAAATAAGCAGGGTTAAAAGCCAGAAAGTTGCCAACCATAGCATCCAGCCTTCCATCATGGTTATAGTCCCAGAATGAGACACCAATACTCCACTTAGTAAAACCGTTTAACGTATCAGGTCCGCTAAGGCCTAATGAAGATGTTATATCGGTAAATGTTCCGTTGCCATTGTTATGGTAGAAGACATTTGGTCCATAATTCAGAACATAAAGATCCTGATATCCATCGTTATCGAGATCAATGGCCCCTGCAGCCATGCTCCACGTGTGGCGGCAATCTACTCCGGCCGCTTTGGAAACCTCTGTAAATGTGCCATTACCATTGTTTCTATAAAGATCATTATGTGAATTTTCGTAAACTTTTCCTTCAGGATCTGATATGCCTTCAAGGTATGTTCCATTCATAAGGTAGAGATCCATTAACCCATCGTTGTTGTAATCAAAAATTGTAATTCCCGACCCACTGCTCTCAAGGATATTTTTGTATGTGTCATCTCCATAGGTATATTTGAAAGTGATGCCTGCCTTTTTTGTTACATCAGTGAAAGTCACATTATTTTTCTGAGCAGCGGATTCGGAAGTTACCCGTATCAACAAGAACAAACATAAAAAACCGGTTAATTTCATACCTGCTTTTTCGATAAATTAATTATTCTGTCTTCCCTTTGTGCTACTTTGTACTTTACTTTGTGATTAAATTAATTAGTTTTACCACAAAGGAACACTAAGGCCTTTTTAGCGCTATTTTTTTAATGCATTTCGAAAATCATCCGATGTAACAACTCTGGTATTGTAATCCTTCAGATACTTCTGATGTTCATCATCCTTTGGATAAATATCAGATGCAGACGGTGGATAGCTTTTCATGCCATGGAAAGGAAGCGGCAGAACCGTGCTTCCAAGCGCTGTGTTTATATCACCGTCCTTCACCCAGCCTACGGTGTGAATCAGGAAATCTCTTTTCCACCCTTTCGTTAATTCCGGCAATACCCTGGAGTCAAACTCAACTGATGTTTCATCGCCTGCATTTGAAATAATATATTTGTTATCAGATTTCTTAAGCAGGGGCAATACATCACCGTAACGGGTATAATTGCCTGACAGATCGCGCCATTTGACAGCTTTATCAACACTGGAATAGTCAAACCAGTGAGGACCGTACCGGCCGCCTTTTCTGTAGCTATGTGAAAACCCTCTGTAATGCAAATCAGCTGCAACCGGATTAAGTATTGTTGAAACCACGGGAGCGTTTGAGACATTATCAGAGAAAAAGATATAATCCCAATAGATCTCCATATTTGTTCTGATCCTTATCCTGTGATCTGCTGACAGGAACTTGCCTGACAGATCGGCAATTACGGTCTTATCTTTTCCCATTGGAAATCCCAGGTTCTCAGTAACCGTTTCCCATTCGCCTTTTTTATTAATCACCTGTACGAAGGGACGGAAAACTTTCAGTGCAGAGGATTGTGAAATAGCAACATTAATACTGGCATCGGTAGGAAAAATCCAGCCATTCAGGAAAAGGAATAGATTCTTGTTTTTTCCCACATCGCCCGGATCAAGAATAAGATCGTGCATCTCCACAACTCCCTGGTATTTATCAGGTCCAAAGTCAGAGAGATATTTATCATCCTTTGCAGAAATGAATGAAAGAACATCGTTCCCCTGTGAATCTGTAGCACTCAGAGGGATGTGCTTTCCTTTAACCTCGAATAACTTATTGCCCGGGAAGGGTGGGGGAGAAAACTGTTCAGGAACAAAAATATCTACAGAATCAGGATGATCGACAGCAACCAGTTGCACCTGATCGAAGAACATAGTCTCCCAAAGTTCTGATGTAAGCTGTATAGAGTATATTCCGTTTCTTGGTTTCAGTAATTCGCCCGGTATCTTAATATAATCATCGGATGCATCGGGGAATGCGTATGCGGTATTGCCCCCCATTATTCCGAGCGGCATACCGAGAGCGCTTCTCCACATGACATCCTTTACAAAGGTAAATTCGTTTCCATCCCATGTGTATAGAAACGGACATGATCCTTTAAGTGTTTGTGCCTCAATCAGCGCCTGATTAGTTCCCGTTGATAAAATATTCTGCGGTACTCCATTGGTCCATGTGATCCTTATATTATCAGCTTTTGCCCTGTTTCCCAGTCCGAAATGTATATTTGGATCAGTGACTACCATAGACTGGTAAAGATCACCGGCACGTATTTCAACCTTTGCTCCAATCCCGAAATGATTATTCTTGGCGCTTCCTGCTCTTAACCCCACAAGCTTCATAGTTACATAATGGTTCAAATTTCCACCATCATTCCGTAAAAGGGTAACACCTCCATTTAATCCTGCAATAACTATATCAATATCGCCGTCATCATTATAATCAAATAAAGCTATCTGGTTTCCTGATCTGGGTTCTTCGGGCAGAAGTCTGGAGACATCTTCAAAATTACCTTTCCCGTCATTATGATAAAGGAATACTCCGCGACCGCCTTTTTCATCAGATTCACCTGCAACAATAAGATCCTGATAACCATCATTATCAAAATCAAAGAATTTAGCATCATAAACTTTTACATGTTTTAATGCAGCGAACATCTGATTTGAATTCTTTGCAAGTTCAAAAGTGCCATTACCCTTGTTTCGCATTAGCTCATGATCACCTCCATTAACTGATGTGATGAAAAGGTCAGGAAATCCGTCATTATTATAATCTCCCACTGCCACTGCACCCGATCCTCCTTTACTTTTAAGACCGCTGGCTTCAGTAATATCCTTAAAATTGCCCTGACGCTGATTTGAAAATAAGGTATTGCTTGAATTCTCATTTACTACGAACAGGTCAATGTCCCCATCGTCATCAAAATCTCCAAATGCTGCCTCGCGGCTATTGGCGTTCTTACACGACATTCCCATTTTTTCTGCCTGCTCCTGAAAAGTGCCATCTCCATTATTCCTGAACATCAGATTTGAATTCGATCCTGTTTCATATAAGTCAAGATCTCCGTCATGGTCCATATCGAAGAATAATGCTCTGTTTCCACCGGTTTTGCTGCCTATATGTGCTTTCTCAGTGACATTTTCAAAAATTCCTTTTCCGGCATTTCTGTATAATATATCACCGCCTTCTCTTGCAATAAAAAGGTCGAGAAATCCATCGTTGTCGTAATCAGCAAATGCAGCCGATGATTCCTTACCCGAATGCTTTATTCCGGCTTCTTCTGAAACATCTTTAAACCTGCCCATATCATTGTTCATCAGGTAATGCTTATAAGTCGAGGAAGCCTGATCATAGCTGCCCACATAGAGGTCAACATCTCCATCGCTGTCATAATCAGCTGCTTCCACATGAGTGGAATATCTGAATTCCGTATTCTTATCATCAATATTCGCCGGGATAATATTTAAACCGGCTGCGGCTGTAGCATCGGTAAATTTTATTGCAGAAAGAATTGATTTATTTTCCCATGATTCTGATACAGGCTGCTGGTCATAAGAAATCAAAGGGAAACCGACTAATGATCCTCCGGGTCCTTTTAAATCCATGATACCGGCCTGGTAAGGTGAGGTAACTTTAAGATAATTATGGAATATTGTAAATTGAACTATTGCATTTTCCTTATCGGCCTTTTTCAGTAAAGAGAGTGTTTTGTTGTAATAATCAATGGCTTCCTTAGGGAACTCAGGAAATTGTTTATGAATAGTTTCCAGCTGTTCAGTTGCTTTGTCATAATCCCCGTTGCGGATGTAAATATCAGTCAGACTTAGTTTAGGGACAAGATTATCAGGAGCTTTCGCAACCAGCTGTAGCAATAAATTCTTCCTTTCCTGTATTGATGCGGTATCTGTTGCCGACGAAAATAATTCAGTAAGATCATATAGAATTTTAACATGGTCGGGAGCAAATTTAAGAGCCTCTTTAAGTTCTGAGACAGCTTTTGCACGTTCATCATTCATCTGGTACACCGTAGCCAGCAATAATCTTATATCCGCATCTTTAGGGTCAATTTTTATGGCTTCAAACAACTGCTTTTTTGCTTCAGGATATTTACCCATTCTTAAATATGCCAGGCCCAGATTTGCATATCCGAGCTTCTCCTTAGGAGCCATTTTGATGAATTTTAAAAACTCCTTTTCTGCGTCATCAAGTTTGAATTCCTCAAGATCTGCAAGACCAAGGGTCTGGGTCGTCATCAATTCGACCGATTTTTGTTTTGCGTCTTTTGCAGTATCCTTGCAGCTTAAAAGAAAAGAGAAGCAAAATGCAATTAGTAATAAAATGATATATTTATTCATACTAATCAGGTTTTTTAAAGACAACAATGTTATTCTATGCTTCTGAAATGGCATTGTTAATTCGCTTTTTAACTTTGTGTTCCTTGGTGACGTACTTAGTGCTCTTTGTGGTTCATTATTTACAATTTACCACAAAGGTACTCGAAGGTTTTCACTAAGGTACACGAAGGGCTAATTGGACATTCAGTTTGTTATTTTTATCAAAATTATGAAATTAAAGGAACATAACCCGTGTTTACTTTTCAACCGACACTGGAATTCCATTTTTTATTTGCATCAAACCGGGAGTGCCCATGCGTTTCCCTTTATTATCAAACTGAATTGGTCCGGTCACCCCGGTATAATGAATTTTTGACAAATAATTTTGAATCTCTCTGCGCTCGGTACCGGCATTTTTAATAGCTTCAATAAGTAAATTTATGCCATCAAATGAATATGCAGCAACCGCACCCGGTACTTTGCCATAGTTTTTTTGAAACTCCTCCCGGAAGGATAAACCCTTTGACCCCGATAAGTTTACTGAAGAGACAAAAACAACATTCTCATACGATTTCATATCCAGTTCTGAAATATCATTTTCATCCAGAAGAGCTAAAGATCCAAATAAAGGCTGAATCATTTTCCTTTTTCTAAACTCATCAATTAATTTTATGGAAGCTGCAGGTTTGCCAAACATAACAATAGCTTTTATGTCAGCATTATTGATCCGGTCGATTAAGCTTTTAAAATCTTTATTATTATTATCATATAATAGTTGCAACGGATCAGTTTTACCTTCAAGCTTTGTCTGTTTCACAAAATTTTCAAGTGCCAGTTTCGAGTCATAATCATTCCCTGAAACGGCTGCTATTTTAGTAAGTTTTCTTTTATCATAAATTTCTTCAATAAGAGCATCTGCCTGTTGAATATCAGTTGGTGCACAGCTGAAGTACCATGGTACAAACGCCTCGGCCAGAGTAGGGTCACTTGCCCATGAAGATAAATAGACTATCCTTGTTTTTGCAGCGACCTGTTCAATAAGATGCCCGTTTCTACCATCGCCTGAACTCATCAGAGCGCATACGTTATCTTCAAAAATAAGGCTGACTGCCTGGTTGGAGCCGGTTCCCCACGGACCTTCCATTGAACGAACGACTAACTGGAAGGGCTTGTTCCTGTAGCCTCCCTGCTCATTGGCTTTGCGGATTGCCATTTCTGCACCATTTACTGCAGACAGGGAGTTATTATCAGAAATTAACAGTCCGATTTTCACAGTCTTATCAGACTCTTCATGCTTTTTGCCGGACTGTAAGTCAGATGCAATGAATCCGGAGAGTACTGAAATGAGACAGACAGGCAATAGTAGTTTCTGTAATTTCATCAAAAGACCTCACTATTTTTTCATATATGGGCAGCTTTGAGTGTTGAAATTCCTCTCCCTACAGCCTTGGCAATTTTATTCAGACCGGCCATAAGGAGTCTGAATTCATCAAGGTTAAGCGACTGATAGCCGTCACAAATTGCTTCTTCAGGTTTATAATGCACTTCCATGATTAACCCATCCGCGCCAACCGCTATAGCAGCCTTTGACATAGAAGGCACCATCCATCTCAGGCCTGTTCCGTGACTTGGGTCAACGATTACCGGAAGATGGCTGAGCCGTTTCAGCATGGGAACAGCGCTCAGATCGAGTGTATTCCTTGTGGAGGTTTCGAATGTCCTTATTCCACGCTCACATAAAATAACCTGGTCGTTACCCTGATTAAGAATATACTCAGCGGCAAGCAGGAACTCGTCAATTGTTGCCATCATACCACGCTTCAGTAAAACAGGTTTTTTGCACATACCAGCCTCCTTTAGGAGAGGATAGTTCTGCATATTACGCGATCCGATCTGAATCATGTCGGCATATGAAGCGACCATCTCAACCTGTCTTGTATCCATTACTTCTGTTACAACGGGCAAACCTATCTCTTTACTTATAATACTGAGCAACTTCAATCCTTCTTCTCCAAGTCCCTGAAAATTATATGGTGAAGAGCGTGGTTTGAATGCTCCGCCTCTCAGAATGCCTGCACCATGGGCTTTTACAGACCTGGCAGTTTCGAAAAGCTGTTCGCGGCTCTCGACGGCACATGGTCCGGCAATAACTACTATTTCAGCTCCTCCAACCAGCACGCCGTTAATATTCACTATAGTGTCTTTCTGTGATGGCTTCCGGCTCACTTTAGAAGGAATAGCAGACTTTCCGTTTACATTATTATTGCATGGATTTGTTTCCATTATTGCTTCGTTTATTTTATTAATAGCCTCCTGTCGAACTTCCGCGTTTGTATTTCTGATCAAGCGGGGGAGCAGGAGAAAATACAAATTTTCCGTTATGAACTTCGGCAATGAAAATATCTCTGATGTTGTTCCAGCTTCCATCCAGTATTATCTTGCCGGTAACTCCGTCATAATTCTGAAAAGTCTTTCTGTCAGTTAGCAGATCACGGATAAGCACCCTGTTTAATCCGGCTTTCCTGATAGCCTCAATTATAATGTTCATTCCATCATAAGAATGTGCAGCGAATACATCAGGTTCCTGGCCGAATCTCTTTAAATAATTAGCCTGGAATGCTTTCAGCTTTGGATTATCTGATGTCGGATTATATTGACATGTGGTAATGATTCCTTCAGCCAATGGCCCGGCAATCGTAAGAAATTCGGGATTCACAACCCGGTCGGAAAAATATACCGGTTGTTTTAGTCCGATTGCACGCATCTGTTTCAGAATAAGTCCCGACTCTTTTGCATTTCCCCAAACGAGAATTGCATCGGGGTTTGTAACCATAATTCTTTCCAGCTGTGTTTTAAAATCAGTTTCTCCATCATTGAACCTCTCCTCAATGATCATTGGATGTCCGACACGTGTAGCATTCTCCGAAAAGATTTTTATTCCGACTCTGCCATACCTGTTGTTGGCCCTGATGACAGCGACACGGGCATGGCCGTCTTTTTTGTATATTCTGGTAACCAATTGATATCCGCTCTGCCTGTCGTCGGGGATGACACGATTCAGCCATGGTATATTTGTCTCTGTAAAAGTCGGATCAGGATCACCGACACATAGCATGAAAATTTCCAGCTTTAATGCTGCTCGTAAGGCCACATGGGAAACTATATCATCAATTGACCCCATGAATATCCATACTTTTTCATCATCCATTTTAACCACTTCATTTGCAGCGGCTCCCCACAATCCGGCATCATTGTGTGGCATTAAAACGAAAGGAATTCCCTTGTAGCCGCCATTTTTGTTAGCCTCCTCCATTGCAAGTTTTGCACCCTGTAACATTTGTATTCCCTGAGGCACCATTACTGAACCACTAAGAGGCCCAAGAAATCCTATTCTTACTTCTTTAAGATCAGCAGGTGCTTTTAATTCACGTCCGGCACCATAGAACTGAATAGGGTTGAGGAAATGGTACATATACGCTTTCGTATATTTCTGATACGGGAAAAGTTCATCGGGAGCTTTGCCATAATTTTGTTTCTGTTCCTGTCCGTTTAAAATTGAAGCTGGCACAAAAAGTGTGATCAGAAAAGCTGCTGCTAAAAAATGTCTAGTTTTCATGATTGTGAATTAATTTGATTTACAGATTGCATAGACTTCAATTTCGACAAGAAGGGTTTCCCAGCACAATCTTGCCTGAATACCTGTACTGGCCGGCAGTGGATCGAGCTTCATCCATGTATAGAAGGATGTACGGATCTTATTGAATTCTGCATAATCCCTTTCAATATCCCTGAGATAGTTTGTTGTTCTTACAACATCATGCCAGCTCATTCCTTCTGCAGACAACAGATTGGTAATATTTACATAAGTTCTCCATAACTGGGCTTTAAAATCGCCGATATGCTCTGCCTTGCCTTCTTCGTTTACGCTGGCAGTGCCTGAAATGAGCAATACCTTATGACCTCCGAAATCCAGACGTAATGCACGGGAAAAGGAAGATGGTTTTTGATAGTTATATGCTTCATTTATAACATGTGGAGCATGAACAACAAGTTTTTCAATAGGAGGACGATCTTCATGTACCTCAGGATATTTATAGGTGTTAATTTCATTATAATCAGATAATATACCAAGCTTTTTCATCTCGAGTTTTTCTCCATCAGTAAGCTTTGACAGATCAATGAGTAATTGTTTTTTCTCTATTATCTCAATCATATCACAAGTATTAACTCATTCGACTTTTTCAATTTTTCAACTATTTAAGTAATTCTCCACGACTAACACCTTTTTCAGTAGCTACCCAAAGCACCTCTTTATCAGCATCGACACCAATAATGAAATTATGAGCTATTGAGGGACTCATTGGAATTTCCCTGGTAGTTTTATTCGCTGTACTGTCGTCGTCGCGGCTGAAATTGGATATGATAGCTTTCCCGTTACTGTCATTATCATTTTTCTTATAAGTAACCCAGCCTTTCCCGTTGGTACTGCTTAGCCCGTTGTCGCTGCAAATGAATACCACAGGGCCCTCAGCTCTGACAAAATTGATGAAGTTGCTTGCCAGACCGCAATGTTCTTTAAAGTAGCCTTTCCAGTGCGTGCCGTCATAGCTGCTTAAACCAAAATAGGTCGATACCCACAGATATCCGGCTCCCCAGGTAGTTGCTGTTGTTATATCATGAACTATTCCATCATCGGGGAGTAAGTCAATTTCCATTTCACCGTCAGGATCGGTATAATCCTTGAATTGTTTCGTCTTCTTAGTATATTCGATAACACCGCCTCCCCAGGCAGCAATAAAAATCTTGCCATCGCCTTCGGAGACACCATAAGTCCAAGGCTCATGCATGGGGGCATTTTGTTCGGTGAATATCTCCCATTGCCTGGTTGCCGTATCATAATGACCTGCGCCGCCACCAGTGGCTACCCAAACGTCTTTTCCGTCGCATATGACGCAGTAAACCAGATCATTTGGCATGCCGCTGTTTAACTGAGTGAAATTTTCAAACTTGCCTCCCGACCACCTGCTTAGTCCTCCCAGTGTTCCGATCCAGACATCTCCGGTTACCTGGCTTACATCAATGGATAATATTCCATTGTGTGGAAGACCATCAGTTGTGGTATACGTTTTCCACTTCCCATTCTCATAAACAGCCAGTCCATCATGGGTTCCTGCCAATACCCTGTCACCATCAACACGGACACAATAAACATGATCGGAAGGAAGCCCGTCCTTTGTGGTAAAATTGCGCCAATGACCGTATACTGGCATCTTATTCGCGTCATCCCTTACATTGGTCTTAACTGAAGGTTGTCCGTTCATGGTGCAGACGCCTGAAAGTATCAATGCAACAATGCCCATAAGAACCTTTTTAACTAATAATTTTCCCATGATTTTCACTGTTAATAGATTAGTTTTTAGCATGATTTTTCTTTAAATCCACATATTCGTATTGGGGAGATCTTAGTGATTTCAGATAATCAATAAGTTCATTAAGCTGAATTTTTGTCATATCATTTACCACTCCGTGTTTATCACCTTTCCCGTATTTGGTCCAGATTTCCTCCAGAGTTGCAGCACGACCGTCATGTAAATAGGGTGCAGAAGCATAAATATCATTAAGGTGAGGAGTATCAAACAGTATTGAATCATCTGTTGAGGACAGAGTCTGAACATATGCCAGCTTACGATTGGTATAATAAGGAGGTGTATGACAGGTAATGCAACGATTGGCTTCAGGTATTTCTTTTCCGTAGTTATCCTTTGTTCGTTCAAATATTTCCTTTCCGTGTAATTGCGCTTCTGTAAGTTTCCCTTCAGGATTATACTGAAGATTAGGAGGATTCTTTATTCCTGTAAGGATGTAAGCAGTGAGGGCATCAAGATCCTTATAACTGAACGATTCTGTACGTGTTAGGAAAGTGGAAAAACGCATTCCGTCCTGCTTATATACAGTAGGGTTAGTTCCCGACCATTTAAATGGCGCAGTTTCACTTATATCCCTCAGTGTCATTGTATTAGTTACATTCCGGCCCATGTCCTTACCTGACATATTATAAACAAGGCCGTCTTCATGCATATCCGGATGGCAGGTATAACAACAATACTGATTCTGAAAGGTATGCGAAGAATTGTTAAAGAGCCTGCGTCCACGACGGGCAACAGTTATTCTGTGAGGACCTCCAAGGTCGATGGTTGAGACTTTCTGCAGGCTCTCTGTATTAATAACGCCAATATTGTCATCAAGCATCTCTGCCACATAGAGCAGCTTACCGTCGGGTGAAAGTGCAATCCCTTTCGGGTTCGCACCTGTGTGAATGCGCTTCAGAATATATCGGCTGCTGATACCAAGATTATTTGAGAATTGTTTCCGTGCTTCAGGAGATGCACCTGCTAACAGTGTTCTTACTGAGTCAACATCTACAATGGAAATATAATCTGCACCGGCACTGGAGATAAAAGCTTTTTTACCATCGGGAGTGATTGCGATGCCAAATGGATCGGAATAGAAGGAATCAGGTTCATCTATCAGCAACTCGCTGATTTTTCCGTCTTTCCCTGGTTCGATTACACCGAATCCATGGGTCATCATCCAACCCTGTTCAACCTGTATGGCGGGCACATAATTCTTGGGTCTTATCAATGTCACAAATCCGAGGTCACCGCGAGGAGTGAATGCGATATTTTCCATCATATAAGCAGATTCAATTTTCTTGTACTCAGAAATCCTCCTGGAACTGTCATTTATAACTGTGAGCTCGCTAACAAGCGGTTCGCCATAAGGAGCAATTTTGGCACGTCTGCTTGTTACAAAGAGGAACTTGCCGTCAGGAGACAGTTTAGCACCGGTAGGGTTATTACCGGCAGTGATGCGGTTTATTTCTTCTTTTGAATTAAGATTAATAACTGAAACATCCGACGAAAATGAGTTAACCACATAAAGTGCCTTGCCGTCACTGCTCAATGCAAGGCCGGCAGGACCGTTGCCTGTTTTAAGCGTATCTGTGACTTTTCCTGCTGAAAGGTCAATTACGGAAACATTATCCGACCACTGATTGCTGACATAAGCTTTCAGACCGTCTTTACTTAGTATGACTGAATGAGGCTGGTTACCAACATCGATTTTATTTATAACTTTATTCTTCTCTGCATCAACAATAAGCAATGCATTGCTTTCCTGAGCAACAACATATAATCTTTTGCCGTCGCCCGAAACAGTAAGGTTAATCGGTGACAGGTACCTGGCATTTACAAGTTTAGCAGAGAGACCTGTTTTCTGAATATAAAGATGGCATGAAGTACATAAAAGCGGATGATCAGTGGTCGCTGTTTTTTCGTTAACATGCGCCCTGGCCCATTTTCGTCCCGGAAAATAGATTAGCAGAGCCAGAACAAGAATGATTCCCGATAAGCGGATAAATAGAGTTGATCTCTTCATAACTATTCGGTGTCGATCATTTTATCTTTAATCTTATTTATGTGGACAGGGATGCCAACAGGTGCTTTTCTTACTGCAAGAGGAATCCGGTTATCAGGGACGATATCCTGATCTTCATGACATCCTACGCATCCCCTTCGTTCATTGGGACGTAGCCATATCCAGTCACATTTCCGGATTACGTTTCCCATTTCATCAAGTGTACGGATCTGGAAAGGCTTGTCTGCTATCACCTTAAGGTAGAATGACCCATCCCCCGAAGGTTTAAATACTCCCAGTGACGAATCAATTCCCATTATCTCTACTTTTGAAATCTTTTTAAGCATGACACCGGATATCTTTGCAGGGTTATCCTCTACATTCACATCCTGACACATAATGAGGCCGGTTTTTATAACGGCATTCACCTCGCTTGGCAGCTTTCTGGATCTGATATGTTTCACTGCATCAACAACTTCAAGTACATCGAATTCATTATTGCTGTAAATGGGTTTGCCCAGAGATTTATTCTCAGGATCGAATTCATAAAGCGCATATCTGTCATTGGTGGTTTTGCGGAATGAGACCAACAGCTTCCCTGAGGGTTGAGGACAAACAGCCCTGAAATCACCTTCAATTTCAGAGGACAGGTTGAGCCTGGAGTGCATCGGACGATTATAACTGACTGAAATAAGATTTCCTTTATCCGGGTTACTCTTTACCGATTCGATGAAAACTATTCTTCCATTGTCTGTTTCCAATCCGCGACCTGATAATTCACTGCCTTCGCTGCCCTTGTAAAACAGTTCTGACTTGGTACCGTCGGGTCGCATAACCATAAACTTCTGATCCCCTGTTTCAGGGAATTCCTGCACTCCGATCGTCAAAATGCGACCGTCACGGAGTACGTTGGAAGCTACATACATGCCCGGATTGTAAGTTATACGCTTCTGGTCAGAGCCATCAATATTACTTGTAAAAATGGATTCATTTGCCTTCAATGAATCGGTAGCTGAATGACTGGTAAAAAGGAAACGTCCGAGCGGTAAATAAGCCGGATCGGTGCAATCCGTTTTCAGTTTTGTTAACTGCCTTGTCTTAAGGTTTCCAAGATCAGTTTCCCAAATCTGCCATGTATCACCTTCATTTTTCTGACCGGCAAAAATCATGAAATGTCCGTCACTTGATATTTCAGGAGACCTGGCTGAATAAAAAGAGGATGTGAGTAGCTTTGGTGATGGGTCAGGCTTGCCCGGCTCAATTGCAACAATCTCTGACCGGAGAATATATTTCCGTGAACTTGCTGCAGAGAAATTTGAATTTTCAATCTTTCCTGCAGTTCTTGTTATAACTATACTAGCTTCTTTTAATTTTTCCCTGCATGAGGTCAGAAAAAGGCTGCTAATGCCTGTGGCCATTATAAATAAGAAGACTATGGTCGATCGATGGTTATTCATCCGGAGGCTATTTTTGCAGTTCTTTAATAGTAAGAATCTGATTGACTTTGATATTCTCAAGCACCTGTAATTTCCCTGAGGGCCACTTTATCTCGATTCTGTCAACCATCTCATTCTTAGCCAGACCAAAATGCATCCGAGGATCATTCTGAGAAAGATATCCTGAAGTGCTTTTCTTCTGATTCGTTTGCACTTTGCCTCCTGATGTCACCTTTATCCTGGCACCTATTCCGTCTCTGTTGCTTACCGTTCCGATGAGATTGAGAGTTATCCAGTTGTTCTGATTTCCTTTGTTATTTCTCAGGAATGCCCCGCGGTCATTCAGATTCACAATATATGCATCAATGTCTCCATCATTGTCGTAGTCGCCAAAACAGGCCCCTCGTCCAACCAGCTTTTCCTTAAAGTAACTGCCCAAATCCCATGAAACGTCCTTGAATTTTCCGTTTCCAAGGTTTTCAAAAACCTGGTCCTCCTGCCCGTAGAGATGTTTCAGCGCTCCGTTTGTTTTATAAATATCAACCAGACCATCATTGTTATAATCAAAGAAGGAAGAGGACCATCCGACAAATTGTCCTGCAGGCATTGCTATTCCCGACGGGTATGATTGTTCGCTGAAGATGCCGTTTCCCATGTTTTCATAAAGCCTGCAGTACTTGTCATCAGAAATGAACATGCCCATTCTTCCAGAACCTGTATAATCAGCAAAATCTACAGACATACTGACTGCCGATTCTCCTGATTGGCCAAACGCAGTTCCTGAAGGAGTGCCCACGTCAGTGAAGCTCTTTCCTCCGTTATTGTGCCAGAGGTAATTCATTGAATGGTCATTGGCAACATAAATATCAACGAATCCATCGTCGTCATAGTCTATTGCGCCAACACCCATAGCTCTTCCGTCCAGGTCGACTATTCCCATTTTTTTCGTAACATCCTCAAATGTGCCATCTCCATTGTTGTGATATAAAACATCAGGCTGGGCATCATAGGCCAGTGGACCGGGAAAGCCGTCAGGAGCGTAATAATATTTATAGTTTGGATCAAAATTGATGTACTTACCAACATAGAGGTCGAGGAAACCGTCGTTGTCATAATCGAGCCAGACAGCTCCTGTATTGAAATCAGTTTCTTTTCCTCCGACACCGGCGCGTTTGGTCACATCTGTGAACGTTCCGTCACCGTTATTTTTATAAAGAACATTAGTTCCGTAATTGCTGACATATAAATCGGGATATCCATCATTATTGAAATCGCCGACTGTTACTCCCATGCTGTACCATGGGCCACCAACTCCTGCTTTTTTTGTAACGTCCTCAAAGGTTCCGTCACCGAGGTTATGATAGAGATGATTCTCAGGCATTATGGCAGGTTTCTCCCCGCTGCTCACACCTTTAAGCCAGGTCCCGCTGCAGACATATAAATCTATAAATCCATCCTGATCATAGTCGAGAAAGGCAGCTCCGGCACCGCTTGATTCAACTATATTAGTCAGCTCTTTGTCACCGATAGAGTGAACAAAATCAATACCGATCTCTTTGCCGATCTCCTGAAAATAATCACCATTCGGAGCAGGAACAAAGTGTTTCTTTACACCTGATGATTTATTATTTGACTGGCAGGCTGAAACACACAGCAGGAGAATAAAAAGGAAAACTAAGTAAAAGGATTCATCTGAATTACTGAAAAACTTCTTTATTGCACGCATTTTTAGGGTTATATTTTATGAATATAATATTGCCGTCCTAATCAGTTTCTATTAAAAAAAATACCGGCTGAACAAACTAAAAGGCCGTAAATATAATAATTTTCATATACCTCTTAACCTTACGACCTCATTTGTAAAACCTGTTACCCTGTTTACCTTCTAAAACTAACCTAAACAATATTAACCTATAACCTTGAAACGATTCCTGACTATGCAAATTATTCAGGAGATTTAATTTTTGACTAAGGCAATGTTACGCATGCCCTATTAAACGTGGATTAAAATAAAATTAAAAAAGGATTAAAGTTTTGATCGATTCTCATCGCGCCCTTCTATTGGTTTATCTCTCCCCAACCCTCCCTCAGGAGGGAGAGGCTATTGCAATATATGCCATTTAGGACCCCTTTCTCTCCTGGGCTACCCTTTATACACATCTTTTTTCCCAAAGTCGACTTATATTTTTAAATAGCTCTGAAAGAGCTAAATACGAATAACCCCTGGCGCCAGCCGGGGGTCTATGCAACAAACAATCTACAGATCTGAAGGAGCTGAATATAAAATATCAGAGGAAATACTTCTCATAAAGAGAGCAACCCGACCACCTATTTACCTGATTATTTATATTTTAATCCCTCAAACAACGAACAGGTAAGCCATATGACTCACTGAAGATGCCCCTGTAGACTTGGGCGGGAATGTAACCAATGCACCGAAAGTAGGCAAAAGTTGGAGATCCTTCCGTAGAACTCCACCAGATACCGTGCAAGTTAACAAAGTTTACTACACCAGAGCTGAAACGGCCGCCACTTGGAAGACCCGTAAAACCACTACTATTATTGCTTGCCTGATCGTTGCCAACGTTCCCTGCTGTTGTATCTGCAATAAATCCAGAAGTCGCTGCCAAAGATTTGGCAATATCGTTTCCGCTACCTTCAAAACCATAACCATTATTTGTGAGAAAATAGGTCAAAGTTGTCCAATCATTATCAGTAGGAACATGCCATCCTGCGGGGCAAACATTACGGCTATCCGTTATTGCATAATAAGTATAAAATCTACCATAAGTAACATTTGTACACTCCCATTGGTACTCAGGTATTATTAAATTTGTGATATCCAATGTTGCAGGAGATGTCGTTCCTATTAAATCACCATTACGGTACCTGGTGGTTCTGAGGTTTTCTTGCATCCATACCTGAGTTCCGATATTTATAGTATTATAAGTATTGCCTTCAACATCTGCCAAAAGAGTGGTAAATGTCAAATCACTTCCATATGTTGTCCCAAGAGAATTAACTGCTTTTACCCTGAAATGATAGATAGTCGCTTCGGTTAGTCCAGCAATATCTGCATTTACAGAAGAAGTTGTTACACCTGTTAAAGGACTTTGAGCAGCTGTTACAGTAGTGCCATAACTTGTAGTTGTCCCATATTCCAGGGTTACTACTGTGGATAGATTGTTGGCAACTACATTACCAATCAATGTTGCAGTGGTTGCTTCAATATTTGTTACTGATGAAGTTGTTGCAGTTGGTGATTGTCCATAAGAAATGAAAGAAACAACCCTACCATATCCTGTTCCAACAGAATTTGCGGCATAAGCACGGATATAATAAACTACATCTACATTCAAACCTGTTATGTTGCTGGAAAAACTTCCTTTACCCCTACCATCTATCGTTTTGTTATCGGCTATAGTAGGGTTAACATCTGTGCTCCAACATACTCCACGAATTATGATTGATGAACTACCTTCATCGGTTATAGTTCCGCCACTTGTTGCATTAACTCCAGTAATATCCGAAACTGGTGTTGTTCTAACAGTAGGTACATTTTCTTTTTTACATCCAGATAAAATAGTTCCTGCAATAAGATAAATGATTACCAGATAACACTCAGTTATTTTTTTCATAATTATATATTTAACAGATTATATCAAAATAACGTTTCCACCGCATGAAGTTCAAGGGCCAGAAATGCCATCCTAGATCCTGGCAGTGATTTCTTATGTAAAGTTATTAAAAAAACCGATCATGTTAAAATTGACATTTTAAGTATGAAATTTCTTCCATGATTTTCGGGGTTATTTCCTTTTTTAAACTTTTTTAACATTCCACCCAAGAGTTAACCCAGATGGATGGAATTAGCACTATTATTTCTCAGTGGTTCATGAGATTTTAAGAGTTGTAAGGAACCATCTCAGAATAACAGGGAAAAAATACAGCATGCTTACCAGCTTATGAGGGTTGAATAAAATTATTGATATGATGTGAAGTAGAAAGTTGTTAACAGCCATCAACCATCGCATATTTCTGAACTGAAAGTCATAAAATCTATACAAACTGGCAAACCTGGCAATAAACAGAGCCGAGGTAAAAAAATTGCGCGGTGGGCAATTTTAGATAGTCCTATTCGCAAACTATGATTTAAAAGATATGTACAAAGGTTAGTTGTTGTTTAATTGAAGGGGGGAAAGGGTTAAGAAAACAATGAAATTTTATAGGATATTTTAAAGTTTTACTAAACCGTCGGAAGCAAAACCGTTACAGTAGTGCCTTTTCCTAACTTTGAGGATAGATTAACCGTCCCGTTATGGATTTTAATTATCTGGCTGACAAGTGGAAGACCGATTCCGGTACCTGAAATGGAGATAGTATTACCACCACGATAAAAAGGTTCAAAAATTTTCCCGACATCCGTCTCCGGAATACCAATACCTCTGTCTTCAAAAACTATTTCTATGGACTTTTCTATTGGCATAAGCTTAATCTCCACAGTGTGGTCCGGGGAATACTTGCAACCATTATCTATAATATTTGAAACAGCCACTTTAAGCAGATTCTCATCACCCACGACGATCATCTGTTCCGAATCGGTAATTGAATTGTCTATTGAAATATTTATGCGATAATTGCTGTTGAATCTCTGTATTTCTTCCTGTACCTGCCATAAGATTTCATCAATCCTGATTTTTTTATTAAAATTCACAGGACCTTCTGCGCTTGTGCGTGCTATGAGTAATAATCTGTTTGACAATACTATGAGAGATTTAATGTCATCGAGCACCGACGTAAGTGCGGACTTATATTCCTCTGAGGAGCGTTCTTTCATCATTAGTACCTCAAGCTGACCATTTATTGATGTAAGCGGAGTCCTGAGTTCGTGAGAGGCATTTGCAATGAAATTTTTCTGCATCGAAAATGAGGTCTCAAGCCGCTCAAGCATTTTATTGAATGTTCTGGCAAGTTTGCCGATCTCATCATTCCCTTTTCCTTCGAAAACTCTTAAGTTCAGACTTGTAATAGTGATATCTTCCACTTTTTTTACTACATCTGAAATAGGTTTAAGGGCTCTTCCCGAATAGAACCATCCTGCCACAAAAAATAACAGCAGGCTGACTACACAAACAATTATCAGTAAGATCTTTAATTTTTTTAGACGCGATGATCCCTCGTTATCGATGGCGGCTGCAACAACAACAAACCGGTCATATTTTGTATAGTATAACGTAGCCAGAATATCATATGGATCCTGATTATAAGTTATATCAAAACCCTGTTTCACATGTTCAATGATATTGTTTCTTATTTTGATATCGGAGTTCTCGTCTGAATTGTAAACAGTGTCATTTTTGTAATTCAGGATTATTATCTTTTCGTTTTGAAGGAAAACGGGTTTTTTGCTTTCAATGCTCAGGATCCGGTTAGCATCCGCCTTGTCGGTATTAAACAGCAAATTCGCGGTGCTCATTGCCTTTTGGCTCAGTTGGCTGAAAAAATCCTGCCTTCTGAATTTTGAGGAGGAAATATAAATTGCAACTGATGCAATTATCATAATTATTCCTCCAATCAGTAGGAATTGTAATGTCAATCGGGTCCTTATCTGCATTCTAAAAATCTCCAAATACGTAGCCAAAACCGACCCTGGTATGGATCATCTTTTTATTATGTCCCTTATCAATTTTTTTGCGTAAGAAGTTTACATAAACATCTACCACGTTGGTACCGAAATCAAAATTTATATCCCATACTTTTTCAGCAATATCGATCCTTGATAATACTCTTCCACTATTCCTCATGAAGTATTCAAGCAATGAGAACTCCTTGGCAGTAAGATCAATATATGAACTGCCCCTTCTTACAACTTTCTTTTCCAGGTCGAGTTCCACATCGCCTACGACAATACTGTTCGATCTGCCATCAGACTGACCTGGTTTCTTTAGCAACACCTTTACTCTAGCCAGAAGTTCCCTGAATTCAAATGGTTTTACCAGGTAATCATTTGCACCTGCCTCAAAGCCTTCAATTTTATCATCAGTTGTACCGAGGGCTGTAAGCATGAGGACAGGCAGATTTGAATTTATTCTCTTAAGTTTTTTACAAAGATCCAGACCGTTAATTCCCGGAATTATGATATCAAGTATGAAAAGATCGAATTTTTCTGAACGTGCAAGTTTTTCCGCAGTCTCACCGTCATAGGCAATTTGAGCATCATAGTTGTTCTCTTCAAGTCCCTTTTTTATAAATGATGCTACCTTCTTTTCATCTTCAACAATCAGAATCTTCATTTAATTCAATTATATGAAATTGATACCTTATATTATAGACTACAGGAATTGATGAGATTTGTCTTAAATCAAACGCCTTAGAAATATGGTAGCAAATATACATTTTTTTGTTTTGAGTTTTACCCCCAGCCTCTGCCTTGCTTAGCTGAAGCGGCTGCGCAAAGGAGAAGAAGGGGGGGACAAGGGCATAGCCGTCAACTTAAGGAGTTGAATATAGTAAAATATGGAGAGAGTTTAGTACAAAACAGAATGTAAAGTAATGAAATTAAGCCTGATACATTTCCCCTCCTTTTGAAGGAGGGGTGGCCGGACCACTTTATAATTATGATACAAATGCTGATACCGGCCGGGGTGGTTGATTGATATTCACCGTGCGGATTCCCATCAAGCTCAATTACAAGTTTTTCTGAAGCACAAAAAAAGTCAACTATGTAGTTACCTATACTGTGTTGTCTTCTGAATTTTCTTGCATTAAGTTTTTTTGATTTTAAAATATTCCATAACACAGCCTCAGCAGAAGTGGACTTGTTCCTAAGTGATGATCTGAAGAATTTAAGGCTTTTCCTGTTAAAGAGGTTTTGGTTTTTCATACCAATAAAGGTAAGAAGAAATCAATGAATCAACCACCCCGGTCGGGAAATAAAATACTGTATATATAAGATAATCAATCGTCCCGACCACCCCTCCTTCAAAAGGAGGGGAAACTTTTTTATGCAGTATCTCATTCATCCCCAAAGCTTAAGTTGACGCCTATGGGGACAAGGGACCTTGCACACGTCACAGAGTCTTTTAGATAACCCAGTGTAAAGCCGTAAGATTGCCGCGTCCTCCTTTGTCGGACTCGCAATGACTCTGCAGGCAAGATAGTTTGTGGCTGGTTGTTATAGGAATTAGGTAGAATCGGCGAGGAGCGAAGCGACGAAGCAATCGTATGAAATAACGGACAGTTTAATTCAGGATATACCTTTATATATTATAGATGAAAATTGTTTCTACCTCTTTTGCTTATCAGATCAAAAATCAAAATTATTATTTGGATTGTGTCTAAATTACGATCCTCATATGAAGCGGGAAATTTATTGTATAATATTTAAAGACAAGATTTTGACTCCTTTTTGACTCCTTTTTTAATAATTTTTTAATAAGCGGGAATAATTTATGAGAAATTAGTGTTGTTATTCTTGATTTTATTTTTACCTTCGTTACCCGTGAACCTATCACCAATCGATGAATAAAGAAAATTCTTGTTTTATATTATAAACCCTTTTAACTAACATGTTTAAAAAACGACTGACTATGCAAATTTCTACAAGTGTACGGCGCATTGCGCTGTTTTTTCTAAGCATGGTTCTCTCTTCAGGCATTCTTTTTGCTCAGGAGAAGACCATCACAGGGAAAGTCACCGGTCAAGGCGAAGGAGTTCTGGCTGGTGTGAACGTTACAGTTCAGGGAACGACGATCGGTGCGATCACAGACCTGAATGGTAGCTACTCAATCAAAGTGCCGGGTTCGGCAGCTGTACTTGTCTTTTCATCCGTCGGCTACAGCACCAAACAGATAGCTGTAGGCACGCAGAATGTAATTGACATGGTTCTTCTATCAGACGTAACTGCTCTGAGTGAAGTAGTTGTAACAGGTTATACTACCCAACGGAGAAAGGACCTTACTGGATCTGTTGGAACTGTTGCAAACACCGAACTTACTGCTGTTCCTGTTCCGAACGTAAGTAATGCACTGCAGGGACGTTCATCAGGGGTAGTGGTAACCGGAAACGGACAACCTGGTACCACAGCATCAGTGAGGATCAGGGGATTCAGTTCATTCCAGGCCAACGACCCACTCTATGTTGTTGATGGAGTTCCGACCCAGGACATTTCCTCTTTGAACCCGAGTAACGTTGAATCAATCTCCGTACTGAAAGATGCCGGAGCCGCTTCTATTTACGGATCAAGGGCATCTAACGGTGTTATCATTATCACGACCAAAAAAGGGCAAAAAGGAACACAAGTAGGCTACAGCATGTATGCAGGCATTTCTGATCCTGGCAAAGGCCCGACCAACCTGTGTAATACTCAGCAATATGCCGATCTTCAGTGGCTCATTTACAAAAATGATGGAGTTACAACAAACGACGCCATTTATGGTCCTTCAACTAATCCTACACCCACATTACCCAGTTGGGCAGCAAATACCAACTGGTACAAGGCTATGACCCATACTGCTTATAAGCAGAATCACGACCTCACCCTTTCAGGTGGTTCTGATAATGCTAAATTCTTTGGAGCAATAGGAGTAGACGATGAGAATGGTATTATTATCTATAACTATTCAAAGAAATATACAGCAAGGTTCAACTCGGAATTTAGTTTCCTGAACAGCCATGTAAAAATTGGAGAAACATTCGCTTTCGAGTACGGATCAACAAACACTGTTGCGAACCTGAACGAAAGCAGCCCTTTCCAGATGGGTTCCTACAGGAGCCAGCCGATCATACCGGTTGTTATTCCCGCAGGTGAGACAATTCCAGCATCAGGTCATCTTTATCAACCCGGCGATTGGGGAGGAACAGGAATTTCCACTGGTCTGGGACAGGCTGCCAATGAAGTAGCCGTACTTACAAGAGCAAAAGATAATGTTAACTGGAACATCAATTTGATCGGAAGTGGTTATTTAGATGTTAAAATTCTCCAGGGTCTGAATTTCAGATCAACTCTCGGAGGAACATGGTCCAATTACTACTATTCAAATTATACGTACGCAACTTACGAAGGATCAGAAAATGTTGCTACCCCAGCTTTGAATCAGGGTGCAGGTTATAACAGGGACTGGACCTGGACAAACCAGCTGACCCTGGATAAAACATTTGGTCAGCATAAGATCCTTGTTGTTGCAGGTTATGAAAGTAATGATCTTGGCGTCGGAGCTGACTTAAATGCTACAGCCAGCGGATACTTCACAGATAATGTGAATTACCGTACATTGACCAATGGCGCTAAAATTACCGGTGCAGGATCAAATTTGTATACTGCAACAACACTGTTATCCCAGTTCGCAAGAGCTGATTATTCTTTCATGGACAGGTATATGTTGAGCGCTACAATACGTCGTGATGGTTCTTCAAAATTCGGCGCTTCTAACCGTTATGGTGTATTCCCTTCATTTTCTGCAGGATGGCGCATAAGCGATGAACCATTCTTCAAAGGTATCAGCTTTATCAATGACCTGAAATTAAGAGGTTCATGGGGTCAGATGGGTAACCAGCTGGCCGTTGACCCGCAGAACCAGTTCTCTGCTTATGGTGGCGATCCTTCTACATCTTTTTATGCTATAGACGGGGCGACCAGTTCAGCAACGCAGGGATTCCACCCTGTACGTCTCGGTAATCCTAATGCAAAATGGGAAACCAACATTACCACGGATATCGGGATTGAAACATCTTTCCTTAACAGTAAATTCTCGATCAAAGCCGACTGGTACCAGAAGAAGACCAAAGACCTTCTTTACAATCCTACATTACCGGGTACTGCAGGGGCAGCAACAGCGCCTTATATAAATATTGCCGCCATGACCAATACAGGACTCGATCTCGAACTGGGATACAAAGATAAATGGGGCGACCTTGGATTTGACGGAAGTATTATTGCAACAACAGGTAAAAATACCATTGATAAAATTGCTGAAGGTATAAACTACTTTGACGCCAATGGAGGTTCCAGGATCGGAGCTTTCAACAGGAGTATGGTAGGTCACTCGATGGGAGAATTTTTCGGTTACAAGGTGATCGGCCTGTTCCAGAGTGCTGCTGAGGTTGCTTCTTCTCCAACACAAGATGGAGCTGCTCCGGGGTTGTTCAAATATCAGGACACCAATGGCGATGGCAAGATTGATGCAACTGACCGGGTATTCCTGGGTAGTCCACTTCCAAAATTAACTTATGGATTTAATCTGGCATTCACCTATAAGAATTTTGACCTTACCGCTTTCATCTGGGGTTCATATGGAAACAAAATATATAACTGGAACGCTTGGTGGATTGATTTCTGGCCATCATTTGCAGGACAGAAGAGTACAGATCTTTTGTACAAAAGCTGGACACCAACCAATACAAATACAGATATACCAAAGGCAACCTCTCTGTCTAACTTCTCAACAAACACACAATCAACCAGCTTTTATGTTGAGGACGGTTCTTATGCAAGGCTGAAAAACCTCCAGTTAGGTTATACCTTTCCATCAAGCCTGATGAGCAAGATAAATGTAAAAGCTCTCAGAGTTTATGTTCAGGCAGTAAACCTTTTCACAATTACCAAATATTCAGGACTTGATCCGGAAATTGACACCCAGGGTGGGAACGACCAGATCAGAGGCGTTGACTATGGTAACTATCCTGCTGTCAAACAGTATATTATTGGACTCAATCTAACGTTTTAATTTTAAATAATATTAAAATATGAAAAAGAAGTATATTATATTTATCCTAATCATTGCAGTGATCGGAACATGGGGTTCCTGCAAAAGCGATTTTCTTACTGTCGCTCCGACAGGAAGTCTTGACCAGGGGTTATTACAGACAACTGCCGGTCTCGATGCTTTGTTAGTCGGTTGTTATTCAATGTTGACCGGCGCAGACAATCAGCAAGGTTGGAGCTGGGAAGCTCCAGGATCCAACTGGGTGTGGGGTTCTATACGTGGTGTTGAAGCAAATAAAGGATCCAACTCGGGTGACCAGCAGGACATTCAGCCTATACAGGGCTTTACAGAAGATCCTACAAATTCTTACCTTGATATTTCATGGAGATTCCTTTATGAGGCTATTTCCAGGTGTAATAATGCTATTATTATTACCAACAAAGCACTGGCTGCAAGCAAAATTACCCAGGATCAGGCTACTGTTTATCTCGAACAGGCTCAGACACTTCGTGGATGGTACCACTTTGTCGCCTGGAGAATGTGGACCAAAATCCCATACATGGATGAAAATGCTGATCCCTCCAAAGCATCTAACTCAGCAGATGTTACTCCGCAAATAATTGCTGACCTGACCGCAGGTACCAATCTGCCAGATAACATGGGAGAGATTGGGAAATTCAACGGAACCGTTGCAAAAGTTCTTCTCGCAAAAGCCCTGATGCAGTGTAATCATGACTATGCAGGCGCTTTAACTCTCCTTCAGTATGTTAAAGTAAGCGGTAAAAAACCCGATAATTCAGCTATCGGACTTGCTCCAACTTATGGTGAGATATTTGATATTGAACACCGTAATGGAATTGAAGCTGTTTACACAGTTCAGACTTCAGTAAACACTGGTTCGGGCGGATTTACCGGTACAGAAAACGAACTATTGAATTATCCCTATGGCACTGGCAAACCCGGAACGTGCTGTGGATTCTTCCAGCCAACCCAGGAATTTGTTAATTCCTTTGACGTCGATGCTAATGGCCTCCCATTATTGGATAACAGTTATGACTCACCTGCAAATCAGAATTTGCGTGATGAAGGTATTGTCGGTGGTCAAATATGGGATGCGACTCTAACTTATGCTAAAAACCAGGGTGTCACTGCTTATGCTCCGGGAGCTCCGTTTAAAGATCTGGGATATGTTTCTCTTATAGACGCTAATAAAGGAAATAACCCTCTTACGAGCCCGGCTGCATGGTCTCTGACGTGGACAGAAGACAATTCAAAACCTGTTGACCCGCGTCTTGACTGGTCAGCTGGCAGGAGAGGTATTCCATACTGGGATTGGGGCGTACATACCGGTTCAGACTGGATCCGTGACCAAACCTATGGCGGACCATACAGTCCTAAGAAGCAGGTTTACAAGAAATCACAGGAAGGTAAATTTACAGAAGTTGGAAACTGGACATCCGGCTGGACAGCAAATGGCTACCGCATGATCCGTTACGCTGACGTACTTTTAATGCTTGCTGAATGCCAGATTGAAACTAATGATTTGGCCAGTGCACTTGTCAATATTAACGCGGTTAGAGCCAGAGCAGCTAATCCTCTGGGTTTTGTTATGGAATCCGATGGCGTAACTCCTGCTGCTACTTATCACGTAGGTCAGTACCCATCTTTCCCGACTCAGGATTATGCCCGTACTGCGCTCCGCCTGGAAAGAAAACTTGAACTTGGGCAGGAAGGCCACAGGTATTTTGACTTCCAGAGATGGGGAGCTACTTATCTGATCAGCGAAATCAACAGAGCTTTAACCTATGAGGAATCAACGCCCTGGGGTCCGACCACTTACAACGGATCGAAAGCTGCAGCAAAAGATGTTAACTATCCTATACCACAACAGGAGATTGACCTGAGCAACGGTGCTATAGTTCAGAACAGATAATATCTTTATAAATTATTATATTCATAGTGGACTGCCTGTTCGGGCAGTCCACTATTTTTTTATACATTTGGCGGGTTAATGAATACTTACCTCATCCCCCTGCCCCCTTCTCCCGGGATAGAAGGGGGTAACTTGTTGACAGTGATAAATACTGTATTAGCCCCTCCCTCCCGGGGGAGGGGTTGGGGAGAGGTGAATCCCAAATGCAAGGGGGAAGAGGCAAGAAAATATATGGAAGGATTAGGGGAGAGGTGGATCCCAAATGGATTGGGGGAAGAGGCACTTGAAATAGAAATAAAAACAAAACCATCATATATAGCATGAGAATTTCAATATTGTTTATCTGCATCATATTTCTGTCAATTTCCTGTTCTCAACCAACAAAGTTCAGGGCATTGAAATCCGACAGGACAGGGATCACCTTTAATAATAAGATAGTTGAATCGGACAGTTTTAACCTGATGAAATATGAATATATATATAATGGCGCAGGTGTGGGTATTGCCGACCTGAATAATGATGGTTTACCTGATATAATTTTCGCGGGGAACCAGGTATCTCCAAGGATCTATTTGAACCAGGGTAATTTTAAATTTAAGGATATCACATCAAACTTTGCGGGACTTACCAATGATGAGTGGTACAGCGGTGTCGCAATTGTGGATATCAACAACGACGGATGGCCCGATGTTTACCTGACTGCTACTGGTAATAAAGATCCCCAGAAACGGAAAAACAGGTTGTGGGTCAACAATGGTGCAAAGAACGGAATGGATCCCACTTTTACCGAGATGGCAGAGAAATATGGAATTGCAGATACTGGTTATTCGGTCAATGCAACATTTTTTGATTATGACAGAGATGGATACCTCGATCTGTATGTTTTAAATAACACAGTTAATTCAAGGATGAATACCAATTACCGTGCTAAAATTAATGACGGTAATTCTCCAAACAATGACAGGCTTTATCATAATAACGGAAACGGAACTTTTACCGATGTGACCATAAAAGCAGGAATAGTTTATGAAGGCTTTGGGCTGGGGATTGCCGTAGGCGATGTGAACAAGGACGGATACCCTGATATCTATATTTCAAATGATTTTAATTCCAATGACTTATTATATATAAATCAGGGTGATGGCACGTTCAAAAATGAAATAGCTAAATACATGTCATACCAGTCAAAATCTTCAATGGGTGATGATATGGCTGATGTGAACAATGACGGAAATCTTGACATGTTCACACTCGATATGTTTCCCGAACAATATGCTAAAAGAAAACAGACCGTTAATGGTTTTTTCTATTACATCTATATACTGGAAGATAAATTCGGATATGAACACCAGTATGTTCGCAATATGCTCCATATGCATAATGGATTCCTGAATGGTGAAATGTTGCCTTACAGCGAAGAAGGTCAGATGAGAGGTGTTTTTGCAACTGACTGGAGCTGGTCCCCGCTGTTTGCCGATTACAATAATGACGGCAATAAGGACCTTATCATTTCAAATGGTTTCCCCAAAGACGAGACCGATAAAGACTGGACTAGGTTCAAAGTGACAGCTGAAGGATATTATGCTTCAAATAAGCTGCTTATTGATATGGCTCCTGCAGTTAAAATTCCGAATAAAGCATTTGAAAATAACGGCACTGGAAATTTCGTAGAGAGAAGAGACTGGCTTCCCCAGATCCCTTCATACTCTTATGGAGCTGCCTTTGTTGATCTCGATAACGATGGAGATCTTGATTATGTTGTAAATAATTTGAATGACGAAGCCTTTATTCTAAGGAATTATACTGTCGAAAAATCCAAAAAAGACGCTAATTATATAAAGATAAAGTTGGTTGGAAAGACAGGAAATACCATGGCTATTGGAGCAAAAATAGAATTGTGGAGCAACGGTAAGTTCCAGTACACGGAACATTATCTGACAAGAGGATATGCTTCATCTGTTGATCCTATAGTCCATTTTGGCATCGGAAAGGAAACTGTTATTGATTCAGTAAGAATTACATGGCCGGCCAGCGGCAATACCACGGTTATTAAGAATATTAAAGCTGATCAGACAATTGAAGTGAATGAAATTAGTTCTGTCGTGTCACATCCGGTCGTTAAAACTTTAAGTAAAAGCCACCTGTTGTTCAACAAGCGTGAGAATGTTATAAATTATGTTCATGAGCAGAAAGATTTTAACGATTTCGGGCTCAATCAGATAATAATGCCGCATAAGTTTTCACAGATTGGTCCACGGATGGCAAAAGGGGACCTTAATAATGATGGACAGGAAGATATTATCATAGGTTCAACTAATACCTTACCAACTAAAGTGTTCCTCAGGAAAGGAAACACATTCGAGGAAGCCGTATTTGATGGACTTACCACGCAAAAGCCATTCTCTGAATCTGACCTTGCAATAGTTGATATAAATAATGACGGAAAAAACGATGTTGTGGCTGTTGCAGGTGGTTATGAGAATAAAGAGGAAGCTGAATATAAACACTACCTGTATGAAAACCAGAATGGCACTTTTATAAGATCAGAGCTTCCGATTCCGGCATTCCCGGCGTCAGTTATCCGGCCATGTGACTTTAATCACGACGGATATGTGGATTTGTTTATCGGCGCCAGGGTAAAGAAAGGAATG
This sequence comes from Bacteroidales bacterium, assembly GCA_003157015.1. GTDB lineage: Bacteria > Bacteroidota > Bacteroidia > Bacteroidales > VadinHA17 > LD21. The sequence goes on from PMIJ01000114.1 coordinate 71,698, forward strand.
TTTCCATATTCAAATCATTCATGGCTCATAATTAATGATAAAGGCAAACTTACTGTTAATTCAACTTCGCGCTGGGATCTTGGAATGGTTACGGATGCGATCTGGACCGATTATGATAATGATGGCTGGGAAGATCTGCTTGTTGCAAGAGAAGATAATTCTCTGGTATTACTCAAAAATATGAACGGGAAAGAGCTTGTTCCCCAGAACATACCGGAGCTGGAAGAAAAACACGGTATGTGGTCTTCACTTATTGCCGGTGATTTCAATAAGGATGGCTACCAGGACTATATTGTCGGAAATCTTGGTGACAACAATCGATTTAATGTAAGTGATAAATATCCTCTGAAGCTTTATGCAATTGATCTTGACGGAGACGGTAATATCGACCCTCTGATGACTGGATATTGGCCTGATCAGAACGGAATAATGAAAGAATACCCAGTCAATTATCTCGATGAACTCTGGTCGCAATCAGTCTTCTTTAAGAAAAAATTCAATGACTATGTAACGTTTAGTTATGCCACTATAGGCGATATTCTGGATGAAAACCTGTTAAAAAAGGTAAAGTTTAAGCTTTATGTCAATACAACATCGAGCTACATTTTATGGAATGAGAAAGGAAAATTCAGATGGGAAAAGTTACCTGAAGCCGTCCAGGTCTCTCCGGTTAAAAAAATGATAGTTAATGATTTCAATGGCGACGGTTATCCCGATGTGCTTGTAGGCGGTAATGATTATTCTTATGATGTGTCAACCGGATATTATGATGCAAATAAAGGACTGATCTTAATGAATAAAGGCGCTAAAAGGGAAAAAGGAAAACCCTCTTTCGATGTATTGTCTGCTGCTCAGAGCGGGCTGTTTCTCCAGGGAGTGGTAGAATCGCTGTTATACTTTAAAGGCGATACATCTTTGGTTGTCGCAGGTATTAACAGGTCAAAAGTATCAGTGTTTGAACACGTTGATAAAAAGTAAAAGTCTTTATTCTATTCTACTTTGATCAGGTCTCCTGATTTGAACCGGTATTTAACCACTTCCTTGCAGAGTGAACAATTTGCAAGAGGGGAATTGCGCGATTTGGTATAGATTTCGGCTGTTATTACCCTGTCTTTTATTCCCAGGATTCTCATATCAGATTCGATTGCCCTGCTTAGGATAAGCTTTCCATCTGTGTTTATTAGTATCAAATGTTCGGACATTACAATATACTGACCATGATAATAATCCATAGAAATAATTGCGTCTTCAGTATTATCATCATCAATAAGGCCTGTATAAATTTTTGCAGGGTCTATCACATAACTTGACTGATCTTCTCCGACGGTTATAATTCCATCCTTTGAAACTGTTTTCTTCGGTTCTTTAAATTTTCCGTTTATATAATTGGTAGCCAGTGCCAGAACTTCCTTCTTAACACGTGGTGAAACATATTTTCCGTTAGCATCTTTTTTCCCACTATTTGTGCAGGATAAAAGAAGCGGGATAAGAAATAATATATAAAAACTCTTTTTCATAATTAGGAATTTGATTGTGATCAAAAATATAACAAATCGCGTGAATTGGAAAGGTGAAGAGATAAATTGTTTTTTCAAAATTTGTTCAAACTCATGAGATTCCTCATTCCGCTGCGCTTCATTCGGAATGACAAGCAATTTTTGAAGTATGGGGTAGCGATGGCGGTTCGCCGAGCGAACCGCCATCGCTACTCTTGTTACCCCTTATTTGCTGTCATCCCGAGCGAAGGCGAGGGATCTCTGTCTCTCAGTATTTACTTCGTATATTTTAACCTGAGATCAATCTTTTTATCATAGACAAAATAACAAGGATTGTCACATTGAGTCTTGTCAAATTTTACCCTGGGGGTAGCGGAATCTACCGCAATGTAATAATTATCAGATATGTAATAGGTGGCCGTTACTGTATATTTTTTATTTATAGTCACAGGAATTGTAGCCTGTGAGCCTGATGCCTGGAATGAGTCATATAATACACTGTCCTCGATATTGCCTTCATATACATTAATCAGTATTGAATTGCCATAATGCGGCGGATCCATTTTCACATCGAGATTTGTTTTTACCGGTTCATCTGCTGTGCAATCAGGACATTTGATAATAAGAGACTGATCTTCACACGAGAAGAAGAAAATAAGAACAATTGACAATATAATTTTAAATATATTTCTCATTAAATTTGTTTTTTCAAAATTTGTTCAAACTCATGAGATTCCTCATTCCGCTGCGCTTGTCATTCCGAACGTAGTGAGGAACCGAGTACCGATCTGTCGGTACGAGCTCACCGAAGGTAATCTCATACTCAATTATTTTAAGACTATTATTGATAACTGATACTCAAATTTTTTTTAATACCATTTTAAAGTTTTTCCTTTTGTTCTGACCTTGTCAAAATAAAGATTGTAAGATGCTCCAAATCTGAGCCATATCGGACCTATATGGTAAAAATCAGATTTCAGATAATCGGCACCGAGAGAAAACGAAAGATCCTTCTTTGTCCATACAATTGAGAAGGCCGGGATTATCCTGAATTTATTGGCAGGCACCATTAAGGTCCCTTTGAGTTCATTTCCAAAAGAATATCCTGCAGTCAGTGAGGCTGATAATCCAAAATTGCCTCTGAAAGGGTCATCTGTCAGAGAAAAATCTTTAAATACCCCTGCATAAAAAAGTGAACCCTTATCCATGTACTGATAGAATAAGTGTTCAGATTGTTTGACGAGCACTCTGGTGTACCATAATTTGGTATCCATACCTAATATTATACCTCCGTTAAGGTATGGTTCCCTGAATGACAAACTTACCCCGGTATAAATGTCACGCGTAAAAAACCTTGTGGATGCCGTTATATCTACCTGGTCTATCTCATACTTAATTTTCCCCGGAATTTTATTGGTGTCAAGAATTTTGAGAATATCCTTTCTTCGGTATTTTGAGGCAATAATATACGGATTGATAGCATTATTTTCCAAGGCAGCCCATTTGTCACCAATTTTAAGAAGAAATTGAGTCGCATCTTTCTGATTGGCGATTATAGTTAGCGACAAAGCGTTGTGATTTGAATTATTTGTTGCATAGATGTCGGCTCCTTTTACAAACAAAAGTCTCATTAGTAATGTGTCTCCGTTAAGTGCCGCCATCAGAAAGGCCGTAAATCCCTCATTATCCCTTGTCTCAAGATTAGCGTGATTCTGAATCAGAATATCTGTTATATCAGCATTGCCAGCCCAGATAGAGGCGAAAAGAGGAGTTGATCCGTCAACAGTTTTTTTATCTATTGAAGCATTATAATAAAGCAGCAGATCGACCAATTGAAAATATCCGTAAACTGAAGCATAATGAAGAGCTGTTGCGTCATATTTGTCACTGGCATCAATATCGGCACCCTCTCTTATAAGAGCTTCAGCAATCTCGGGATTCTGATTTTTTACTGCGATTATAAGTGGAGTTACAGTCTGGGAAGTCACCTTATTTACATCTGATCCATAATCAATAAGCAACTTGGCAGCTTCGGTCTGGTTATTGGAAACTGCAAAAATGAGAGGAGTGGCGCCCTGATCGGTTTCTGCAAAGATATCAGCTCCATTATTGATAAGCCGGGTAATTTCAGAGACGTACCCTTTTGAAGCGGCAACCATCAGGTTGTAGTCAAGTGCTCCTTTATAAAATGAAGGAATATATTCAGTGGTATCAATATAGACAGTATCATTATCTGGAATTTGAGAGATTATATCTCCTGATACTAAAATTAGTGTCAGTGTAAAAAGAATCTTTATTTTTTGGAGGTTCTTTGACAGCATAGAATACAAAGTTAATTTTTTGATTCTTTTTATAAAAGAAACTAACACACATTATATATTTTTTTATGAGTATCGGCAATCATGCATAAAAACCGATAGATTTTGGCTTCGCCGAGCTCCGCTACGCTTCGGTTCTTCGTTTACCCCGGCTCCGCCACTGGCGGAGAGCGAAGAACCGAGTCCCGATTTATCGGGACGAGCTCGACGCAGTCAAAATCAATTTACTCCCCTTGGGGATGGGGTAAATAAATTGATTTTCAAGAGGTTTGCACCTAAATTTATTCATTTTTTTTCTTTTTCCCTTAAACAAAAAATACAGTGTCATTCGGAGACCTCATGCAATTTTGCACACCAGGTATTTATGACAAGTATACAAGTATCAGATTATTATCGACATATAAAATATTATAATTAATCTATGGTTTGAGGTTTTAAGAATCGATATAATATGAAGAAAGGCCGTAGGCCTTAGATATTGTAACATCGGGCTTTGCCCGATGTCGAACTTCAACAAAAATTATCAAGCCCCGTAGTGGGCGAAATAAAAAGTGCATCAACACCTGAATTACTGACTGAAAATCCACCATAACCATCCTGCCAATAGAAGTTGCTGTAATGTACTCCCTTAGTTTTTATCCACTTAGATGAACTTTTTTTGACCTCTTCTGCAAGATCAGCCTGAGTCATGGTCTGGATTTATTTCGCCCGCTACGGGGCTCATTAAGCTTTTGTAACTTTATTTGCAGGGCGTTGCCCTGCTTTAATGTATTTTGCCCCTGACGGGGCTAATCAAAAACAATCTGGTCCGGATTATTTCACCAATGGCATTAGAATTTAAATTTAAGTTCCACAATCTCAAAGACTTCAAACTGTACTACTATGGATTAAGTGTTTTTAAGCAAGCAAAATAATAAATGTTGTCATTAGATGCACCAGCGAGGAACCCGGTACCGATTTATCGGGACGAGCTCGACGCAGTCAAAATCAATTTACTCCCCTTGGGGATGGGGTAAATAAATTGATTTTCAAGAGGTTTGCTCCTAAATTTATTCATTTTTTTCTTTTTCCCTGACATTAAAATAGAGCTAACCGAAGGTAATTTCACAGTAAATTATAAGTAATTTCTGATACTCATTTTTTTTTACGACAGGTAATGTCCGTTTCATCAAATCAAATCGTATGACAAAATATTTTCTATATACTTTAAACCAATAATTTACGTTCAGTTATAGGCTACATCATAATTCCTGTGTTAAAAACCTTAATTATTATTCAATTTAGGATTTTTTATAGTAATCTTGACGTGAGTTAAGGAATACTTTTTATTTTTGTCTGGTGAAAACTGATTCGGAGCCGATGAGAAAAGGCAAAATATTATTGATTACACTCTTGTTTTTATTCTTAAGTTCCAATCCTGGAGCAAAAGAAAACAGCTTCATTCTGGTTGATAAGCTTGTACCTTATAATGTAAGATTGACAAATAGTTTTTCATCGGGGAGTGAGTTCGCCGGTGTCGAAAAAACAGTGGATGCATTTTTAAAAAAGTGGACAATCGCAGGCGCATCAATAGCCATCGCGAAAGACGGTAAGCTGATTTTTGCACGAGGATTTGGATATGCCGATACGGCCTTAAAAATTGAAACCCAGCCATATAGCCAGTTCAGAATTGCCAGCATCTCGAAGCTGGTTACGGCTGTTGGAATCATGAAGCTTCAGGAAGATGGAAAGCTGGCTTTGACCGATAGTGTTTTTGGCTCAAGAGGAATTCTGAATGATTCTTACTACGGTGTGCCCAGAGACAAAAGAGTTTATAGAATAAACGTTGCCGAGCTTCTGGGCCATGAAGCCGGATGGACACAACGTTATGGAGATCAGATGTTTATGCCCTTAGTGGTAGCTGAGAAGATGGGAATTAAACCTCCTGTCGACACTAAAGCAATTGTAAAATTTGTTCTTGGAAAAAATCTTAATTATACCCCTGGTACAGAAAAAGCATATTCAAATCTGGGCTACAGTATACTGGGCCTGATCATTGAAAAAGTATCAGGTATACCTTACGAAGATTATTGCAGAAAGACAATTTTGGAACCGCTGGGTATTTATGATATGAAAATTGCCGGAAATCTGCCTTCAGAAAAAGCGCCTTTCGAAGTTACTTATTATGAACCTTCTGATGTAGTAAAGAAACCTTCAATATATGGTACAGGAGAAATGGTGCCTTCATGTTACGGAGGAAATGATATAAAAACACTGGGAGGTGCAGGTGCATGGATTGCTACTGCTCCAGATCTTATGAGGATCTTATTAGCTATAGATGGTTTTAAAACCCGTCCGGATATTCTTTCTGATCAGAGCATCAGATTCATGACAGACGCCAACAATGGCTTTGCACCAGTCGGATGGAAAGGAACAGTATTAGATGGCACATGGTGGAGGACCGGTTCTTTTCCCGGTAGTGCAGGTATGATGAAAAGACAATCTGACGGAATTTCCTGGGTTGTTCTCTTCAATTCAAGCGCATGGAACGGTCCTGAAATCTACAACTATATCAGTAATATGATGACTCGGGCGATAGCTAAAATTGACCCATGGCCTGATTATGACCTTTTCAACTTTTCAATACCGGTACCTCTGAAAACAAACTTGTCGGAATATTCAAGCAGGTGATCATGTGCTTTACGGTAAACGTTAACCTTATAAAAGAGGAGCTTGAAAACCGTTATGGTGCCACCCTGATCGATCCTGATAAGTATCGTCCCAGTTATTATTATCATGCGTTCGGTCTACCTTCAATTCCTGCCGTTTGCTCAGCCAATCCTTCAAAAATTCAACTCCTGAAGTGGGGATTGATACCTTCCTTTACAAAAAGCATTGATGACGCCAATATAATAAGATATAAAACATTTAATGCCAGATCAGAGACAATCTCAGCTAAACCATCATTTTCTTCTTCTTTCAGGTCAAAAAGATGCATTATTCCCGTAATTGGTTTCTATGAGTGGCAGCATGTTGGCAATGAGAAGATACCCTGGTATATTTATCATTCTGAAAATGAAATTTTGTCTATCGCCGGAATCTACAATGACTGGATCGAAGACAACACAGGGGAGGTCTTAAGTACTTTCTCGATTGTTACCACTGAAGCAAATGATATGATGGCACATATTCATAACTCAGGCAAGCGTATGCCTGCTATTCTCAGTAAATCTGCTGAAACCAGATGGATAAACAATTCCATTACGGAGTCTGATGCACTTGATATTTTAAAGCCTTTACCTGACGGGATTCTTAAAGCCCATACTATCGGTCCTCTTATTAATTCAAGGTCAATGGATAGGAATACCCCTGAGATCATTCAACCATACATCTATCCCGGGGAGAATTTATTATTTTAAAGAAAGGTATGTGGTACGCGTTTTTCGGTTTGCGGAAAGAAGACCCACCGCGTGCCGCACACCGGTAACCGGTTATTGCGCCACAAATTCATAAGTAAGCATGCCTAGTTGAATTCTGGGTGAACTGGCATCGGGATTAAAACGGGATATCAGGGCAGTATTTATAGCAGTTTCAATCAGACATGGATCTGAAGCAGTGCTTTCTCTGTCAACGATTTGCGCCTTTTGAACGACTCCATTCTGGTCAACTTCAATTGAAAGAACAACCTTGCCTGATCCCTCGCATTTATAAATCGGTATCGGGAGATAAAGATGATTCCTGTTTACCAGGTCATAATAAATTCTTGTGGGTCCTTTGAAATTTGCAGCCAGTTCCTGAGACTTAGTGGGTTTAACTTTCTCTTTATTGCGTATTGTATCTTTCGCAACATTCAGGTTTTCGTTGCCATTTGATTCCTTCATTTTCTTTTGCTCATCAATGTAATTGTCAACTCCAAGCTTGCCGCTTTTAATGAGTTCCTCTTTGACCTTATCTATATAATCTGAAGGACTTATCTTTTCCGTGGACTTGCTTGAAAGATTTCTTGCGATATTCAGCATCTCCTCATCACCTTTGAGAACTTTTTCAACAGTAGTTGGAGCCAACTCGGCAATTTTATCCTTCTTTACTTCAGGTTCTGGCTGAGGAGCCAGCTCTACCTGGTATTCTGTTGATATTGCTTTTTGTAATGATCTGAGCTGTAATGACATGAATATTATTCCGGCAATCAGATGAATTATCAGAGTTCCCAAAATACCAGCCTGTTTCCCTTTATATCTCATCATATGATGCAAAATTATAAATTATTACTTTTGTATCTGTATATATAACATTTAATTATTTGACATTTTAGTGTTTATTTACTATACAGATCGCTTGAAAATCAATTTATTCACCCCATCCCCAAGGGGAGCAAATTGATTTTCTTCGCTCCCCTTGGGGTCTGGGTAATCGAAGAAAATCAATAAATTTGTAGTTGCTAATCCAGTGATTTATTTATTTGTTTTCGTATGGGCTATAATTTTAGACCTAGAATGAAAGCTTTAATAATTTTGTTACTATTTCTAATTAAGATATGCAATTATGAAAAAAGAATTAATTCTTGAGATCATTCAGGAAAGATGGAGCCCTTACGCTTTTTCTTCAGCACCCGTAGAAGAATTTAAATTAAAAGCAATGTTCGAAGCTGCAGGCTATGCGCCGTCGTGCAATAATGAACAACCATGGGAGTTCGTATTCACAACACAGGATGAAAAAGAGGTTTTCGACGATTTCGTGGGATTCCTAAATGATGGAAACAAAGTATGGGCTAAGAACGCATATGCCCTCATTCTCAGCATGGCCCGGACTAATTTTTCCTATAATGATAAAACAAACAGATTTGCTTTTCATGATACGGGAATGGCTTTAAACAACCTGTTGTTACAGGCCCTGTCATTGGATATTTATGTTCATCAGATGGGTGGTTACTCTGTAGAAAAGGTAAAGGATTATTTCAAATTGGATGACGATATAGAGCCTGTTGCTATGATGGCTGTCGGATATCTTGGTGACGGCTCAACTCTTACACCTGAATTATTAAAGAGAGATGAAAACAGACGGACCAGGAAATCAGTTAAAGAATTTGTATTCAAAAATTCCCGATCAAATCTTGCTTTTTAATGAAATAGCAAGGCTATTTACTGTCGCTGTCAGATTTTTTAATCTTCTTTCTGACTTTTGGCCTGACAGGTTTGTTGAATTTCTGGCTTTTAAAAAGACCGTTTTTAATACCGCTGATAAATTTTGCCCAGGCAAACGGGTTCAGAAGATTATTAATCGGATATTGTCCATGAGTTGCAGAGGCATTGAAGTTCTGTTCCATTAAATATCTGTAACCGGCTTCAGGAGAGACTTTGTAATCTCCCTGGTTCGCTATTGCAACATAAATAGAGGCAATATTATCATTCATGTTTTCAATAATCGGATCAACCGGCCGTGCCTTGGTAATATCTTTAAGAAAATCACTATAGTTTTTCCAGGGCATGATACTTACTTCTTTAATCTGAATAGTATCTGCTTCCAAAGCAATATCAACTTCACAGTGCCTTTCTGTAAATGTTATAGGAATAATTGTATGATATCTTTTGTATCCTAACGCTCTGAAGAAAACAGTATCGCCTGGTGTGCTGGTAATGGAATAAATTCCGGTAGGTTCACTAAGTGCCCCTTTTTTAAGTTTTTTCGATACAACAGCCACCCCTGCAACAGGATTATATGATTTATCCGTTATTATTCCGCTTACCTGAACATACTTTTCACTTTCAACTGTCTGGCCATAATTAAAAGAAATGGCAAGGATAAAAAGTAGTAATGTATAGAAAAGTTTATTCAATTTTATCCGCTGTATTTAATATATAAATCGAATAGCGTTGCAAAATAAACATAATTGAGTGTAACGGTGAAACATTTAACTATATTTTAACTTGAACCATTTATTACCTAGTCCCTCAGTATTGGGAAT
>PMIJ01000086.1 GCA_003157015.1 Bacteroidales bacterium
CATCGCCCATGCCGGGCGCACTAAGAAAGGGGACTGATAAAAAAGTCCCCTTTTTAACACTCTTATTTCAGCAAACTGAAATTTAGCGGAAGCTCTTGTGAATTGAACAAAGCGGGAAAATAACCCGCTTCCTGTGTCGTGAAACTCCCGGTCACTTCAATTTCCCCACCTTCAATTACACTTTTAACGATGGGCCAGGAATAAACTTTATCATCAATTACAATCGCTATAGCCTTATTCAGATTATTCTTTGTCGCAACAGCTAAAACACCGATTACATCAGATTTCAGTTTGATCTGAATAATGTTCTCCTTCCCGTCTTTTCCTGTAACAATCTTAACTGATTCAATATCTGATCTGCCAAGTAAGGCTTTTCCATCCTCGCCCGTTTTCAGTGCAAACAGACAGTACCCTGACTTCTTAGAATCAAATCCCCAGAATATTTTACAATTCCTTACAGGCACAAAAGAGCGGAGGTATTCATCCGCTTTCTTCCTGTCATCATTGCCGGAACATCCGATGCGTGGATCTGATGATGATTGTTCCTGATCGTGATGCAATAATTTAAGAAGCGGACTATCTTCCTTAAATAGACCTTCGATTTCAGTATGAGTATATGTTTCATAGAATTTCAAATCCCCTTTTGCTGTTACAAGTCCTTCGATTTTGGATATGTCAGTATTATCGGGAAATTGAATATTAATCTGGCCTTTATCTGCTGCCACTTTTACTTCAAATGAGGAAATACCATACATTTTTAAACGGGTGGAAATAATATCCGCTGATTGCTTTAATGCTTCCGACCCGATATTTTTACCGGTTGACTGAAGTGTTATGCTCTTATTTGTTCCATAAGATGGCTGACCGGAAGAAGCAATAGTTGTAGCAATAACAATAGAAATAACAATATATAATAAGCGTTTCATAATATGAGATTTTAAGTTAATTGAATGAAAAAAATAACATCGGCTGAAATACCGATAAGAAATCTAACCTAAAAGCGGCGGAACATCTTCATCCGGCGGATAAAGACGGTAACGAAGAAAAAATTGAGGGATTTTATGAGAAGCTTCCATTAAAATCTGCAGACGGGAAACTTTTACACATGTCTTCCTGTTCTCGGAAATTGGATTTCTGTTAAAGGCAAGGAGGTTAAAGTTATCCTTATTTGATATCCAGAATTTCTGAAATGCCTGAATACGTATACCAGGACTAAATACTGCAGTACTCTCACTTACAGACACATAGCTGGCTGTCTTGTGATTTGTAATTCTGGTTGTATTGCTTATTGAATTACTGTTGATAAACAGTCCGAAAAATACAATTGCCAAAACAATTATTGCATTCGAACTTAAAAATCTTATATTTTGCCTGTTATTCAACATTTTTCAAAAGTAATTCATTTCAATATTAAATGCAAAAAAATCATCTTCTGTCCATTACATTTTCAATCCGATAAACTTAACTTAGTCCTTTAAATGGGATCAATAATCACGTTTAAAAATAAATAAAATTCAGAATCTCTTCCTTAGTATCTCTCACTTTATGAATATATAAAGCTTTTCAATAGATCTTCCACAAAATAACGGCTATGAATAAGAATAAATTCCTCACTAATACTTCGCTTACACTGATATTAGCTATATCATGTTTAGCATGTTCCAGCAGAGTAAAATATTTCGAATACAGTTCTAAATTCTATAGGATTCAGGTTGTTGATTCAGCTCCATTTATTAAGTATTTTTCTATAGATGCCCTGGGTAATTCTGAACTGGAAAATAATACCATTCAATGGAAAAAATCTGCATCCTTTATTGTTTATAAACTCTATAGAATCTCTGACTCTCAACTTGATATTGTTCAAAAGGGTAAAAGAGGCAGTGCTTTATGGACATTCAAATTTGAAGAGAAAAAGTTCAGTATAACTTCAAACTCCCAGGGAAACGGTACCTCTGAGGGCATTGAATTCAGATTTGGCAAAAATAAAAATAATACCACACTTCTCGGTATGATGGTGAATAGTAAAAAGACCCAATTGCCGGCAATTCTTCATTTCCCGGACATGGGCACATTCCAGCTGGTAGCCAATTATCCCGGAGTTATTGTTGATTATGATGCAAGCCGTAAAGAGGGGGAAAATTATATTTCAGTGATTTTACATGAAGCTAACATGAGGCAGTCAGGACTAAAATACACCTTTACTGCCAAATCTGTCTATCCTTTGTTTTCCGGCGTTGACCAGGAAAGGTATGCCGGATTCAGACGTAACTACCTCAATTTATTCCAGGTGAATCCAAGACTTCAGGTACTGGCAAATAATTCATGCAGTGATCCATGTGCATTTACACTCTTTTTGTCTTCAATGTTAGCTCTGAAAACTCCTCCCCTTGTGGACTCGCTGACTGCTCTTGATCTTCTCAGGATGTCAATTGAACGCTATATGAACGGCATGAAGGCATATGGCATGCATGGATACAATGGCAGCTGGGAGGATAATAATGCAAGCGCCGACAACAGTAAATCCCAGCCCTACGACTATCTCGATACATATCCGTCACTTGTTATATCGGCATGTAATTACATCAAGGGGTCAAAGGACATGAAATGGGCCAGCCGATATTACCCTGAAATTAAAAGATGGATGGACATTCAAATGAAACGCGATTATAATAAAAATGGTCTGGTAGAATATGAATTAAGCGGAAATTCGGGCTCCTGGAACGGGGTTTTAAGACCTGCTAACTGGTGGGATACAATAGGTTTTGGCTTTGAAGATGCCTTTAGCAACGCACTGACATATAATGCCCTGAATCTTATGGTCGTGTTAGCTGAGATGGTTGGAAAAAAGGTTGATGCTGAAAATTACAGACATCGTGCAGAAAAACTGAAAGGCACCTACTTTAAGACCTTTTATGATAAGGAAACAGGTGTTCTTGCAGGATGGAAAAGCAAGGACGGAAAGCTGCATGATTATTATTTTGTTATTGTGAACAGTATGGCAGTTTACTACGACCTTGTACCAGACGATAAAATTAAGGATGTGATGATGGCTTTATGGAATAAGATGCAGCAGGTAGGTTATACAAACTTTACACTTGGAATTCCTGGTAATCTTGTTTCAGTCAGACGGGAAGACTATACTGATCTTAATCCGCGTTGGGGAGGTGGTGAGAAAGCTGACGGCAGTGATGCTTTTCAAAGGTACGAAAATGGAGGCGCATCTCTAAACTGGTCATATTATACACTTAAAGCTTTTAAAAAAGCAGGACTTGAAGATCAATATGAAAAGATATCTGATGGCATCCTTAAAGGAATAGATGCTGGTAGTTTTCAGGGTTCATGTACTACCGGAGGTATGACCAAAGACTGGAAGGCATGGAAAGGTGAATGCTGGGGATATGAAGGCTTCCTTTGCGACGGCTACCTGGCACTGCTGGCATTGAATCCGAATGATGATTAGATCAGCCTGCCAGGGAATATTCCAATTTCTGAAATTAATTACATTACTAACCCGTAAACATAATGAATGGCAAATTGTTGTAACATTTATGTTGCTTGTTTGAGATTAAATAATAATAATGTTTCAATTGGATTTAATATTGATAGTATCGAAGAAGCGAAGGCGTTACTGCAGAAAATAGTTATGCCTTTCACCGAGAGAAATGAAGAGGGCGGGCAATTTTTACATTTTACAGATCCGGATGGAACTGGATTGTATTTTATAAAGCCTAAATGGTAAACCGGGACCAATCTTTCCTAATTTATTATGACTTAATAATTTATGGAATACATTATGGCGCTTCCCAAAAACAGAAAATAATATTAATATGAAAACCGATTTTCTGTACAATTTTATCACCCGATACCATTACGCTGTTCTATCTACCGTTTCTCCGAATTGTCTTCCGGAATCTGCGTTGGTCGGATTTGCCGTGGCACCAGATCTGAAACTGATTTGTGATACTGTAAGTACTTCCAGAAAATATAAAAATTTAATTCAAAACCAATATGTATCACTCGTAATAGGATGGGAAAATGAACAGACAATCCAGTATGAAGGTAGAGTTATATTTCAGTCAGGAAATGAATTTAACAAAATGCTCAGGTTATATTTCCAGGTGTTTCCTGAAGGAAAGGAACGCAGGGAGAACTGGAAGGATATAGCATATTTTATTATTGTACCAGAATGGATAAGATTTTCTGACTTTAACTATCCTCAAAAAATTGAAGAGGTCGATTTTTTACATCATAAAATAAACACCACAAACTAAAATTAGTACAATGCTATCAGATTATAGAATCAAAGCGTTCATATCCACTACTCAACCAGACAGGGCCCGTGAGTTTTATACAAAGAAAATTGGCCTGAAATTAATATCCGAAGATAGCTACGGCATTGAACTGGAGGCAAATGGTGCTCATCTGAGGATAACTTTTGTAAAAGAGCTGAGTCCACAGCCCTTTACAATCCTAGGTTGGGATACTGAAGATATTGTTTCAACAATTAAGTTACTGAATGCGAAAGGGATATCATGTGAAAGATATTCTTTTATTGAGCAGGATGAGTCAGGCATTTGGACAGCTCCCGGCGGTACCAGGGTTGCCTGGTTTAAGGATCCTGATGGCAATCTGCTTTCTTTATCGGATTAATTGATTAATATTCAACCCATAACAAGAACTTTAGCACCTCTTATTTTTCGCTGTTTCCACTCTGTCAGGGCGATATTTGCTTCTTCAAGCTTATATTCCTGAATCTCAGGAAGAATAGGAATTTCTGCAGCAAGTTGTAGAAATTCTTCAACATCTTTCCGCGTGACATTTGCGACACTTTTGATTTCTTTTTCCAGCCAGAGGTGTTTTGAATATTCAAGCTCCAATAATTGATTTTTATCTGTCTCCTCTTTTCTTATGGCATTTATAACCAGCCTGCCTCCCGGTTTAAGAATCTTTAAAGAATCCATAACAGGTTTCCATGCAGGTGTAGTATCGATAATACTATCCATCTGATCCGATAGACAGTCTGCTATATCGCCGGACTGGAAAGCTCCCAGTTCTCTTGCAAATTTTCTTTCACTTTCACTCCTTGCAAAGACAAATATTTTCGTTTTCGGAAAACTGTGTTTGACCATCTGAAGGACGAGGTGAGCTGAAGCCCCAAAACCGGTCAGACCTATATTCTGTCCATCCTTAATGCCTGAAAGTTTCAGTGCCCTGTAACCTACTGCCCCGGCGCATAAGAGCGGTGCCACCTGGATATCTGAAAATATAGCTGGAACTGGATATGCCGATGACTCCGGAACAATCATATACTCAGCGTATCCACCATTAACATCCCTGCCGGTTGCGACAAATTCACTGCACAGATTTTCTAGTCCTGAAAGGCAAAAAGAACATTTTCCGCATAAAGAAAATATCCACGCGACACCAATTCTGTCACCCTGTTTTAGGCTCTTAACTTTCGTACCGGTACTTTCCACAATTCCAACCACCTGATGACCCGGTATTATTGGAAACCTGGCTGGCGCGGTTCTTCCTTCAATTTCATCAAGTTCAGTGTGACAGACACCACAGGCCAGGACTTTAATGAGCACCTCATCCCTTGCAGGGACAGGTTTTGGTAAATTACTCATTTTCAATGGCTCGCTATTATGTTCAAGGTTAGTTATGGAATTCAATATCATTGCTCTCATTGATACGCCGTTTTTTTATTTATATTTGAATATATATTTCTGAATTGAGTGAAAGCGGCTACCTGAACGGCTAAATGCTGATGTAATTCACTATTAAATTAGTTCACTTGTGTTACCCAGCTTATCCAGTTCAGTTTTATAATCAAACTGCAGATCCTCATGAAGGAGTGACGTTTTTTTTATAATTGTCTCTATCTGCCGGTTGTATAAGTTGTTCAATCCTGTATTCCTGCGAATTGAAGGGGAGAATTTACTAAGTTTTGCACAAAAATATACAAGCAATTCAACCTCAGTTTCTTTTTTTTGAGAGTATCTGGCGTATTTCCTGATAGTGCGTAATATCTTTCTTAATCCTTTCTTAATTAAGTAATTGCTTTTCCTGTTGATCATTTTAAACTGCTCATCAACCTCCTTTTTTATACCAACCAGATATAAACCTTCATCTGATGATTCAAACAGGATATAAGTCAATAGTTCCTTATTCTCCTTTTTGAATCGTGCAAGACGAAGACATAAATCCCTCACTTCTTTAGGTGTGCAATTGGCTAATTCCTCTTTTAAGTCTTTAATTGAGACGGCCTTCATAGATAAAATAAATTTCTTTCTGGTAGAGTTATTTATTGTAAACAAAGTTAAAAAATTTCGTCAGAAGGTTCCTTTATGTAAAATTTATCATATCTGTTTATAGATGATTTCAGACTATTCATGCAAAAACTAGCCCTCCGCATCCTGGTCAATTGTCATTTTGTCCATTTCAACTGTTTCAGACAAATTGACCGTACAACGTATATGACTTGTTAATATACTGATTTAATGAGTCGTATACAGCTAAATTAATCTGCAATTCAAGTTTTTTTTCTTTTGGCTTCAATATTGCTATTTACAATTATCATAAAAGCGGAGGTATTATGGATGTTTTTTCTGAAATAATCGTTACTGCAGTTGAAAAGGCTAAGAATGCAGTAGTAAAAATAGATAAGTATTCTAACATAGGAGGAAACAGTCGTCTTAACGGATCAGGTTCAGGATTTGTTTTTTCAAGCGACGGGCTGATCCTGACAAATGCACATGTTATTGAAAACTCAGACAGACTAAATGTTTCTTTACTTGATGGGAATGAATTCTCAGGTGAAACAATTGGAATGGATAAAGACACCGATATTGCGATTATAAAAGTATTCGGCAGTGGCTATACACCTGTAAAACTTGGAGTTTCAGGTGATTTAAAAATAGGACAACTTGTAATTGCCATAGGAAATCCTTTAGGTTTTCAGCATTCTGTTTCTGCTGGTTTGCTCAGTGGCGTTGGTCGTACCATGCGTACAATTGGTGGTCAGCTCGTTGATGATATTCTTCAATCGGATGCTGCCATGAATCCGGGGAACTCGGGTGGCCCGATGATTGATACCAGTGGTGAAGCAATTGGCATAAACACTGCCATAATTCCAAGTGCCCAGGGCTTAAGCTTTTCTATTGGCATTGATTCTGCAAAAGAGATTGCTAGATACCTGATCAGTGACGGTAAAGTAACAAAGGCCTATCTAGGGTTAATGACACACGAAATTGAAATTCATCCCAGAATTAAAAACTTTTACAGACTCAACTCAAAAAAAGGATTAATAATAATTGGACTGGAAAATTCATCTCCTGCATCGAGGGCAAAACTGCACGAAGGAGATATCATAATCTAATTTGATGGAGGAACAATTGCACGATCAGTTGACCTTACAAAACAATTAATAGGACGTAAACTTATTTCTAGATCAACAAATATAAAGATACTCCGCCAGACGAAAATAGTTGATATTGATATTATACCTGTTGAACGACCGGCTGCTTAAAAATATTTGAAGGGCAGGAATCCGAACTCATCTTCTCTGTTCTCCAAATTCTCCTGGTCACACTTTCTCTGCTTCAGGTTGACTTACTTTACTTCCTTTTTTCTGAGGGTATGAGCCTGGCAATATCACATTGATCAGTTTCTTGCCCCACAGGCCAAGCTGAAAACCTGCTCCCAGAGACAATATACTCAATACTATTGACAAAATATAAAGATTCCCCTTAGGAGCTGTAAAAAATAAAGCAACAGATAATGAAAGTATTATCAGACTGAAGATTATTTTAACCCTTAATATGGGCGTTGCCAGTGTTTTGAATCGGGTCAGCCCATCAATTACGCCGGTGATAATCGCCAGTATAAGAGTGAACGGAAAAATGAATACTGAAAATATCATAACATTTTTAAGCACTTCAGGCTGAAATTGTTTAGATAGATTAGTTATTATTACAAGCACCGGTATAGCTATTACCAAAGCCTGTGAAAGATGAATAGCAATAGGATGAAGGTCGAAATTAAGCAACTTCAGCCTGTTGCGTGAAACCCTCTCCCTGTAGGGCTCAAATACCTTTCTTGGCATTCCACAAGCCGGACAGACATCTCCCAGCTTATCTGCTTCTATAACAAATCCGCAAGGGCGGCACCGTACAAGTTCTTTCATTTTAATAATAATTAAATAACCTATACAAATTTAAAAATTTAATCATTCAAAGCCTGTAGAAATACATTTAAGTTCTGAATGAGATCTTTGTGATAATGAATAGCAGACAATCTTCCTTAGTGAGGCGTTCAGTATCAATAATGCTCAGTTCAGATAGGCATTTTATTATTAAAAATATTTCGTTCACTTATCAAATTTGACCATTTGTAAGACAATGATTGTCTCTTCTTTTCGTTATTATTTTTAGTCCAATAATTAATATCAGGGTCTCATTGTCGAACTGAATCAAAAGAATAAATGAAATTCACTATCAGATTATTGCTTCCTGTGTCAGTTATATTTATATTATTGTCATGTACCAAAATAGTATACATCGGAAAGAGAATTGACCCTGAAATTAAGCTTGAGAGCGAACATCACAATATTGTATTTGTAAATCTATTCAATTATCTGTCACCTGTTAACGTAAACAGGAAGGACAGGAGTTCGTACCATGCCGGAGTAATGAATTTTCTTGACGGATTATCATCATTTTCGAATGATAGCTCGTTCACTTTCTCAGTTGGTGATACATTAAAAAGGAGTATTAAAGCAGGGGACCTGACAACCCTGCTTCCGGTGGACACTATTAATAATATCTGTAACAGGTTTAAATCCAACCTGTTACTAACATTAGATTCGGCAAGTATCTATTTTGAACGGGATACAGTTGTAAACTCATATTATGGAATAAGATACAGAACCATAAATTTTACACTTAATACGAGGTTCTTTTTGTCACTCTATTCATCAGGTGGTGATATGATAAACCGGAGCGAAGTTGAGCAGTCATCGGTCTTTGTACCAACGTCTTCAATGTCGGGACGTGTTATCCTTGTACCTTCGATTTCAAGAGAATCAGAAGAGATTGGAGAGCTTGCATCTCAGGCCGGACAGGATTATGTAGTGAAGTTCTTTCCAAAAACATTCCACGATACACAACAACTTTATTCGGGCTCTATATTTAAAGAATCGAACCAGTACATATTTGCAAAAAACTGGAGCAAAGCAACCGAGCTTCTTGAACAGCTGTTAAAAAATCAGGATCCGGTAATTGCCGAAAAAGCAAAGCATAATCTGGAAGTGGTAAAAGAGGCCTCTGGAGCCGTTGAAAAATAAGACAGAGTGATTTGTGAGATTTGCAAACAGTAAATGTTACTGCGTCTTAAGAAAAATAGAATTCTCTTTGAAATAGGGATCATCAGCATATATAAAGAGACAGCTACCTCCTGAAATTTTATCAATAATTTCTTTTGAAATATCAACTGGTAGAGCAGGACATCCCCAGCTCCGTCCAAGCATTCCATACTTCTTAATAAACTCGTCGCTCACATATTTTGCTCCATGAATCACTATCTCCCTTGCTCTGGCATTATCATTAATACCTTTTTCGAGACCCTCAAGCCTGAGTGAATAGCCATGTTCACCCTGATAAGCTTCTGCAGTAAGGAAAAAACCAAGTGAGCTTTTAAGAGATCCATTCTCATTTGAGAATATTTTTGCGTAATTATCACCCGAATTTTTCCCGTGTGCAACCAAACAACAATATATGAGCTGCCTCTTTTCCAGATCAATTACAAAAAAGCGTTTTTGAGTTGATGGCTTTGAATAGTCAATTATGGTTATCAGGTTTTTTTTATAAGGTTTCTCTATCTTTTGACGGCCGGCAACAGCAGATTTAAAAACCTCATAAGGAATAATTCCTTCTAATTTGCAATCTGACCAGAGCTGGTGAAGATCAGTATCTTTTTCAACGGTTTTACTGCCTGCAGCAAAAATGCCCAAAACAAATAACATTAACAATATTTTAACTGAATAATACATTTGCAATTAACTTCATGTACAACAATCTCCATGTTGATTTACATATATATGGGAATCATGGGGTGCAAGCGCCGGCAGATATTTTTTCATTTATGAGAATGTATGACAGAACTAATTTTTAGTAATTCTATTTTTTTAATGTTGAATACTTTTTTTGAATCACGTAGGATCAAGAAGATTACTATACTTATCAGGGCAGCAAAAAAACACCAGACAGAAATCAGGTACTGAGTAAAAAAGAGTCCCGTTATTAAACACGATAGAAACATCAATAATCCAAGCAGATGAGTTCTTTTGATACCTGAAATAAAAAGGGGAGTTATTGTAACTATAAGATAGACTATAAAAGCTGCCATGGCAAAAGAATCAGGAAAATCAGTCTTGTATAGAATATGATACCCCATAATCTCCGGTTTTACATGGAATGATACCAGGCAAAAAGCATAGTACAAAGATAAGGATATACCAACTCCAAGCAGAACGTGTAAAATAAGTTTTCTTTTCCTGTTATTTTCCATTAAAAGAACTGAAACAGGGATTAAAGTGGGCCATAAAACCTGCGCCATAATCAAATAACAATATGTGGCAATTTTTTGAAAATTGACAAAATTGACGCCAGGTAATGTTAACCATAAGCAGCCTTCGACAATTTGCTGAGCTCCAAAAAACAGAGGAATACAGGCAAAAACCAGTTGTGAAGGTTTATGAACTTCCTTAAGAGTGACCAATCCTATTCCTGTTAAAATTATACCTCCTGCAAAACTCGCTCCGGCTGAAAAACACTCGTATAATTCCTTTCTGTTTATTAGTAAAAGATTCCCTTATAGTGAAATTGACCTGATTAAACAGTTCTGTGTAATAATACAACTATTAAACGGATAAACTGTCTTCGATATGGTCTATCCTCTTTTTCATCCTTATAAGAAACTGAATCATGCTCGAAAAAAAAGTTGGTACAAGTTTTGTTATTACATTTTTGTATTAACTTGTTCTTTTAAAATTTACTGTATGAAAAGATTTATAATAACTACAATTCTAGTGGCATTGTTTGCCGCTGGCGCGACACTCATGGCTCAGAATAATAACGTCGAAAAGCTGGGACTCCCTGGGGATAATCTCAATCTTTATGCAGTTATGAAATTATTTCAGGACTCAAAAACACTTGAAGAATTTGAAAAAAACCTTAACGATCCCAACTCAAATATCAATAATCTTGACCTGAATGGTGATAACCTTGTTGACTATATTAAAGTGATAGATAATGTCAATGGAGATATTCATAATATTGTTTTGCAGGATGCAGTAAGCCCTAAGGAAAATCAGGATGTTGCAGTTATTACAGTTCAGCGTTTTCAGAACGGGCAGGTGCAGATCCAACTTACCGGTGATGAACAGTTGTATGGCAAAGATTACATAATTGAACCTATATATGATGATTCAGCTACGGGGGCAACACCGAATCCGGGGTATGCAGGGAATACACGGGTCATAAATGGACAGAGTGTTACATACGTTAATACGACCCCGGTTCAAGTTGCTTCATGGCCTCTTATAAGTTTTATGTTCCTCCCATCTTATGTTGCATGGCATTCATCGTGGTATTGGGGCTATTACCCGGGCTACTGGCATCCATGGCGCGCATACTCCTGGGATTACTATTACGGTTATCAGTATAACTATAATCGATATTATTACGGCCATTACCGTCAATGGAACTATCATCGGTATTCAGGATGGAACAACGATTATTACAATAACAGACGCTCCTACTCACCGGATATACATCACCGAATAGAGATGGGTTATTATAAAACAACATATGATCATCCCGACCAGAGAAAAGAAGGAGAAGCAACGTTCGCAAAGGTTCATCCAGAACAATACAGAAGATCCCAGTCTATTTCAAATGTGAATAACTCCAGTATAAACAGGAGGACCGGTACAACAATGTCCAATCAATCAGTTGCTAATCCGCACTCAGGGAACAATGCCACATTAAACAATAGATCAATCACCACAGTTACAAATAAATCTGTCACGAATCGTCCATCGGGAACAAATTCCACCATAGACAGAAGGTCTACTACCACTGTAACTGACAAATCCGTGGTAAAAACATCTTCCGGGCAAAATGTCGGTGCAATACATAATAACAACCAGACAAAGGGAGCTGTAGTAAATTCCAATAGAAAGATTGAAAACAAAACAAAGACTGAAAAAGTAGTAAAGAAAGATACTAAGGAAAAAGAGTCTGAGAACAAGGAATCTGATCACAGAAGGCAATAACTCTAAAGCTTTACTAAAATAAAATTATAGAGGCCGTCTCATAACATAATTGNNCTTTGTAGATTTAACAACGGTGGAAACTGAGTCAGGTGCGGGTAGATGATAATAAATACTTATTTTATATAAAATAGTTATTTTCTATAAAATAGTCAAGCATTCTTAATAGTAATTAAGGTATATTATATAAATATATAGGTATAATCTATAATATACCTGAATTGAAATACTACATTCTAACTACTGAAGACTTCCTAAATAGGAAAGAAGGTCACTAGCCTTTCTAACATGGTAAATGGAACTTTCAATACTAGAATAAATAACGACAAAATTTAGGTGGGATCACCCCTTGCACCCCATGCAAGTCCGGAAGGAATATCAAGTGAAAAGATAAGTGACTCACAATTATGCAATTAAACGACAAAAAGTGTATTGTATGTTACTGTTCTGTTATTTATCAAAAGAAAAAACCCTGTAATCAATTGAAATACAGGGCTTTAAAAGTACCCCGAACGGACAAAAGTTGCAACCTGAACAAAGATGTTATTCAAACAATAATCTTTATTGTCTTAGTAATCTATTAATCCTTTATGCATCTGACAGCAAAACCATAGGTCTCGTTTGCATGACCTTGTCCCCACCCCATATAACTGTTACTCAGATTAAGGGTATACGATAAAGTACGCATTACATTAGGAGTAGTTGACCACCAATATCCCATCCGGCCAACATCGTTAAATTGTCCGTCATCGTATCGAAGGCTGCCCGGCAGACCTGAGAAACCACTTTCATTGGTACCGTTACCATTTTCATTCCATCCGCTTTTGGATTTCATTTTGGTGCCTGCTGGTTCAATACCTCCAAGAAAAGTGGCTAAAGTTTGCCATTCGTCACTGCTAGGCATATGCCATCCTATGGGAGCCAGACCTCTGGGATCCATCAAAGCATACCAGTTATAAAGCTTTCCATACTTTACTCCGTTTTTGGAGTCGTTGTCATAATAACACCATGCAGCTTTTTTTACTACCCATTCTTCATCTTTTTTGGCTTCTGGAACAGGATCACCGTTCCGAAACTTGCTTGTAATCAGGTTTTCAGCCATCCATGTCTGTTTGCCAATCTTAACCGTCTTGTATGTTACCCCGTCTCTCGGATCTGTAAAAGTACCGAATTGCTGACCATTTGAACAGGTTGAGATTAAAAGGAAAGCAAATGCTAAAAAAATAGATTTAATCATCATACGGATAAATATTTGTGGTTATCACATAAAAAACGGACCAGAAAGATTAAAGCTAATTTATTAAATAAATGAATATAAAGTTCCATATTAAACAAGATTATAGTACTTAAATAAATTGAAACAGAGATGTAAGCATTTGTGTGTTCGGCTCGATCTCACTCCCTCTCACTCTCACTCTTTTTCTGGGGCGGGATGTCGCCGTCAAGTATTTCATAATGAAGTAATATAAATGAAAGAGGCCGTCTCATAACATAATTGAGACGGCCTCTTCTTTTTAACAACAATCAATAAGCTTTTAACAAAACTCAATAAGCGCGTAGGCTAACCGGAAATGGTTCGAACTCGCAGAGGCTAGAATGTATTTACAATTCCATCTTTTTCTTCTGCTCGGTTCTTTTGGAGGAGCAAAAGAACCGAACGAAGTGAGCTCGCCGCAGGCAAATGAACATAATTCTAAAAAATTAAAAGGGTACCCTTTTGAGTCACCCTCTTTTTCTCCCTATTTTGTTTCACCTCCTCTCCTTTTCTCCTGAATGTTCATCTTTAGTTTCTCGTTTTGAGAAATAATTCCTGAAATGAAGTTTTTCGAATCCATTTGCTAATTACATAATTGCCTATTAATCTGCCAGATATGATCTACCAATTTGCACGATAGCATTCTGGCACATTTTTGGAACACTAAAGCCTGAAATAAAGGACAGCTAAATGAAGCAAAAAATTAATGTACTGGTAATTGAGGATAATGAATATTACAATAGTTTAATTTTAAATGCATTACGACAAAGTATTCATTTTGTTCAATCCAAAATGAAGTATCAGATGGTTCTGCATTCATTTATAGATTCATCTCACTTCATGAAACAGATTGAATCACATGAATTTATTGAAAATAATGTTATTGCATTCGTTGATCAATATATGGGGAATGGGATAAGTGGTAGTCAGATAATAAAGCAACTTAAAAATGAAAACAGCAATACTTTTGCTGTTCTGCTCTCACAATCACCTGATATTGAGGAGAGAAGCACACAGAATAATTACGATTTTTGCGTTATTAAAGATACCTTCGCCCCTGCCCTCTGCAGACTTTACCTCGATCAATTTATTGAAAATAAATTTTTATAGCTTTGGGTAATATTTATCCTGCAATTACCCGTGAAGAAAATTTCAATTCAGGTAAAAATTGGAATATTAATGATTCTGGCAGTAATCTTACTCTCTGCCACAGGTTATTTATCTTATCGTAATCTTTCGTCCATTGTTGCTTCAATTCAGCTGAACTTAAAGCCCGACCTGAGATTTTCGACCATTCAGGAAGTTTCAATGGATCTTGAAAAAGCTCAGAACAGTATCCGAATTTACACAAATACGCACGATTCACTTGATCTTCGTCCATATTATACTGTAATTTACAATATTGACGCAAAGGTTAGCAGGTTACGTTCCGAGTGTATAAGTGATTCGTTGCTTATCCGGCAGACTGATACAATTAGCAAGCTGATTGAAAAAAATATTGATATATGGAACCAGTTATTATATCTGCAGAATAATTATAAAATTGCCCAAAATCTCAAACAATTATCTATACGTCTTGACAGCAATTCAATTGAAGACAATAAAACCGAGAGTAGTATTCTTAAACGTGTTTTCAGCCGTGCTAATAAAAACAGGTTGAATGAAAAGGAAATAATTAGCGATCTGAGGGAAATAGAACAGCAAGACAGTATAACCAAAGTGAAGCTCACCAGAAGAGAGTCAAAATTAGCTGTAACGAGCATTGAAATCAAAGAACAGTTTTACAATCTTATTACAAAAATAGAAAATGAGATCTCCGGGCTTGTAAAAGAAAAAGCAATAGCGGCTGATAAATTAGCTGCAAAGACATACATCGGGCTGGCTATGTTTTCGGTATCCGGAACCCTGCTGGCAATTCTGGTAATGTTTATAATTGTGCGATATGTAAGAAAAACCCATTCCTATCAGATCGCCCTTCAAAATTCTAAAGATGAATCAGAAAAGCTGGCCCGGACTAAAGAACTTTTCATGGCAAACATGAGCCACGAGATCAGGACTCCTGTGACTGCAATCTCAGGATTTACCGAACAGCTTCTGCATGAACCGCTTGATGAAAACACAAGCCGCTCACTTAGAATTATCAAGTCCTCTTCCGACCACCTTGCAAATATAATTAATGATATCCTGGATTTCTCCAAATTGCAGAATGGCAGACTATCCCTTGAAAAAGTTCATTTTTCGCTTACACAGATATTCGAAGATGTATTTACATTGTTCGAAAGACAGGCAATCAGGAATAATACAAGGTTCAGCTATTCAATAAGTCCCGATACATCAAATGTTCTTATGGGCGATCCATACAGGCTTAAACAAATACTGATAAACCTGGTAAGCAACTCGGTTAAATTCACAAAGAATGGTGAAGTGCATTTCAGTGCTGGTTGTATTAAAAAAGAAGCTGAAGAGATAGAGTTGGTTATTGAGGTTGCTGATACCGGTATTGGAATAGAGGAGAGCAAAATAAATTTCATTTTCGAAGATTTCACGCAGGAAGAGATGAGCACCACGCGGAAATACGGCGGAACAGGTTTAGGATTATCTATCGTTAAAAAGCTCATAGAGTTGCACAACGGAACTATTGAATGCACAAGCAGGAAGAACCAGGGTACTAAAATCTGCTGTCATATCCCCTACATGACAGGTAATGAAAAGAATATCAGAAAAGATGTTGAACCTCCTCTTTATATTCCAGAAGAAATAAGAGGCTTGAAAATTCTCATTGTTGATGATGAGGAATATAACCGTCTGCTTTTCAAGACTATTCTGGAACGATGGAAAGTTGTTTATCACGAGGCTGTGAATGGGATGGAGGCATTGGAATTATTAAAAACTGAGAGGTACAATCTGGTTTTTATGGATGCCAGGATGCCGGGGATAGACGGTTTAAAGACAACTGAATTTATCAGGAACGAAATGAAAATAACAAAATCAGATATGCCTGTAATCTGTATATCGGCAGCGACAATAAACGAGGATTGGGAAAAATATCAGAAAGCAGGTATGAACGCGTTTCTTCCAAAACCTTTTACCGAGGAGATGTTACTTACTATTATTCTTTCTGTGATCCAAGATAATAGTTCGGCTAATGCATCTGATATGTCACGTGAATCAAAAAGTGACTCTGCAAATACCGGAAAGGTTAATCTGCAGAGTCTCTATCATATTTCGGGCGGTGATGAAAAGTTTGTCAAACAGATGTTGATGTCTTTTATTGATTCAACTAATAATGGGCTTGCGGAATTGCATGATACAATTAAATCGGGCCGGTTCAATTCAGCTGCCGACCTTGCTCATAAAATGTCATCGCCATGCAGGCATCTCGGCGCCATGGATTTATGCAATCTCCTCAAAAAGATTGAAGAGAATATTCAGAAAAAAGCGGACCTGAATAATCTCGATAACCTTGCAGAAGAATCATTGCTTGAGTTCGAGGTCGTCGGCAAATTAATAAAAGAACATATCGCGAAAATCGGATAAAACTCTGGCAAATACGGCCATTTTTGCTTTACTTTGCACGTGTCGTAATAAACTATAAACCAGAATTCAACGGAATATGTCAGAAAAGCCTTTTAAAATTTTTGTTGTAGAAGACAGCGAATGGTACAACAGGCTTTTAGTCCACACACTCTCTCTCAATCCTGACTATGAAATAAAAAGTTTTTTTAACGGAAAAGATTTCCTTAACAGTCTGTTTGAATCACCTGACATTGTTACGCTCGATTACCGTCTGCCGGACTTTACAGGGCTGGATATCCTGAAAAGAATAAGGGAGGAAAACACTGATGTTCAGGTTGTACTTATTTCAGAACAGGATGATATTGACACAGTTGTAAACCTGCTAAAGATGGGGGCTTATGACTATATAAGCAAGTCTGAAGATATTAAGGACCGCTTGCTTAACACTGTCAAAAACATCCGAAATGGTATCGGTCTTAAAAGAGAAATTACTACACTTCGCAGAGAAGTTCAGAAAAAATATAGTTTTCGCGAAAGCATCCTGGGTGAAAGCACCGCTATCAAAACTGTTTATGATCTTATAGAAAAAGCCCTGAGTACAAATATAACTGTCATAGTCTCGGGTGAAACAGGTACCGGAAAAGAACTGGTGGCAAAGGCTATTCATTACAACTCAAAGCGAAAAGACAAATCATTTGTTACTGTAAATGTAGCGGCAATCCCTTCTGAACTGATAGAGAGTGAGTTGTTTGGCCATGAAAAGGGAGCTTTTACCGGAGCCGTATACAGAAGGATAGGCCGCTTTGAAGAGGCCGACGGCGGTACCCTCTTTCTCGATGAAATTAGTGAGATGGAACTGAATTTACAGGCAAAATTATTACGCGTTCTGCAGGAAAAAGAGATAGTAAGGATTGGCAGTAACAAACCTTTGAAAACCGATTGCCGGATTGTTGTGGCAACCAATAAAAACCTGAAAGAAGAGGTAAAAAAAGGAAACTTCAGGGAAGATCTGTTTTACAGGCTGTTAGGTTTGCCGATCGATTTACCGCCCTTACGCGACAGGGAAAATGATATCTTGATCCTTGCCAGATATTTTATCGGGAAATTCTGTGATGAAAATAATATTCCTTTAAAAAGATTATCGGTACAGTCGCAAAAAAAACTTATGGGTTATCCTTTTCCAGGAAATGTCCGTGAATTAAAATCTATAGTTGAACTTGCAGCCACATTATCGGCAAATGATGAAATAGAGCCATCTGACCTTGTTGTTGACAGGGGTGATCCCTTATCAGAGGTTGCCAGTGATAATCTGACTTTAAGAGAATACGAGATTAAAATCATTAAAGCCACATTGAAGAAAAACAATAACGATATCAGACTTGCGGCCGAAAAACTAGATATAGGAATTTCAACTATATATCGTATTCTAAAGGAAGAAAAGGAATGATCCATTAATCTTTCAATTGAACTGACGATATCCCTTCCTAAATTTCTCATAATGAGAATTGTTTTCTCAAATTGAATAATACCGGCATTATTTTATGCATGTGTATTATGCTTGTTTCCAGTATCTTAATATCATTTATAATTCAAGGCATACCATTTGAAGTAATAATACAAGAATCAGGGCGATGTTGTTTAATTGTTCTACCTGATCTCAAACTTCAAAGAGCACAAGATTTACATTTTAAAGTATATAAACCATAACAATAAGTAAATTAAACTAAGGAGGAATTAAAATGACAAATGATTTAAACGGTAACCGAAATGTCGTGCCAGATAATGCGGCTACACGGAATAATGAAAGAAAGGCTAAAAAAGAAGGTATGAAAAAAGGCGTTCTGACAACCGCTATTATCAGTCTTCTGCTTCTTATCGCAGCCGGTTTCATTGTAAATTCAATGTATAATAATGAGCAGAAAAAACATGCTGCCATTGTTGATAACCAGAAACGTTCATTTACGCAGTTATTAACATCCCGCGATTCTGTGATAAACGAATGGATGCTGACCTTTGATGAGATTGAAAAAGACCTCAGCACTGTAAAGGAAAAAGAAAATATTATTACGATGAAGTCATCGGATAAGGAATTTTCAAAAGATAAGAAACAACAGATATTGAAAGATATTGAATATGTGAATGCACTTCTTGATCAGAACAAAAAGAAAATAGCATCATTAACTGCACAGTTAAATAACTCAGGCGGAACGATCAAAGGTCTTCAGGTTAAGGTTGCCGAACTGGAAGCTTCCATGAAAGAGCGCGAGACAGAAATAGCTGATCTTAAAACCACTCTTACCAAAAAAGATTTTGAGATCGGACAGCTTAATACACGTATGAGTGACCAGCAGGTAGCAATTGCACAGAAAGATGATAAAATAACCAATCAAACCGCTGAATTGAATAAAGGATACATTGCTTCGGGAACTTATAAAGCCCTGAAAGCCAAGGGCCTTGTTTCTAAAGAAGGTGGATTCCTCGGATTAGGAAAAAAAGAATCTTTACACCACGATTTTGCTGATAATCTGTTCACCCAGGTTAATATAAAGGAAACTAAAAGCATTCCTGTAAATTCAAAAGAAGCAAAACTTATCACCAGCCACCCTAGCAGTTCTTACGAAATGATTCGTGACAAAGACAACAAAATAGCCAGTATTGAGATTAAAGATCCCGATCAGTTCTGGAAAATCTCGAAGTATGCTGTTGTTGAAATAAGATAAAAAGGATTATGCACTGATTTACAGGCATATGATGTGAAAGTCAAAGTAATGGGGCCTCACAGGATTTAAAAACCTGCGAGGTCTTTTTTTATATATTAATATTGAGTCGGAATTATTTATAATTTCGTAAAAAATATCCTTTCATATTAGTTCAGGACTGATACTTTAATACGACCTAATATTCATAAATATATAACCTCACAATGAAAAAGCTCCTATTTATACTTACCGGCTTATTGATCACCATAAGCATTTTTTCTCAGGAAAATAAAAATCTCGCAGAGATGCTGGGATATCCGAGAGATTCCAAATTGCTTATCATACATGCCGATGACATGGGATTGGCTCATTCAGTGAATACTGCATGTATTAAAGCTTTTAATAATAAAGGTATTACATCCGGAAGCATTATGGTACCATGTCCATGGGCACCTGAAATTGAAGCTTATGTGAAAGCTAATCCCGGGCTGGATGTTGGAATTCATCTTACAATGACAGCAGAATGGGATATTTATAAATGGGGTGGCGTAGTTTCATCCGACCAGATTGCCAGTCTGCATGACAAGAATAACTATTTTTATCCGTCAGTGGAAGAACTTGGCAAAGTGGCAAAGGGAGTTGAAGCCGAGAAAGAACTGAAAGCCCAGATTGACAGGGCAATTGAATCAGGTGTTCAGCCAACCCACCTGGATACTCATATGGGAAGTGTTCTGGCTAATCCGGAACTGATAAAAATCTACCTAAACCTTTCCGATATTTACCATCTTCCCGTGTTGTTTCCACGTGCATATCTGAGCTGGTTTCCTCCGGAGATGGCCAAATCGATGGAATCAAAAATCTTCCTGCTCGATAATCTGTTCATGCTTGAACCTAAGATGATTTCGGGGAATTGGATTGATCCTTACAAAAAGGCTATTGAAGCAATAAAACCAGGATTAAATGAGATGATTGTTCACCTGGCCGTTGATAATGATGAAATGCAGGCAGTAAGCAAGGGCCATGATGATTATGGCTCAGCATGGCGACAGCATGATCTGGATCTTGTTTCAAGCCCTGAATTTAAAGAGCTTTTAAAGACAAATCATATAATTCTGATCGGATGGAGACAGGTCAGGGATCTAATGAATACACCAGTTACTAAATAAATGTTGCCGGTTATTTGCCGTTGGTTCAACTGAACCTGACAACCTGATCAACAAATCGACCAGCAACAAGAAACTGGTAACCATCAGCAATTTTAACTATTTCGCTTTCTCAGGAAGAGCGTTTAGCCTATTTCCCCTTGATTCCAGAAACTTCTTCTGTTCATCGGTAAGAACATTTAGTACCTCTTTTCTTTGTGAATCCCTTATTCCCTGCATTTTAGAAAACATCTCTTCCCTGAGCTTTTTTATCTCATCCATATTCTTTTTAGTGAGATCTTCTATTTGTTTCTTTTGGTTTTCAGAAACATTCGGAATACTTTCCAGCATTCTTATTCCAGGAGCCATTGACGTCCATCCTGTACTATCCTTCGGCATACGATCCATACCTCTCATCATACCAAAACCCATTCGCGGACCCATGCCTCTCATCATTCCGTTTCTCATTCCCTGGCCCATCATACCGTGCATACCGTACATTTCTCTGTATCGTCTCAGATTATGGCCAATTCTCATCCTGATCATCTTCCCCGATTCTTTCATATTCCGTCTTTCACGCCTTATATTGTGGCATGCATCGCCTGCTATTAAAAGCACCAGCAATAATCCAATGATAGTTAAATTCCTTTTCATGATAATAAATTATTAATCGATATAATTTTTATATTATGTTCTGTCAATATACAACTGCATAATCTATGATATAATCATTAGACATATATCGGTACTGATTTATTCTCAAAATCAAAAAAAAAGGCCCCTAACAGGGCCTGATTATTTTTTTAGTCCGAAAATCTAACCTTATTTCTTTTCATAAACCATATTACTTTTTACATCACCGTTCGGACCTTGTCGTGTAGAAGAAACAGTAAGTGTTTTTGAATCAGTCAGAGCCCATACCTCTGTTGATTTAACTGTCCTTGACTCACCATTCATATCCATGGTTCTTGATGTTTCAATCGTAAGAGACTTCCCATCGGCTGACCATTTGGCTACTGATTTGCTGTCACCTCTCGGCGAAGTGTTTACACTTTCTTTTCCATCAAGGGTGTATTTCATGGTCGTTGTGATTGGTTGACCATCCTGACCTGTCCTTGTTCTAACCACTGTAAGAACATTGGCATCCTGTGTAGCGACAAAACTGCCTCCACCCATTCTCATTCCTCCGCCACCGCCCTGACCACCTTGCGGCTGTGTACTTTTCTCTGCATTTAATGTCCAGTTTCCTGCAAAATTTGTTTTACCTGCCTGTGCATTTGCCATTGCAGGCACCATAAGTGCCAGTACAAGTGTCAGTGAAGTTAAACGTATAAAGGCAGAGACGCTAACCTGAGTTTTTTCATTGTTTTTTTTCATACTATTTTATTATTAAAGTGAGTTGATGTTATATTAGACAACAATCGAAAGACAATTATTCCTCATAATGTTAAAAAATCAGTCACATGCTTCGTTTTATAGATAAAACATGAAAACCGTTCTCTGTTTTGTTCTTACTTAAAAAATATTTTATCTCTCATTTAAAAAGTGTAATTTTGATTGGACTTTTCACAATCGATTAAAAATACACTCCAATGAAAAAACTACTTACCCTATTGGCATTGCAGACAATCGTTATTCTCACACTTCAAGCCCAGCCTGTTTCAGACTACAGTTATAAACTCGATAACGGGATAACAGTCAGAACTGAACATTGCTGGAGCCAGGTTTGGGTGCAACAAAGCTATGCCGCAATGACTGCTAATGACAAAACACCTCTGGCAGTGAACATCAGAACTCTGGGTGACCTGATATCAGGTTCAACTTTTAAGCTTCTCACCGGAGGAAAAGAGACTAAGCTGCAGGGAGCTGCACCTGGTACATATGACTTGAAACTTATTTTTAAGCTCTCCGGGAAACCAGGTACACTCACCTTTGTCGTAGGTAACATAGTAATTAAACCTAAAACAAAGACATCCGTTTCCGTTATACTCTATGATTACCAGATCCTTATTGGAGAAACACCATCCCCCTCCAAGGGACTAGCATCTTATGAGACACTAGTTAACAGATTCAAATCCAGTCCTTTACAAGATATGTATTTTGGACTGCCTTCTTTCTATTCAAAAGGTAAACATGATAAGCCGATAACTCCTGATCAAATCACAAATAAAACAAGTGGAAACATAAAACCAGGAACATATGATTTACTTATCTCTATTGGCATATCAGGCCAGACACATAGTATCTGGCTGGAAAACTTTACACTGAAACCTGATATCAAATATAAGATTTCAACTAATCTTAACGCCGGTGGCATAAGCTATACCGGAAGGAACAACGATATAAGCTTGATGAAATTATATCCGGCAGGAACTGCCGATAAACAGGCAGCCAATCCTGCGCCAAATAAAAGCATTGAAATAATCAGTTATGATAATATAAAAGCAGGAAATTGCTGTGCTCCGGGTACTTATGATGTATTGCTTGGTCTGAAAAATGGTTCCAGGTACGAATGGCGGAAAAATATAATTATTCAGACCGGTACAAAAACAGAAGTTAAATAAGACATTCATTTCCGGCTAACAGATAATAATCTGCAGCTAAGTGGCCGAAAGTCTATAAAGTCGAAAGTCTGAAAATCGGTACGGCTTTATGGACTTTTGACTTTATAGATGTTACAGACTCATTGGCCATTTACTATCACTTCATTAATCTTATGTGAGCTTTATTTATATCTCAATGATTCTGCCGGATTATATGCCGCTGCTTTTAGAGCCTGATATATAATTGAGAGCCACCCGATTGCCAATCCAGTTATGCTTGCGATAATATATATAAATGGACTGACCGTTATTTTTTCCGCAAAGCTCTCAAGCCAGAACTTTATCCCGAAATATGCAACCGGATAAGCCACCAGTGAAGATATCAGTATCAGAATAACCACTTCGCGCGATAAAAGCGTTACAATTAATCCCTTTGTGGCTCCGAATGTTTTCCTGATGCCTACTTCCCGTGTCCTGATTGTGGTCATATATGTAATAAGGCCTATTAAACCCAGGCAGGCAATCAAGATCGCCAATACTGAAAAAAGAATAAAAATTCTGCCGGTTTTAAGCTCGGTTTCGTAATTCTTATTGAATTCATCGGCAAAAAATGAATACTGGAAAGGCTGCCTGTTAGAATAATCCTTCCAAACATTTTCAATTAACCTGATAATGCCCTGAGTATTTTTCCCGTTAAGTCTTATACAGAGATAACCTTCATAATTACCTCTCATTAATGTGAAACAGACAGGAGTGATTTTCTCGTGCATTGAGGCGATGTTAAAGTCTTTTAATACTCCGACTATCCTGAATTTATCGAATTTGCCCGGACCACTGGGTTGAAGAATATACTTTCCTACCGGGTCTGTAAGACCTAAAAACTTTACAGCAGTTTGATTTATCATTACTGCAGTTGTATCAGTACCGTAGTCCTTTGAAAAGAACCTTCCTTGGGCGAGCTTAATTCCCATTACCTCGGCAAATCCGAAACTTACCCTGTCCTGATTTATCAGATAGGTAGCTTTTGTCGGGTCGTTATCAAGAAAAAACGCGTTGTTATTAAAGTTTTTAGTGCCGGGGATTGCCATTGCATTTGCAATTTTCTCAACACCCGGTATCTGAAGAATCTGCTCTTTAAACGATTCAAGCTTGTTACCCAGAGCATCAGATCTTCTGATTACAAGAAGGTTATCCTTATCAATACCCATGTCTGCAGATGTCATAAAATTGAGTTGCCGGTAGACCACTATTGCACCAATAATTATTACCACTGAAACGGCAAACTGAAATACAACCAGGATGCCTCTCAGGGTTTTGGATATCGATCCTGGGTTAAGAGTACCTTTCAAAACCTCTACAGGATTAAAAGAAGCAAGAACAAAAGCCGGATACGCCCCTGCCGCTATTCCGACCAGTATTACAAGAGCAATAAGCCCAAGGAATCCTTTATAACCCGAGAAAAGAGTAAGCGAAATTTCCTTGCCGATAAGATTGTTAAATGCTGGCGTAAGTACCAGTACCAGTAATGAAGCAATAACTGCGGCAATTGCCACAATCAGCAGGGACTCACCAATAAACTGAAAAATAAGCCCGGCCTTATCAGATCCTGAGACCTTTCTTATACCTACCTCTTTGGCCCTGCCCGCAGATTTTGCAGTTGCCAGGTTAATATAATTTATAATCGCTATAATAAGAATCAGAAGTGCAATAACAGCAAATATGTAAACAGTAGTCAATGATCCTGAAGGTTCCAATTGATATTGAGGAGCGCCTTTGAGGTGAATATCTTTCAATGGTTCTAATTCATAACCAAACTGGTTCCCTGCCTTCTGAAAATCTTCTATTGTTATGCCAATATATTTTTTTATCTGCGGACCAACATATTTTAACACCACTTCCGGAAGTTTTGATTCAATGACACTTTTCTTAATGCCTTCTTTAAGTACAATATATGTGTAATAATTATGGTTTAGCCATTCCATGCTCCTTGAGTCACCCAGGGAATTAAGTGAGCCAAGCATATCAAATCTGAAATGAGAATTAGCCGGGATATTCTGAATAACACCGGTTATAGTATATAGGTTTGTATCTGCCTCCAGGCTTATTCTCTTGCCCATAGGATCTTCATTGCCAAAATATTTTTTAGCGAATTTTTCGGTAAGGATCATCGATCTTGGGTTTGCAAGCGCAGTTTTGGGATCACCTCGTAAAAGTTTAAAATCGAATACACTGAAAAATGATGAATCGGCAAAAAGAACTCCATCTTCATTAAACCGTGTTTCGCCATATTTTACCAGCCATGCACCTGACCTGTTGATCCTTACAGCATGAGAAATCTCGGGATAATCAGCTAGTATAGCCTGAGCCATAGGTGCAGCAGTAATTGCCTGGTCGAGAGTGGCTCCTGCCATTAGTCCCTTAACTTTAATCCTGTAAATATTTTCATAGTTTTTATGAAACCTGTCGAAACTTAATTCATTCAATACATAAATAGTAATAAGTAGAAAACTAGTCAGTCCGATTGTGAGACCTGTGATATTGAGAATCAGATATCCGCTATGCTTTTTCATATTGCGGATGGCGTTAATAAAAAAACTCCCCAGCATAATTTAATTTTTTGGTGTAGTAATCATGTGAAAGACATGATAAAATCAAAACTGATGCAGCAATGAAGAAAAAAGGCGCAAAGGCGCAAAGGCTCAACGGCTTAACAGCTTAAAGGGATAAATAAATATGTTTAATAAATACAAATTCCCAAAAACCTGCTTTCAATAGTTATTAAAACAATATGGTTTTGCCATTGCGCCTTTGTGCCTTACGCCTTTGTACCCCTACTTTGACAGGGTATAAAATTCATATTTTATTTCCCATGAGAATTCTTTCCCGGGTTCAACTTTGATTTTTATATATGGTTCCGGACATAATGTTGTTGGGCATGACCAGAATGCAAGCTTAAGTAATGGTTGATCACATGTAATTTTTACGCCGGCACCCGTTATCTTATTTTCAATTCTTATTTCATAATCATCAGGTGTTGGGCCAAACCCTTGCAGAGAATAGCACTCTGCTTCTTCTCCCTTTCCGATTACTCTCAGAAAAGATATCTGGTTATTATGAATTTCAGCTAGTTCTCCAAACCCTACTCCTTCACCTTTAAGATTAAAAGGCACTCTCACAATAAGGCCGGGTCCGATGGGATACTTGTCAATCATGAAGAAATTATGGTCATAGACATCTGTTTCAATTGTACGGGTTCCTGTATTTTTTAGAATATGACTCAAAACCAGTTCCGGTTTATCTTTTATAAGCTGTGCCTTTTTTTCATAATGATAGGAATAAGCCTTGTCTGCAAGATCATGTATGAACAAAACCTGGTCTGGTTTCTTTTTTACTGTCCATTTTCCATGGTTTAAAAGCTGGTATACCCTGCTGAATGTATATGGCAAATCATCCTGTTTGTATACAACGCCCACTCCTATCTTAACAAAGCTGCCTCCGGGTTTTATTTCGGAATAGTCCAATGGGGCAAATTCTTCAACAGGTCCCATGATAACATCGTGTATCTCAGGGCTGTATTTAGTAAACCACTGCCCGAAATAATTATGGCCGCTGTACTCAAGACTGACCATATTCCCCGACCAATCAAAACGGGTTCCCTGGTAATAACCTGTTTTTGCGTCGGGAAGATAGATAGTGGCACGGATTAACCCGTTGGTGATTTCTGTCTGGGGAAATTTTGTGGTGGACATTGCGATGATTATTAATCCTGACAATAAATAATATATAATTTTCATATTCTAAAGGTAATTTAATTGTATAAAAAAGATTGATTAACCCGGTTAAAAACAATATTGTATAGAATTGTTTATCCTGCCAATTTCATAAATTTGTGTATATACCAACTTCAGATCAGGGAAAATCATACATAGTTTTAATAACATAAACGTACTCATTATGAATAAATTATCAAGAAGACAATTCCTTGGTAAAAGTGCCATGGGAATTGGAACTATTTTTGCTGCTTCACAGATTCCTCAGTTTCTTGAAGCAGGTGTTCTTCCTGAACCTGTCAAAATGCCTGTTGGATTCCAGGCATGGATTATAAGGGATAAGATCGGGATCGATTTTCCAGGTACCCTGAAAATGGTTGCTGATATGGGATATCAGAGTGTTGAAATGTGCTCACCTCCCGGTTATGAAAGCCTGGGATTTGGCCCTTTGAAGAAATTTAAAGCCAAAGAGATGAAGAAGATAATTAATGATGCGGGTCTTTCATGGCCAAGCACTCATTATGGTATGGATGAACTAAGAAAGAATCTCGATGAAAGAATTGAATTTGCTAAGGAATCAGGACAGGCACAAATGATCCTTTCTAGTTTTGATTTACCAAAACAAGCCACAATAAGTGACTGGCTAAAGGCTGCAGATGAACTTAATACAATGGGGTTGAAGACGCAAAAATCAGGTATCCAGATGGGCTATCACAATCACAATATGGAATTTGAAAAGATAGGAGACACGCTCATCTACGATGCCCTGATGAGCCAGCTCGATCCGGAATGTGTAAAAATGCAATTCCAGGTAGCAGTGATCAGCAAGGGTTATAAGGCTTCGACATATTTTAAAAAGTATCCGGGAAGATTCATCTCCGCTCACCTGGCGGACTGGTCTGAGTCCGAAAAGAAGGAAGTACCGATTGGTAAAGGAATTGTTGACTGGAAGGAGTTTTTTGCTACTCTGAAAACAGCCGGAATAAAGAATTTCTTTGTGGAAATGGAGCTTGAAACATTTAAAGAGAGTGCTCAGTATATTCACGGTCTTTGAAGACAGAAACAGAAGTGCAAACATTTTGCACAAAAATTTTACATTCTAATTATAAAAAAATCAATAGAAAATGGCTAATTTAAAAAATATTAACCGGCGGGAGTTCCTTGGATCAGCTGCTGCTGCATCCGTGACTCTTACAGTTGTCCCGAGACATGTTTTGGGCGGAAAAGGATATATACCTCCAAGCGATAAAATTACGCTTGGATATATAGGTTGCGGCACACAGGGACTAAGAGAAATGACTGCTTTGATCGCTAATCCTGCTTTGCAGATAGTTGCAGTTTGTGATCCCAATAAATTCAGTACAAACTATGTAGATTGGTCATTGAACGATGTTCGCGACAGCATCAGAAGAGCATTAGGTGATAATTCATGGGGAGCAAACCTTTCCGGGATACCGGGAGGAAGGGATATCGGGCAGGAGTTTGTTCAGAAGTATTATGGGAAGTCAAAAGATTCAGGCTCATATAAAGGTTGCGCTGCCTATGAGGACTTCAGGGAACTGCTTGAAAAAGAGAAAGACCTGGATGCTATAAAGATCATGACGCCCGACCATCTTCATGGCACAGTCGCGATAGCTTCAATGAAAAAAGGGAAACATGTAGTTACGCACAAACCAATAGCCAACAGGATATATGAAGCAAAACTGGCGATTGAAACGGCTAAAAAAACGGGACGGAGCTCACATCTTCTCGCCTGGAGCAAAAGACCTGACTATGATTTGATCAAGAAATGGATAAACGATGGATCAATAGGAAGGCTGAAAGAGATACATAACTGGTCGAACAGACCTATGTGGCCGCAATGGCAATCTAATCCAACCGAAACTCCGCCGATACCAAAAGACTTTAACTGGGATCTTTGGCTGGGGCCGGTCCCCGACAGACCCTATCATCCAAATTATACAAACGCAGTTTTCAGGGGATGGTACGATTTTGGCGCCGGAAGTATAGCAGATATGGGACATTATAGTCTGTTTCCTCTTTTCCTGACTCTTGGGATAAATTCTCCAGCAATCAGCGCTGAATCATACAGTACTACAACGTGTGCATTGCAGGGTAATGTGGCAGTAGGTGTTAAGAATGATGTTGCCTTTCCTCTTTCATGTATAATCAGATTTAAGTTCGCAGCCCAGGCACAGCTACCTCCATTTGATCTTTTCTGGTATGATGGTGGCATGAGGCCTGCGACTCCCGATGAGTATATTGCTTCAGGAAAATCCTTTGAACGTGAAGGTATGATGTTCGTCGGAGATAAAGGGAAGATTATCGCCGGATTCAGAGGGGAAAATCCTGAATTATATGCAGAGAACAAAAATATCACTCCCAAAAGAACGCCTCCTGAAAGATCACGTGAAGATGCCAATAATGTATGGATCGACTCATTCAAAAATAATACCCAGTCACCGGGTAGTTTTATTTATACCGGACCAGTAACGGAGACTATTCTGCTTGGAGCAGTAACATTGCGTGCCGGAAAAAGAGTTGAGTATGATACTCTTAACATGAAGATTACCAATGTTCCTGAAGCTAATAAATTCCTGGTTCGAGAATACAGGAAGGGATGGGAACTGTGACAAATAAAAAGGCTGCCTCCAGATTGAGACAGCCTTTTTTAAATTATTTAACAGCCGGCTTGCTATTAGTTCTTTGCAGGCACTGGTTTGGTCGGTTTTGGACCTGGTTTTGCTGTTCCAGCCTTAGCTTCCATTTTTTTCAGGAATTTACCTTTACTGTCATAGCACAGAGTTTCCTGAGTTGTTCCTTTTACTACTACAACATTGAATGTTGTATCAGTTTTTTCAACAACTTTGGTTGCTTCCTTGATAGTAAAACCGACGTAGTCTTTAGCAATATTGTCAGTTATAGCCTTCTGAAGGTCTGTAACTTTTACAGGAGTCTTCTGGGCATTAACTGCCAGAGCACCCATAACTAATACCATAATGAACAATAACTTTTTCATAATTAATAATTTATTGGTTGATTGATATGACGAATTTATAATGAGATTCTGAAGTTGAACTGAAGTTGGCGAATTTTAACAAAAATTTAATAGTTCATATCAGGCCGAACGTGGAGTGTTTCATTTAGTGCGGTAATGAAGTTTGATCACATGTGTGGTATCATGACAGAAATAATTTATCTGCATACCATATGTTTCTGCAATCTTCTTAACAATGGATAAACCAAGACCCACAGACAGCGGATTGTTGCTGTTTTTATGAAATCTTTTAAACAGATCCTCAGTGTTAATGATTGATGCTAACCCTGCATTTGTCAATATGAGAAACGTTTTATCAATATGACAATTGATAAATCCACCATCAATATTGAATCTTACAGCATTACTTAGAAGGTTTGAGATCATGATCTCTGCAAGCACCTCATTCATTTCTACAAGGGCATCATCATTGGCATCCAATACGACATTTATCTTTTTCAGCTCCAAAATTTCCTTATAATTATCCAGGCCGTTCACAATAATTTGTTTCAGCGATATTATTTTCTTTTCATGAAATATCTGATTTTCTATTTTGGAAATCAGAAGCAGTCCCTGGTTAAGCTTAAATAATTTTGTTGTTGATTCATTTATAGATTTTATGAGGCTCAGACTCTCTTTGTTAAGGTTTTTTTGCTGCATAAGAAGATCGGTTTTTGATCGTATGACTGCAAGAGGCGTCTGTATCTCATGTGAAGCATTCTCACTGAACTCTTTCAGGTTAAGATAATCATCTCTCATTTTATTTGTCATATTTTCAAAGACCTCATTTAGCTGAATAAATTCCTCTATATCAGTTACAGGTAACTCAAGGGGTTTATCTGATTGTATATCATACCTGCTTGCGTTGTTTACAGAAACATAAAACGGCTTCCATAATCTTTTAGCTATAAGATAGTTGAAAAGAATTGATATCAGGAGAAGTGAAAACAATAAAAAGAATCTGTACAAACTTATATCTTTGAGCAGTTCCTTCTCTTCACTTAAAGTTTGTACAATTGTAATTGTATAGCCTTTTTTTGCAATACTATTTCCTGAAAAATAAAGGTATCGGAATGGGTTAAAAGAGTCAGTTCTGGAGTCATAGATATCTGTATCCTTAATATACTGCAGTTTATGCATATAATAATTAAACAATTTGACTTCTATCTGATTACCAACTGTTGCCGCAAAATCGGGAATTGTGTCAGTTTGTTCTATTTGATCCTGGATGATTGTTTTTTCGGTAATAAGACTTTCATCAATCTGCCTGTAAATAACTCTCTTTATCGAAATATATAAGAAAATGCCACCGGCAATCATAGCCAGAATGGATAAAACTAAAAAATAATAGGTACTTTTTGTTAGTAATTTCAACTATCGATGAATTTATAACCAAAACCGTAGATACATTTAACATAGTTTTTACCTTCTGCAGCAATAATCTTCTTGCGCAAATTTTTGACATGAGTATATACAAAGTCAAACGAATCTGTAAGAATTACATTATCGCCCCATAGATGTTCCACTATTGATTCTTTTGTAATTATCCTGTTCCTGTTAGCCATAAAGAACAGCAACAGATCATATTCCTTTTTTGTTAAAATCAATAACTTGTCATTAACATATACCTGATTATCTTCGGTTTGTATTCTTATTTCATTAAAGATTATTTCATTCATACCCAAAAAATTATTCCTGCGGTGTATGGAATTTAACCGTGCACTAAGTTCTGCAAAGTGAAATGGCTTTGTAAGATAATCATCCGCTCCTATTTTTAATCCGAGAAGTTTATCATCAAGAGAACTTTTGGCTGAAAGAATAAGAATTCCACCGGTCAGTCTTTTTGATTTCATATCCCTGATCAGATCAAGTCCGTTGCCGTCAGGGAGACCAATATCAAGAATTACGCAATCATATTTATTCACACCGGCCTTCTGGACAGCTTCATCCAGGGTCAGTGCAGCTTCGCAAATATGGCCTTCCATTTTAAGATAATCATTAATGGATCGGCTCAATGACTGGTCATCTTCAACAATTAGTAGTTTCACATCGTTGCAGTAAAATGTAAAAATACTACAATCTTATAATTTCAGGGAGAATGTTCAAAAAAACATTGAAGATTTAATAGATCCGTTTAAAGGCCTTTTAACCTTTAGAGGCTTTTAAGCTTTTTAAGCGGTTTCCCTCTATAGTTCCTTCTGATAAATCCTGTATCTTCTAAGGGGTGTTGCATTCAGAATTTTAATTGTTTTACTGATGGGAACGTCATCCTTGAGAGCTGAATACGTTTCCATAAGTCATAAATAAAAGAAGGTAACGGACAACAGTAAACCACTGTCTGGCCTCATATTAAAGTTTATGAGTGTCCAAAAAACCTCCAGACTGTCTTACTATGATCTATCTGTGAATATTATCTCTGTTTCTTCTAAATCTTTTTTAATGCTTCAAGCACTCTTTCCGGTGTCATAGGCAGCCTGTACATTCTTGCTCCGGTTGCATCAAATATCGCATTTGCAACTACGGCGCCAATAGCAATAATTGCAGGTTCGCCTCCTCCCTGGGGCGGTTGATCTTTTCTGTCAAGAATAACAGTATCAATCTTGGGAAGCCATGAGAATCGAGGAATATTATAGACATCAAGACTATGGGTAAGAATCTTTCCGCCTTCGAACAACACCTCTTCTGCAAGCGCATATCCAAGGCCCATTGTTATACATCCTTCCATCTGGATCGTGGCTCCTTCAGGGTTAACACACAAACCCATG
This sequence comes from Bacteroidales bacterium, assembly GCA_003157015.1. Classification (GTDB taxonomy): domain Bacteria; phylum Bacteroidota; class Bacteroidia; order Bacteroidales; family VadinHA17; genus LD21. The sequence continues at coordinate 33,062 of PMIJ01000086.1, forward strand.
TCCTGTGCACAGGCAATACGCACTATCATTACCTTTCCTGTGCTTTTATCGACCTTCACCTCGGCCATATGAGCCACCCAGGCTCCGGCATCAGCCCCACATGCAATGCCTATTCCTCTTCCGCTGGGAGATTTGCCCGCAACATATCCAAACTTCTCGGCTACGGCATTCAGACAATCAAGTATATGTTTGTCCTTTAGGTTTTTCCGACGGAATTCAAGCGGATCAGTGCCTGCAGCGGCTGCCATGATATCTATCTGAACTTCCCTGGCAAATGTATTTGTATTATTATTCGGAGCACGCCATGCTCCTGTTCCGAACTGATGAACAGGAGGCGCACCACTTTTCTGAGTGTAATGCGTGAACTTTGTATTCGGAATGTCATAGATAGCATCGGCTCCGCGTGTACCCGAATAATACACATTATAATCCCATAATTGAATAATCCCAGCCTTGTCTATCCCTGATCGTATTTTAATGACTCCGGCAGGATGAAATGTATCATAGACAAATTCTTCTTCACGGGTCCACATCAGCATTACTGGTTTCCCTGCCAGTTTTGCCAATTTTGCAGCCTCAATTCCCTGCTGGAATTCCCCTTTTCCTCCGAATCCACCTCCTACAAACGGAGTAATGACTCTTACCTTATCAGCTGGTAAGCTGAGTTCGCGCATTATGTTTTCCCTTAAACCGAAAGGCGATTGAGTCGAAGCCCAAACGGTCATCTTTCCATTTTCAAACTGCGCAAGGGCAGTATGTGTTTCAATAGCCGAATGTGCCAGATAAGGATCATGAAACTCCGATTCAAATGTTTTATCACAGAGCTTTTGACCGGCATCTATATCGCCGGTTGACCTGATAGCAATAGCGTTCGAATCAGCCTTCAGCATGAAATCATAAATAGTTTTGTCATTAACCGCAACCTCATTAAAGGAATATTCAGCTTTGATTTTGACTATTGCTTCATCTGCCTTGTCACGATCCTCGTTGATCACCGCTACCAAATCGCCCTCTCTGATAACTTTTGTTCCGGCAATTTTCTCTGCTGCTGAATAATCGACAGAAGTCATCTTCGCAGCATGAGAGGGCGGCCTTAATATCCTGGCAAAAACCATTCCCGGCAACTTCATGTCACCTGTATATTTTGCCTCACCAGTTACTTTTATGGCAGAATCACTTCGATTATATGATTTCCCCATTGATTTAAACTTTGTATAGTCTTCCATTGAAGGTTTTACATCGAGGAATTTTTCTATTTTCTTCCCTTGTGCGAGCTGCGCATAACTGATTGTTTTCTTTGAATCTTTAGTGTCAATTACAATTCCGTCCCTGACCTCCAATTGTGAAACTGGCACTCCCAGTTGTTTTGATGCGAGGTCGAGAAGAACCCCTCTGGCCTCAGCAGATGCAGTTCTCATAATCTGGCCAAAAACCCTGGTGCTAAGAGATCCCCATGTTCCCTGATCCCATGGACAAATATCAGTATCGCCCATTACTATCTTTATCCTTTCAAGAGAAACATTTAGTTCATCAGCCATCATCTGCGGAAGTGAAGTTATTATGCCCTGACCCATTTCAATTTTACCGGTATAGCATGTCACAGTTCCGTCTTCAGCTATCCGGAGAAATGCATTATAATCTTTTGGGACACCACGGGCTTGTTCAGCAGGTAATCCTATAAAATCCAGGACTTTCCATGGACGAACAAAAATAAATATGCCGCCTCCGAGGATTTTAAAAAAATCTCTTCTTGGCATGCCATGGGCTTCAGAAGTTTGCGATATGTTCTGATCAATAATTTTTTCTTCTTTCATGATTACTTCCCTCCTTTCAATTCTTTGGATGCAGTCTGAACAGCTTCAATTATGCGCATATGTGCCCCACAACGGCACAGGTTATTCTCCATTCCCTCCTTTATCTGCTGAACGGAAGGTGAAGGATTCTTCATCAGAAAGCCTGTTGCATTCATGATCATACCGGGTGTACAAAACCCGCACTGCAAAGCATCATGTTCTACAAATGCCTTCTGCACAGGATGAAGTTTCCCATTTGTTGCAAGTCCTTCCACCGTGACAACGCTTTTCCCGGCGACTTCAGCTACTGCCAATTGGCAGGATCTGACAGGCTCATTATCAATCAGTACAGTACAGGCTCCGCAGAATCCCATACCGCACCCGAATTTAGTCCCGGTCAGTTCGAAATGATTCCTCAGCGCCCACAAGAGTGTTTGTGCGGGATCAATCTGGGTTTCCGTTTGCTTTCCGTTTAATTGAAACTTAATTGTCTCTTCCATAATTATTGAATTTGATTAATTCCTTTCCTATATTCGTCATATGTATCAAAATCCCTGAGAATACCTGGTTCCCCTGTTTCAACTTCGAGTAAATCATCACCGAACTTATCAAGTAAAGAATGTAAACCCTCTTCAGGCAGAAGTTTTTCAATCTCACCCTTGTATTTTTTGTCCACGAGAAGCGGATGTCCCTTTCTGTTCTTAAACACAGGCACTATTATACCCTTACCTGATCGGAAATACTCATCAATCACCCTATTTACAGCAGCGGGTGGAATTAAAGGCTGATCACCCTGGAAAACAAGGGCAGCTTTATAATCCGGAGGAAGATTATTGAATCCGCACTGAACAGATGACAACATACCTTTCATGTAATTATCATTGAAGCAATAACTCACATCCAGTCTCTTCATAAGCAGACTTAGCTCATCGAAGTACGCGCCTAACACTACAATTATTTCATCAGCTTTTGATTTGGAAACATTGCTGATAACATTTTCTATCATTGACCTCCCTTTGAATGGAAGCAACATTTTCGAAGATCCCATTCTTTTGGATTCACCGGCAGCAAGTATGATAGCCCATATTTCACCCATAACTCGTTAATTGCTTAATGCTGAGTATTACTTTTTGCTGTTTCGGACCAATATCAGTTCGGCCGCAATGCTAACTGCAATCTCTTCAACTGTCCTTGATTTGATATCAAGTCCGATCGGAGTATGAATAGTGTCCCACTGTTGTGTAGTGGACCACCCATTCTCAACAAAATCTGATTTCATTTTTGCAATTTTATTTTTACTCCCTATCATACCTGTATAAGCCAGTTCTGTTCCGATGCATGGTCTGAGTGCTGAAGCATCGTCTTTATGACCTCGTGTTACAATCACAACATAGGTGTTGGTGTTTTTCTCCAAATCTCTTAACGCATCGCCAATATCCTTAACTATAATATGCGCAGCTTCAGGAATATTACCTGCATTGGCGTACTCTTTACGGTCGTCAATTACAGTAACCTCGAAATCAAGCATATCAGCCAGGTGAGCCAGAGCTTTTCCTATATGACCGGCTCCGGCAATAGCCAGATGTTCAGGGGGGTACACAGCTTCCAGAAAAAATAATGATGTAGGTTCTTCATCAGGCATTGTCAGGTCAATTTCCCTGTAATCTGATGGATTTTTTTCAGATAACATGACATTAACAACAGGTTCTATCCTGGTTAAAAATTCTACCTGGATATCAGGTTTATCTATACTGCTTATCCAGTAACGATTAATAAGGACCGTCTCTTCTGAGAACCTGGTAACCATGGTTATAAGGATGCCCGGAATGCGTTTTTTAATGGATTCTTTAAGTCGTTTAAAAACAGGTAAATGATTCTTGAGATTTGCATCAATAAGTACAGTAATCTGACCACCGCATATGGCCTCTTCCTTTTTTGAAATATCATTTGCCAGGTTAAACCGGAAATGTCCCGATTTTTTTGAGATTAAAGCTTCTCTGGCAAGTTTATCAACTCTTCCCTCAACGACTCCGCCTCCTATAGTACCTGATACAAGGCCCTTCTTGCCAAATAAAGCGGAACTACCGGGTTTCTGGGGAGTAGAACCATTGGTCCTGGTGACTGTAGCTAGAATCAGAGGAGTTTTATCAGATTGATGATCAAGATATTGAAGATAGATGTTTTTCATTTTCCGATTCACCATTTATTACTGACAAATAATTTGTAGTGAGGCCCAAATTGGACGCCTCTACTTTCATTATTCAATTCTGCAAAAACAAATTTATTCAAATTGATTTAATATTCATAATTTTATGGAATATAGAATATATAATCTGTTTGTGGAGACGCCCAAATTGGGCGTTTCTACATAAATTAAATTAAAGCAATAAAAATGAAACCAAAGTTTACCAGATTTTTAGTGTTGTTTATCTCTTTAGTATTGTGCCTGATAACCTGCAAGGCACCTGTTAATAATAAAGCTGAAACCAGAAATGATAACAGATGGATTGAAGAAATGACTATAAGCCAACTGCAGCAGGGATACAAAGATGGGAAATATAAAATTGCAGATATTGTTAAAGTCTACCTCGATAGGATTAACGAAATTGATAAAAACGGGCCCCGCCTGAATTCTATAATTGAAATTAATCCCGACGCTCTCCTTATTGCAGAAGAGCTTGACAACGAGGCTGCAACCGGAAAACCAAAAGGACCCTTATTCGGAGTCCCGGTAATTCTTAAAGATAATATTGACACTCATGATAAGATGCCCACTACAGCCGGTGCAACAGTTCTGAAAAATTCATTTCCCGGCACAGATAGTTTTGTAGCCAGGAAACTGAGAGAGGCCGGTGCCGTTATTATTGCAAAATCTAACCTTAGTGAATGGGCCAACTTCAGGGCTAAAATGTCATCAAGCGGTTGGAGCGGTGTTGGCGGACAAACAAAAAACCCGTATGTTCTCGACCGCAACCCTTGCGGTTCCAGTTCCGGTTCAGGTGCTGCTGTTTCTGCCAATCTTTGCATGGTTGCAATAGGTACAGAAACAAACGGATCTATTGTGTGCCCTTCTAATAATAATGGAATTGTCGGTATTAAGCCCACAGTGGGCCTTATCAGCCGTACAGGTATTGTTCCAATATCATTCTCTCAGGATACTCCTGGTCCGATGGTACGGACAGTGGAAGATGCTGCCATAACTCTGGGGGCTTTAACAGGGATTGATTCATCAGATTCCAAAACTATTGCTTCAAAGGGCAAATATCTTACCGATTACACAAAATTCCTGAAAAAAGACGGATTGAACGGTAAAAGAATTGGCCTGCAAAAGAAAGATATGGGCTTTTCTGATAAAGTTGACAGTCTCATGAACAAGACCATCGCTTACCTGAAATCACATGGCGCTGAAGTTGTTGAAGTTGAGTTTCCAAAAGGCTTGAACTATGAAGATGCCTCTTATCAGGTTCTGCTGTATGAATTTAAGGACGGACTGAATAAGTACTTTGCAGGGCACGGGAGTGATTCACGCGCTAAAAATATCAAAGAGTTGATTGAGTTTAACAAATCGGATAGTATAGAACTCAGGTATTTTGATCAGAGCATTCTTGAACAGGCTGAAAAGAAAGGAGATCTCAATTCTCCGGAGTACAGGAAAGCACTGGCTGACATGACAAAAGCAACCAGAGAGGAAGGAATAGACAAAGTAATGAATTCATATAGACTTGATGCAATTATGGCCCCGACAGGTTCTCCGGCATGGAAGACCGATCTTTTACTAGGCGATCATTTTGTCGGTGGAAGTTCATCGCTCGCAGCAATAGCAGGTTATCCTGCCATCACTGTTCCAATGGGATTTATTGATGATTTGCCGGTTGGGGTCACATTCTATGGCAAGGCATGGACCGAACCCATCTTACTCGAAATAGCATACAGTTTTGAGCAGGGAACAAAGCAGAGAAAAGCTCCTAAATACAGGATTTCAGACTGATTTAAGAAATTTTACAAAACAATAAAAAACATTCTTAAAAGCTTGTTATACATAACTTATGTCAGTTTTCGGGATTGTTAAATCAGGTCTGATAGACAATTTTGCCTTTCAGCAAAGTTGTTAATATTTTAATCTCGTTCCCAACTCTTCGAAACAATATGATATCTGCTATTTTACCCCGAGTCAGACTTCCTTTGTCATGAAGTCCATACATTAAAGCAACATTCTCTGAAGCCATTTTCACAGCATCAGCGAGCGAACAACCTGTGAAACTAATCATATTTTCAACTCCTCTTTTTAAAGGAAATGAAGCTCCGGCCAGACAATCAAGTTCCGGGTTAATAAGTCTGCCTTCTTCTGTAAGGATGACTTCACTCTCCAAAAAAGTATACCTGCCGGGAGCCATACCTGCCAGGTAAATGACATCGGAAGTTATTATCAAATTGTGTCGGCCTTTGACTTTATAAAAAACTTTTACCTCCTCGGGTAAAAGATGTAGTCCGTCAGCAATAATTGTAACTATTAACCTGTCATCAGCAAGTTGTGGCCAGATTGGATTTTTATGCCTGTGAATATAATTTGCGCACCCATTCCCGAGATGTGTTGATAACCTGGCTCCATTTTCCACGGCCTGAAAAATCTGTTCAGCAGATGCATTTGTATGTCCAATTGCTACTTTGATTCCCTCATCAATGCAAAATCTGATAAATTCCATGGCGCCGTCAATTTCAGGAGCAAGAGTAATCTGCAGTATCTTTCCTCCGGCGACTTTTTGATAATCAAGCAATTCTTCGTATGATGGTTTACGGATATGCCGGATGGAATGACAACCCCTGTAACCTTCCTCGGCAGATATATAGGGACCTTCAAGATGAAACCCGGGAATAGATTCACCAAGATTCTCTATCTTATCAACTGCTTCCCGGAGAATCTTTAAATTCTTAAGCAACTTTTCATGACTGCATGTAATCAAAGTTGGAAGGAAAGAAGTTACACCCTCTTTCCATATTGCATGTGCAGCAACAATTATCCCATCAACAGAAAGATTGTCGCCTGAAAAATCAACATTTGCGTAGCCGTTTATCTGATTATCAATGAGCCCGGGCGCTATAATTATTTCAGAATCTCTGTCCTTAAAATCCGTTATTTCGCAGATATCGTCAATAATTCCATTTTTNNAAAATGGTCTTTATTGTTATTTTTCATCTGGCCACAGTTTTATTTAAAATGAAAATAGATAATAGTTTTTAAAGATTCAAAATCGCTTTAAAATCAATAATTTAAGTGCATGACTGCCTTCAATCAAACTACCTTATTCAGTTTCACAGAGAAATTATTTCAGAGGCAGAATTTTTATCAAGATAAAGATGAAAATCCCTGTGCTGCTTCAATATAGTCGCAGGAACAATATTAGTCAGAATGTTAATAAGTGTATTTTTGACGCTTATTGCCTTAACTTTATGAGGCACGCATGAGACTATAGTCCTGCATTGCATGATCTGCCATGGAGTCATAGAAAGAGCTGTCAAAGGAACCTCTTCCACAGATTTGAACCACCCCTCGCTGACCTGCTGGAGCCTGCATTCATAGTCGAGATTTACAATTACAAAAGCTTCCTGGGTGTCGAAATCTGCAGGAGGATCATTAAATGCAATATGCCCGTTGACTCCTATTCCGATCAATCCCATATCGACAGGTTTCTTTCTTATTTCTAAAGTCAGATTTTTGATTTTCTCAATAATCTCCCCCTCAACTTCAACTGCATGAAATTCTTTTATTTTCAGGTGATTTATGAAGCGGTCATAAAGATACTTTCTGAAGCTTGCAGGATGATTTACCGGGAGACCTATATACTCATCCAAATGAAAAACTTCTACTTTTTCCCATTCCACCTTTTCTTTTAACAAAGCCTTAAATGTTTCTAGCTGTGAGTTTCCGGTAGAAACAACAATCCTGGCTTCGCCATTCCTTCTGATGGCTTCATTAAGCTTACCTGTAACAAATTGGGCAGCCTTTAATCCAAGTTCCTGTGCATCGGCACTTATATCTATAATCATAAATAAAAATTAATAAAATTCATTTGCATTAAAACGATGCCATAAACAGAAGTAAAATTACGAAATACGAATCAGTAAACAGAAATTTCAAATTCAATATAAAAACTGTTTTATTCCCGCTATTACATTTTTAATTATTCTTAATTCCAGTTTTCTTTTTACATTGCGCCAAATTTCTTAAATCCCCAATGATCAAACTCTCCACATTAATCAGCACCGCCATTTTTCTGTGCTTTAATACATTGCTTTTTTGTCAGCCGAGAGGAATTAACCGTGAGAAATATCGGATAAATACCTCTGAGACAAAGAGTACAATAACTATTGATGGAATCATGGATGAACCAGCATGGCTGACTGCCGATAAAGCCACTCATTTCCAAAGAGTATTGCCAACTGATACCGGATTTGCAATCGCACAGACGGAGGTGAGAGTAATATACGACGAATCGAATATATATGTTGGAATTATCTGTTGGGATTCGACACCGGGCAAACGACCCGTTGAGTCACTGAGACGCGATTTCAACTTTCTGAAAAACGATAACTTCATAGTATTCCTTGATACTTATAATGACCAGACCAATGGCTTCGCTTTCGGTGTCTCTGCTGCCGGAGCACAATGGGACGGGATACAAGCCAACGGGGGAACAGTTAACCTGAACTGGGATATTAAATGGAGGTCCGCAGTAAAAAATTATAAAGACCGCTGGGTAGCTGAATTTGCAATCCCGTTTCGAAGTATAAGATATAACGGAGGAGAAAAAGAATGGGGTATAAATTTCAGCAGGCTTGATCTTAAAACAAATGAAAAATCGAGCTGGGCCCCTATGCCAAGACAGTTTGCGACTGCAACACTTGCATTTACCGGTTCACTGATATGGGATAAGCCGCTCCCCCCATCAGGCTTAAGATTCTCATTAATCCCATATGTAACAGGCCAGGCAACTCAGAACAAGGAGGAGGAAGTAGGATTTAAGCCAAAAGTCAATGCAGGTTTTGATGCAAAAGCTATTCTGTCAACATCAATGAATCTTGATATGACAGTAAATCCTGATTATTCCCAGGTTGAAGTAGACAATCAGGTGACAAACCTTGATCGTTTTGAACTGTTTTTTCCTGAAAAGAGACAATTCTACCTTGAAAACAGTGACCTTTTTGCACAGCTTGGAAATGATAATCTGAGGCCTTTTTTCTCACGCCGGATCGGGCTTGAGAGCCAGGTTCTGGCAGGAGCAAGATTAAGCGGGAAGATAGGAAAAAACTGGAGGATCGGTCTCATGGATATTCAAACCGGTCAGAATGATACAGTAGAAGCCGCAAATTTTAATGTAGCGGTTCTTCAGCGCCAGGTATTCAGCCATTCAAATATTACGGCTTTTTTTGTTAATAAGCAGGTGATGAACCTGAAAAATGACTCATCAACTAAATACAGGTTCAACAGGGTTGCCGGGCTCGAATACAATTTAGCAAGTGGCGATAATCACTGGCTGGGGAAAGCATTTTATCATCAGTCATTTTACCCCGGAGCGTCACACAATGCAGCAGCAATGTCGGCCAATATTGCATATAATACACAATACCTGACAGCAACATTGAATCAATCATGGGTCGGTGCTGATTATCTTGCCCAGGTTGGATATATAAGAAGAACCGGTTACTATGAAGTAAATCCTCAGTTCCAGTACAAATTCTTCCCGGCCGCCAGCAGCATTGCTGATCACGGACCAGCTTTCAAATTGGATATGTACTATGATCCTTCTATGAAACTCACTGACAGGATTGCGCAGGTTCTTTACCAGGTTGAATGGATGAATAAAAGTATTTTAGTGATTGATGGTATGAATACATTTATTAAACTACAGTCGCCTTTTGATCCCACAAACACCGGAAGCGTACCTCTCGCGGCAAATGACAAATTTTACTGGAATGAGATGGGTATTTCATTCACTTCAGATATACGCAAATCATTCAACTGGTTGATCAGCAGCAGGTACGGAGGATATTACAATGGCACAAAGTGGATGGTTGACGGAGAATTGTATTACCGGGTTCAGCCTTATGGAAGCCTGGCAATTGTATCAACCTATAACAATATTTCATTGCCCGCTCCCTATAAAAGCGCTCAATTTGTATTGGTCGGGCCAAGACTTGATCTTACTTTTACGGATAAGCTTTTCCTGACCACTTTTGTCCAATATAATAATCAGATTGACAATATCAACCTGAACCTGAGGTTCCAGTGGCGGTTTGCACCGGTATCGGATCTTTTTATTGTTTATACAGAGAATTCATCGCCAATCGATTCCAGAATAAAGAACCAGGGTCTCGTTCTTAAATTATCGTACTGGTTTAATTAAAGTGAATTCAATATAATGTTAAGTACTTTTCAGATCAATGGCAACATAAACGATAAATTTAAAATCTTGTTCCTGGCGCAAGCATGATAAGTCCGGAATCAGTTCTTTACAAGCAACTGATTCATTATCAGGAAGAAGAAAATATTGGAATAGTTTTGCACGAAGAGATGCAGGATGAGGGTGATACTTCGTATGGTGTGGGGTAAAAATAAGAAGTTAAAACTGTAAAAATGAATGTTTTCCCTATTTTATCATAAAATCCAGAACCGGTTCATCACCCAGATAGGCGACAAGATTGTCATTTTTATGAAGCTGGCCAACTCCGGGAGGAGTGCCTGTAAATATGAGATCTCCGGTTTTGAGTGTAAAAAATTTTGAAACATATTCAATAATCTCATTAATACTGAAGATCATATCAGATGTGTTACCTTGTTGTCTGACTTCATTATTGATTTCGAGTCTGAAGTCGAGATTATTTATATCCTTTATTGAGGATACTGAAATAAAATGCCCCAATGGTGCTGCTCCGTCGAAACATTTTGATAATTCCCACGGCATTCCGGCTGTTTTGAGCCTGGTCTGAAGGTCACGCGCTGTAATATCAATACCTAAGGTTATTTCATCAAAATACCGCTGGGCAAATTTTGCAGAGATTCCCTTGCCAAGTTTACTGATTTTTAATACTACTTCGACTTCATAGTTGATATCAGTTGAAAAGCCAGGCAGGAAGAAGGGTTTATTGTTTTTCAGGATTGATGAATCGGGTTTAAGGAATACCACTGGTTCATCGGGGACAGGCCATCCTAATTCCAGGGCATGCTTCCGGTAATTAAGACCGATACAGATGATCTTCATTCTACTTTTGATTTTTTCCGAAAGATCTCAATTTGATCTCTGTAAGGACTTTCTTGGTATATAAAGGAAATTCACCGTTCATCATCCAGGAATAATAAGCGGGATCATCATTGAAGACAGCTTCAACCGCTTTCCCCTTATGCTTGCCAAAGTTAAAAACCTCGATTCCTTTTTCATCAAGAATTATTCTTCCTGCAAAATCAACATTGCTGTTAAAAGAGCTGTATTCTGCAAGCTTCTCGACATCGTTTTCCAGATCCTTATACCTGTCGAGCTGTGATTTAAGAATCTCAAAGGTTGCAGCTGTATCGGCCTTTGAGCCATGAGCTCCCTCAAGATCTTTTTTGCAGTAAAACAGGTAAGCAGCCGACAGAGTACGCTGTTCTTTTTTATGGAATATTACCTGCACATCGACATATCTTCTCTTTGTGAAAGTGAAATCAATATTTACCCTGAGAAATTCTTCGGCCAGAACAGGTATATCAAATTTAATAGCGTTATAACCAGCCAGATCACAACCTTCAAGAAATGTTGTAAGATTTTTCGCAACCTCTTTAAATGTCGGTGATTTCGTTACATCTTCATTTTTAATTCCATGAATGGCAGTGGATTTGGTAGGAATTGGCATTTCAGGGTTTATCCTTGTGCTCATCCACTCCTCCTTTCCGTTAGGACTGAGTTTCAAGACCGAGAATTCAACGATCCTATCGGTTGAAACGTTGATTCCCGTCGTCTCAAGATCGATAAAAGCAATAGGACGTTTAAGATTCAGATTCAATTGTCAGGCATTTATCATCATTGGCATAAGAAGCATCAGGAGATCTTCCGATTCATTCTCTGTAATTGCCGGAAGGAACAGTCCTGCTCTGGTTGGATCAGCCAATTCTATCATAACATCCTGTGAACCAATATTTGACAGGATCTCAAGAAGAAAAACCGATTTAAACCCGATTTCAATCTCATCTCCTTCATACTGGCATTTGATCCTTTCATAAGCTGAAATGGAAAAATCAATATCCTGAGCAGAAACCATCACCTGATTTCCTTTTAGCTGAAGTTTTACAAGATTACTTGCCTGATTTGAAAATACAGATACCCGCCTGAGCGTATTAAAAAATTCAACTCTGTCAATTGTTATCTTACGGGGATTATTTTTTGGAATTACTGAATTATAATTCGGATAATTGCCCTCAACAAGCCGGCACACAACTTTGTAATTTCCCAGGATAAAAAATGCATTTTTATCATCAAATTCCACGGTAACTGCGCCTTCCTCTTTCGTTAAAATGTTTTTCAGAAGAGACGCGGGTTTTTTTGGAAGTATAAATGACGCATTATCATCAGCTTGAGCATCGGTTCTCTGATATCTTACCAGTTTATGAGCATCCGATGCTACAAATGTGATTTTGTCGGTTGATGCCTCTACGAAGATGCCACCCATAACAGGTCGAAGTTCATCATCAGCTGTTGCAAACAATGTTTTGCTGATGCCTGAAAGCAATACATCGGCATTAATCGCAAATGAAAACTTTTTCTCTTTTTTTATTGCAGGCAGGGCAGGAAAGTCAATTCCATTTTGTCCTACAACATTGAACTTACCATTTTCTGAGCTTATAACAACCGCCATTGTCTCCATGTTGATATCAAATGTAAGCGGCTGAACTGAAAACTCTTTTAATGTATCCAGTAATATTCTTGCCGGTAGAGCTATTGTGCCATCGCCATCGGTGTTCTCAAGCTTCATCCTGGTAATCAGGGTCGATTCAAGGTCCGATGCAGTTATTTCAAGATCATTCCCTGAGAGATTGAAAAGAAAATTATCGAGTATCGGAAGTGTATTCTTTGAACTGATTACCCTGCTTATTGACTGCAGGTGACCTAGAAGTTCCGAGCTGGATACTACAAATTTCATATTGGTATCGTTTTAAATTGATTTATTGGGCTATAATTTTTACTATTCAAGTCAAAATGAATGAATTGAACATAAGAATTTGTTCAATTCTCAATTACCAATATTACAAAAAAAAACTATTAACTCAAATAAAAAATATTTGGCAATGGGTAATTAGTGACTTCTCACTTAAGATCGCTTGAAAATCAAT